>NZ_JAUNXX010000030.1 GCF_030539555.1 Methanobrevibacter sp. | reverse complement strand
TGTTTTGTTTGTGTACTATGGTTTTCTATGGGAATTTCATTTCGCTGCAAGCTTTCTCTATTACAATTATTTATAACTTTCTATTTTTTTCACATGATTTTTTCAAGCTTAATACCCGTATGTATAATTTTTAGGTGATTTTTTTGAATATTAAAGTATTGGATACTACTTTACGAGATGGTGAACAAACACCAGGTGTATCACTAACACCACAGGAGAAATTAAGAATTGCTAATAAATTAGATGAAATTGGTGTGGATTTTATAGAAGCGGGGTCCGCCATTACATCAGAAGGTGAAAGAGATTCTATTAAAGAGATTACTAAACAAGGTTTGAATGCTGAAATTCTTAGTTTTTCAAGACCATTAACTGTTGACATTGATTACTGTTTGGATTGTGACGTTGATGCTGTCAATTTAGTTGTTCCTACTTCAGAATTACATATAGCAGATAAGCTTAAAACCACTAAAGAAAAACTTTTAGAATTGTCCAATAATGCTATCGATTATTGTAAAGATCACGGTTTAATTGTGGAATTGTCTGCTGAAGATGCTTCAAGAAGTGATTTGGATTTTTTGAAACTTGTCTATAGTAATGCCATAGAACATGGTGTTGATAGAATTTGTGTTTGTGATACTGTTGGTATTTTAACTCCTGATTCATCCTATGATTTATTCAGTAGTTTAAAGGAATTTTCAGTTCCTGTTGCCTGCCATTGTCATAACGATTTTGGTTTGGCGGTTGCCAATACATTATCTGCTATTAAAGGCGGTGCATCTGAAATACATACTACCATTAATGGTATCGGTGAGAGAGCCGGAAACACTTCTTTTGAAGAGTGTATTGTTTCTATTGATAGGTTATTCACTCAATTTTCTACTAAAGTTCATATTAATGAAATTTATGATGTATCTAAGTTAGTGGCCAGATTAACTGGAGTTTATATTCAGCCAAATAAAGCAATTGTTGGAGAAAATGCTTTCGCTCATGAATCAGGTATTCATTCAGATGGAATAATTAAAAATTCTGCTACTTATGAGCCAATTACTCCGGAACTTGTTGGAAGAAAACGTAAGTTTGTCATTGGTAAGCATATGGGAACTCATGGTTTGAATAATAGGCTAAAAGAGTTGGGTCTGGATGTTAACCAAGATCAGCTTCACCAGATTTGTGACAATATAAAGTTATTGGCAGATAATGGAAAAACAGTAACTGATGTTGATTTGCAGGTCATTGCAGATAATGTTTTAGAGATTAATCATGAGGATAGAATCAAACTTGATGAGGTTACTATTGTATCCGGCAATAAGGTAATGCCTACAGCAT
This sequence comes from Methanobrevibacter sp., assembly GCF_030539555.1. GTDB lineage: Archaea > Methanobacteriota > Methanobacteria > Methanobacteriales > Methanobacteriaceae > Methanocatella. The sequence goes on along the minus strand of NZ_JAUNXX010000030.1, from coordinate 17,762 downwards.
CCGTTAAAATAACTATTGATGATGATCAAATTTTAAATGCAGGTGTTGGATTGGGGCCTGTTGATGCTGCAATCAATGCGATTAAGTCTTTGGATATCTTTAAAGACATTGACTTGATTGAATACCACGTAGATGCCATTACTGGCGGTACCGATGCTTTTATTGATGTTATAATTAAACTCCAAAAAGGGGATAAGGTCGTCTCTGCTCGCGGTACCGAACCGGATATTATCAATGCAAGTGTTAAGGCATATATTGCTGGTGTTAACAGATTATTAAGAGATGAGGTGTTTTGATGCATAGGGACAATTTAAAAATATTGGGTTTTAAGACAAGCATCAATTCAGTGGAAGAAACTCTTAATCAAATTGATGAAATTAAAAAAGATGGTGAAATCATCCAACTTCTGAATGCAGATTCGATAGCTGGCAGGAATCATATAGCTCATGGTGTCAATCAAGCATTCTTGGCATTCGAAAGGGGTGAAAATCTAGCCAAGGATATAAGTGTTGAAATAGCATTGAGATGCTCTGCCCAAAGACAAATTTCCAAGGCTTTTAAAATATTGGGACTAAAAGAGGGTGAAATGAATTTATGTGCGGTTTTGATTAATTGCTCCGATTACGCTCGGGAATTATCATCTATTTTCACAGTTGATGGAAGTGTATTAACTCCTAATAATGATGAGCTGATGAATATTTATGGCATTGGTGAAGATGAAGTAAAAAATTTTTCTGTTGAAGAGATAATTATAGATAGGATTACAAAACTTACAGTAGATTATTAATTCTGACTTCTTTGATTATCTTATCAAGATACTCTTTTTTCAGGCAATCATAAGAAAGGTTTTTTATTTCTATTGCAATGGCTTTTTGTTTAACCCGATTATAATTTGGACAGGTTGTTATAAATCCGCTTTTGTTGATGGGTAATGATTTTTTCAAATTCCAACTTATTTCTTTTGCATTTTCATTAGGTATAATTACATTAACGCCTCTTCTTTTTGCATGTAATGTGCGACCTATGTTGTTTTTTAGATACTTTGTTGCATTTAATGTAAGTTCCAGATTTTCTTCCACCAAATCAAGTTCATTATCTATACCACTACATATAATATTGTTAGTTTTGCTTAATTTTTGGGGGAGGGATGTCCTGTCAAAAAATTCTTTATTGTTTGTTGAAATAAATCCTCCGCTTCCAACATTAATCATCTTTGGAGAGCCGGTCGATGCAATAATAATGTCAGAATATTTTCCATTTCCCAGGGCATGTTTTTTATCTCCAATTCCTGCGGAGGCATCTTCAATTGTTATGATATTGTTGCTTTTGCAGTATTTTGAAATATCCTTAATGTCCTGTTCTCCACAATATCCTGCAAAACTTGTGAAAATCAATGCAGATTTGTCGGGAATATCTAAATCATCCAAATACTTGGGATTAATGATTCCGGAATCGGTTTTCAGGGTAATAATGTTCTTGTTTAGGAATTTTGCAATCTGTTTAAATCCATGCCAACCACCCTGATCGGGCACAATAATGTCTCCTTCCACTGAAGACAGCGAAATAAAAATACTGTTGTTTCCGCTTGATGTTACTTTTACAAATTCATGAGATGTCAAATCTGTTATTTTTTCACAGCATCTTATCTCAAAGTCATCTTTCAAATTGCCTTTTGCAACTTCGGACATTATTTCAAGCGTCTTTTTTGAAGGGGTTTTAAATTTAAACATGTTATCCACTTTTAAAGTACATATCCAAGGTAGTCTGTTTGGAATGGAGCATTTCATTTAATAGTGTTCCTTGTTTCACATATCTGTTAATCGGTATTTTTAGTTTAGTGCCACTATATTTCAATGCATCTTCTAAGGTTTCAAATTCAAGATATGGTCTCATCATGGCTTCTTTAATATTTTCCCTCACATTAAAAACGCCAAGGGGAATGTATCCGTCATATGCTTCCCTTAAAATCAGCAATCCTGATTGCTTTTTAATTTTCATGAGGTAATCAAGCACAGCCATTTTTGCGGTATAATAACATCCGCCCACACGCGAATATTCCTTTTTACCGCCATTTGTTTCATAATCTGAAAATATTAACTCTTCATTTTTCATTAACTTAATGAATGCTTCATACCATTCATATTGCCATTCTGTCGGTGTTAAAATGATAATATAATAGTTATTCAAAGCACCAAACTCAAACACCCTATAAGTATCAAGTCTCTCATATTTTCTCACTTCTTTTAAAAATTCGTCTGCAAGCGTGGAATCACAAGCTGTAATTGACCAGCGTGTCGGAACCAACTTCCTTTTATTTTTTGTACCGATAGCTCCTACTGAAAATGCTTTTTGCATTGCAGTGAATGGGACATCTTTATTGTGCAAATTGACAACAGCATTCACTGCTTTTAAATCAGTATCATAGAATGTTTTTTCAAGTTGTTTGTCCCATCTTACTGCATCAATATCAAATTTTTCTATAACTGCACTGGGACCATGAGGCATACTGTCTTCCGTAAGCATGGACCCTCTTGGGCGTTTTCCAAAAGTGGCTTCACTGTCTATGGATTTTGATGCGAGGGATATGTCTTGAAGCTTTTCAACAAAAGGATTTTCCAAATCATCAATTTTTATCAGCTGTTTTCCTCTAACCAGGTTCATCCTATAGTTTATAATTTCATCTTGTGTTTTATTTTGACCTATCCATGATTCCGGAGAATCCATAATCGATGTATCGCCCATTTGGCTGCTCATCATGGGTCCTGCATAAACTTTAGGATATGACCATCTTCCAATAAAAACTGATGGTGGTGTTGTTCCTTCAAGGTTTTTCCCAACCTTAACAGACTTCATTTGAATTTGTTCTGTTAATTTTGCAAGATAAGCGTTTTTAGTTGTTTTCATAATTTTTAAAAAAAGTAAAAGTAAATACTATTAATTTAAAATAGTATTTAACAGAATTCGATGGTTGCTGGTGGTTTGTCACTAATAGAAAGTGCAACATGGGTAACTTCAGAAATCTCAGAAGTGATTCTTTTGGAAATTGTCTGGATTAATTCCCATGGAAGTTCTGCTACGGATGCTGTCATTGCATCAATAGAATTGACAATTCTGATTACTACGAGGTATCCAAAGTCTCTTTGGTCTCCTTTAACACCAGTAACTTTAGTATCGGTTAATACAGCGAAATATTGCCATACTTCTTCGTTAAGTCCTCTAGCTTCAACTTCATCGCAAACGATTTTGTTCGCTTTTCTACATATTTCTACATTTTCTCTAGTAAGAGCTCCAACAACACGCACTCCAAGACCAGGTCCTGGGAAAGGTTGTCTGTACACGGTTGTTTTCGGAAGACCTAATTCATCACCTATTTCTCTTACTTCATCCTTGTACAGGTCACGAATCGGTTCGCAGAGTTCCAGTTCCATTCCACTTGGAAGAGCTAAGTTGTGGTGAGATTTGATTTCACCTTTGGTTTCAATCCAATCAGGTGCAATAGTTCCCTGTACTAAGAATTTGGCATCAGATTTAATTGCTTCTCTTTCGAATACTTCAATAAATACTCTACCGATGATTTTTCTTTTTTCCTCAGGGTCTTCAACGCCTGCAAGCTGATCCATAAACTCATCTGAAGCATCGACAAATTTGAAATTCAATCTGTCTTTAAATGTATTGGTTACTTGTTCAACTTCACCTTCTCTTAAAAGACCATGGTCCACAAAAATAGCAGTTAAATTATCTCCAATTGCTTCTTGAACGAGAACAGAACATACTGAACTGTCTACTCCTCCAGATAATGCAATAATAGCTTTTTCATCACCAATTTGGTCTTTAATTTTTTGGATTGCATCTTCAATAAATTCTTTTGGACTTAACATTTTATTCCTCATCTTCTTCATAATCTTCAATAATCTGTTTTATCATAGCTTCTAGGCCATTGTCATTTCCAGCTTCGATAGCTTCAAAGATATCATCGTATTTAACAAATTTCTCTAATTTTACAGATTTAGCTCCAATTCCAGATATCCTAAATCCGTATTCTTCATAACCTATTGGTATGTTAACATATTTTCTTTTTAAACCTGCTTTATTGCCCTGTGCCTTGGTTGCTAAATCTTCAGCATTATCAATCATTATTACACCTGTTTTTGACAAATTTTATAAAAGTTTTCAAAAATTTTTGATCCTTTTGGAGTATGATGTACTTCAGGATGGAATTGAATTCCATAAACATCTTTGTCCTTATGTTTAAAGGATTCAACATTGCATAAATCGGAATTAGCCAAGATTTCAAAATCTTCGGGGATTGTTGTGACTTCATCCTTGTGGGAAGACCAAACATCCATTTCAGGAGCTAATCCTTCAAATAAGTTTTTATCATTATTAATATTAATTTTCACTTGAGCATAACTTTCAGTATCGGAAGTCTTGACTTCTCCACCATATGCTTTTGCAATCAATTGGTGTCCAAGACATATTCCTAAAATTGGTATGTTGAAGTGTTTAATGTATTCTTCACTCATGCCGGCACCTTCAAGTGAAGGGCCACCTCCCAAAATCAATCCGATTGGATTTTCAGCTTCAATTTCTTCAATGGTCAAGTCATTTGAAACTAATTTGGAAGGTATTTTAAGATATTGTAAACTTCTTGCGATTCTGTGATTGTACTGTCCTTTATTATTGATAACTAATAATGTCATTTTATACTCCATGAAAATATAATGATATTATTTTTGGTTTTTTTATTTATTATAGTTATCTTATATATTTAATGAAAAATGAAAAAAAGTTACTTGCAATTGTAAACTTTATATAGGATATTATATAAAATTGATGTACATGGAATTACAAGATTTAATATTTATAATAATTGCAATATTTGTTGCTGTAGTGCTGTTAAAAATATTCATGTGGTTATTGCCGGTAATTGTAGTATTGCTCATTGCATTCTTTATTTATATGTTCTTAAAAGAAAGATATTATTGATTCTCTTTCAAATCATAGTATGCTGAAGTTGCAGCCACTGCACCTTCTCCACATGCTACAACCCACTGTTTCAGCCCAACGCACACATCACCAATTGCATAAACATAGTCAATGTTGGTTTTCTGATTTTTATCTGTGATTATGTGGCCTGTTTCATCAAGACTAACTCCTAGCTGTTCTGCCAGCTCGGTATGTGGGATGTATCCGACACTAATGAATATTCCGTTTATTGGAAGTTCGCAGAGTTTTCCTGTTTTTGTATCTTTTAGGATGACTTTTTCAACAAGCATATCACCTTGGATTTCTTCAACGGTTGCATTGAGTATGGTGTTTACGCCCTCTTTTTCAATTAAATCCTGGAGGTGTTTTTGAGCTCTAAATTCATCTCTTCTATGGATTAATGTAACATTTGCCCCTAGATTTTTAAGATAGATTGCCTCTTGAAGGGCGCTGTTTCCTCCACCTACCATGATGATGTCACGGCCTGCAAAGAAAAATCCATCACATGTAGCGCAATAGCTTACTCCTTTTCCCTTAAACTCTTCTTCTCCTTTAACATCCAAATGCCTGTGTGAACTTCCAGTCGCTAAAATAATGCTTTTTGTCAGATATTCATCTTTATTGGTTTTAACTGTGAAGCGGTATTCATCATTGTTTTTTATGATTTCTTCAACATTTTCCATTTCATGCAGTTCACAGTTCTTAATAGCCTGGGCTTTCATTTTCTCGATTAACTCCAAACCGGAAATGCTGTCAAAACCGGGATAATTTTCCATTTCCGGAACTTCACGACCTATTCCTCCCGCCAGATCCCTGTCAATAATTAGGTTTTTGGTTCCTTGACGACCGGCATAGATTCCTGCTGTTAGACCACCTGGTCCTGCTCCTATAATAATAATGTCATATTTCTCCATGATATTACCTCTGGAAGTTGCGGTTTAAAAAAATAGTGGATTTAATTGAACTTAAATTAAATCCTTAACGGCTTGCTTAACATCATCCAAATCCTCTGTCGGTTCAAATCTTCTTACAACATTGCCTTGGCGGTCAACTAAAAATTTTGTGAAGTTCCATTTTATGTCATTGTTGTCTTTGTAGTGTCTGTCGGTTGCCTTCAGGACTATCTTTAATTTTGTTGCACCTTTTCCGGTGATGTCTTTAAACGGTTGTTCATTTTTGAGGTATTCAAATAGAGGGTGTGCATTTTCACCGTTTACATCGATTTTATCGAAGATTGTGTATGGAACCAGCCATTTGTTACGGCAAACTTCGGCAATTTCTTCAGTTGATCCTGGGGCCTGATTTCCGAATTGGTTGCATGGGAAGTCTAGAATTTCGAAACCGTCATCTTTAAATTCAGCATAAATCTCGTTTAGTTCTGTGTATTGTGGAGTAAAACCACATTTTGTTGCGGAATTTACAATTAAAAGTACTTTGTCTTTGTATTCACTTAAAGAAACAATGTTTCCTTCTCCGTCTTTTGCTTCAAATTCATAAATTGACATTGTTTTTCACCTCTTTAATTTTTCAAAGACTTAACTAAGTTAAGGCTTATGTTAATATTATCAGTTGGAGTATATAAAATTTTTGTTATCCTAAATTTGCAGATTCTTTTATCAGTTCATATAATTTCTGCTTAAATTCAAAATATTCCTCATTGGTAAATTTTTTGGCAATATCTCTTTCCCATCCGTATGTTATGGTATTGATTTTATCAAATACGCTTTCTCCTTTATCAGTTAGTGAAAGAATATTTCTACTTTTGTTTGATTTATCCTTTGATTTTTCAACCAAACCCTTTTTAACCAACTTCTTTACCATCTTCGCCACATTGGCTTCTGAGACGTACAATATTTCAGCCAATTGCCTTTGTGAAGTTTCCGGAAAATATTTGATATTGTAGATATAGGTTAATTCTCCATGAGTAATCTCGATGTCTTTTAATTTTTCTGTTAAAAAGTCATTGTAGCTTAAAAGGATGTATTCCATATAAAGGTTTATTGGTGTGAGTAAGATTCTATCAGTTTTCCAGTTAATGTCATCCATATTATCACCTGACTTAATAATAAATATGATGTTAAGTTATTAAAATATGTTAATCAGTTCAATTTTGAAAAATATTAAATAATAATGAGCATATAATATTATTCATCGATTTAATCAAGGAATGACATTATGGATTTTAGGAAACTTTTAAGCGAATATCATATTGTTTTAATAGTATCTGTTCTGGTTTTGATATTGTATTTGGCAATGATTGCTGCAACTCCTAGTTTTTCCGAAGATGTGGTGGAACTGGACAAGTTTTCAATAAAACTCCCGTCAGATGCAAATTATAATAACATTTCTGAGGGTATTGAAGTAACTGGACCTTATCAGTCATATCTTTCAGAAATTGTTGTATCAAACAATTCCTTAAACATTTTTAATGAAGCGCAAGACCGTGGAAATCCATCTGTATCTTCATTTAATGATTCTCATTATTTAATTAAAACTCATCCTGAAGGATTGGATTCGGAACTTGATTTTAAATATTTTGATTATTATGATTTTATCATCCCTAAAAAGGATTATGACTCATCAAAAAATGAATTGAAAAATGAAAATACTGATTTAACTATCATTAAAGCTAATTATGTGGAAACATTAGATTTCCTTGAAAAGGATTTTAAATTGGGTGGTTAATATGTCTCATGAGATTTTTATAAGTTATTCTACAAAGGACAAAGCAATTGCAGATGCAGTTTGTAATGTTTTGGAGGAAAATAATCTCAGATGTTGGATAGCGCCGCGCAATATCACTTCTGGAATGCATTATGCTAAAGAGATAATGGACGGTTTAAAAGCCGCCAAAATCGTTGTTCTCGTTTTTTCAAAAAATTCTCAGGAATCCCAATATGTGCAGAATGAAATTTTTGCAGCGTTCGACAACAAAAAACCAATCATTTCATTTAAGATTGATGAGACAATGCCTGCGGAGGAAATGGAATTCTTTTTAAAGATTAATCATTGGCTGGAAGCATATCCCGAACCAAAAAATAAATTTGACAGGTTGGTTCAAGATGCAACTCGCCTGTGCAGTGAAATAGTGCCTGTAATTCCAACAGTTCCTCCAGTAACAAAACCTCAAAACAGGGATAAGGATTTAATTTCCATAATACTGTTAATCACTCCTTTGTATAGCTTTTCTTTCTTATATATGGGTTATATTGCAAAAATTAAAGAATGGATGGCTTTGGGAATAATTTATTTAATACCTCTCCCCTTTGCGGTTTTTGCTTTGGGAGGAGATATTGTCAATGCATCAAAACTCGCAATCCTATTCCAATTATTCATAGTTTTTTGGGTAATTGCATTAATTTCAGGGTTATTTATAATTAGAAAAGAATTCTTAGCTCGTAAAACAGTTTTAAAATGGATGTCTCCAGAGGATGAATTGTTTGAAAGTTTCGTTGATAAATATTATAAGGTTTAGTTTGGGATATCATGTCGCATGAAGTCTATATTTGTTATGGTGATGAAGATAAGATTACAGCTGATGCAATCTGTCATGTTTTAGAGGAAAATAAGTTCAAATGTTGGATTAAGCCAAGAGATTTGGATGTTAAAAATACTGTTAATGATTATTCAAATGCCATTCGTCAATCCCGAGTAATGGTATTGGTATTTTCTGAAAGCGCCAAACTTTCAAACTATGTTAACACTGAAGTGGACATTGCTTTTTCAGCAAATGTTCCAATAATCGTATTTAAAATTGACGAATCCAATTTGGATGGAGGATTAGAATTTTTCTTAAAGAACAAACACTGGTTGGATGCATATCCTCAACCAGCTATAGAATTTAGAAATCTGGTCATAGATGTTGCCAAAATATTAAATAAACCTATTACTGATCCGATTATTAGTTCCAGTATTGTGGATTCAGTCAACAGTGCCATTGGTGTTGATAATTCCGGCAAATCTAAAGGACTTAAAACTTCTGTTTTATTAACTTTTGCCTGCGTTATACCTATCATTCTGGTTGCTATTTCAATAGCCACTTATGATATAAGCGGTAACTTGGGAATCTTCCTGTTTATAATAGCAATTGCATTACTGATAGGAACACCTATCATTTATCTGTTGCATAGGTATATATCCGAATAAAATATGTTAAAATTATCTGCTTTTAATAGTTAACTTCTGAACACAGATAATAAATTGTTATTTGCATTTAGGGATATTTAAAAATAAAAAAAGTATTCAGAAACTCGATTGAGTTTCTTAAATTAATTTTTGAATTTCTTCACGTACAATTCTATTGACCATGCCGCCGTCAGCTTTTCCTTTAAGCTGTTTCATGCACATTCCCATTAAAGGACCCATAGCACCCATCTGACGTTCTTTAACCATTCCTTCATTGTTGGCAACAATTTCAGCAATGATGTTTGCAACATCATCCTGGCTGAGCATAGTTAAATTGTTTTTCTCAGCAATTTCTGCAATATCCATTTCAGGAGTTTTAATTGTTTCAACTGCCAATTTCCTCACACTATCTTTTGCAATTTTACCGTCTGCTAAAAGTGTAAAGATGCCTTTGAAGTGGTCTAATGTTAAAATGTTAATGTCAAATCCTTCTCTTTTGATTTCACGCAAATCATATGCAAGAAGTGAAGCAACTGGTGTTGCATCCACATTAACATCGGCTAAAATATCTTCAAACATGTCTGCTTCTTGCCTTTTGACAAGTTGTGTTGCTAAATCTTCACTTAAAGAGTATTGTTCAATAATTCTGGCCTGTTTAACATCGGGCAATTCCGGCAAATTATTTGCAATAGGTTCAACTCTATCGGAAGTGATTTTAAATAATGGAATGTCAGTTTCAAGATACATCCTATTTGCAGTTGGAAGAGGTCTCATATATTCTGTGTTTCCATCATCAAGCGCTTTTCTAGTTTCTTCTACAACTCCGTCAAGACCCAGTTTAGCTCTTCTTTTAACTTCTTCCAGTGCTGAAATAGCTATGTCTTCATCATGAGCTACAATAATGAATGCATCACTTTCACCAATCTTTAGGAATTCATTTACCTTGTCAACTTCTTCCTGGGTGATGCCGTAGGCAGGTAATTCATCTGAGTGGAATATTCCAGAAACGCCACGTTTTTTAGCATAACTTGCAATTTCTGTTCCAAATCTTCTGCCTGGTTGAACTTCACGTCCAATTAATCCGTCATAACCTTTTAAAACAACTGCTTTAATAGTTTCAGCAGATTTTAAAATTTTGGATTCGGTATCGACAAACAATTCATCCAAATCATGAATTTCTTCTAAAACTTCAGCATTTCTTTCATTCAATTGTTTTTTAATGTCAATTAATTCTAACTGTCTTGTGACTTCACGGTTTACAATTTCAGCCATCAAATCTAAGTCCTGAACACCTTTAATTTCAACACGTGCACCTTCAGCAATGGAAATGTTTAAATCCTGCCTGATTGTACCAAGACCTCTTTTAACATTTGTACTTCTTAAAATCTGGCCGAGCATGTATGCAACTTCCCTTACTTGGTCTGGGTGGTGCATTGAGGGGTCTGTTGTAATTTCTGCAAGAGGAATTCCCAATCTATCTAATCTGAATTCTGTAAATCCGTCTTTTGTTTCGACTCTTCTTGCTGCATCTTCCTCAAGACCTAAACTTTCAATAATGACTTTTCCGTAAGGTGTGTCAAGGTATCCGTCAGTTGCAACCATACCTGTTCTTTGAAATCCTCCTGTATTACTTCCGTCAATAACCTGTTTTCTCATTGTATGAAATTCATCAACAATATGCATGTTCATTAGGCATGCAATAGTAATACAAATGTCTAATGCTTCTTCATTTAAACTGTGTGGAGGTTCATCATCGTTTTCAACAAGACAGGTATGTTTTTCGAAGTTTTCATATTTGAAATTAAGACCCCTTAAGGATTCTTGAAGAGCAGCTCTGTCGATTTCTCCAAGTTCGGATTGTGTCGGTCTTAATTTTCTTTGAATCAATTCATCAAAATCATCATCAACAAGCTCTGTTTTACATGGACAGAATAGTTTATGTTCACTGTTTAATTGTTGGTGAATTTCAAGTCCCATTTTTAATCCTAATTTTTCATAATCCATATTAGCAGCCCCTTAATTTAAGAAATCCTTAATTGAGGATTTTTCTTTGAATTCACCTGCAATGTTTTCATGCATAATTTCTTTTACTTTGGTGTAATCATCACTTTGACCTAATGCCCAGCATAACTTGACGTATGTTGTTTCAGGAGTCATGTCAAGACCGGATATTACTCCAGCATCAAGAATTTCACGACCTGTTGAGTAGACGTTCATATTTACTCTTCCATAAAGACATTGTGAGGTCATAATCACTGGAATACTTTCATCTTGTGCTCTTTTGAAAGAGTCAATTAAGTTATTCGGTACATGTCCGAGTCCTGTTCCTTCAATAACAAGTCCTTTATAACCTTTATCAATATGGTATTCAACATATTCCTCGGAAATTCCTGGGAAACTTTTAATGAATCCAACTTTTTCTTCAATTGCAGTATTCAGTTCTAATTCATTAGTTCCACGTTTGACGTATTCATATTCCGGATTGATGTTAAGTTTCTTATTTTCGATTTTAGCTATTGGCTGAGCGTTAATGCTTCTGAATGTGTCTCTTCTTGAGGTATGCATTTTTCTTACCTTGGTTCCTTTATGCAGGTAAGTGTATGAATCATTCAAACTTCCATGCATACAGACACATACTTCAGCAATATCTGATTTTGCAGCTACAACAGAATCGATCAGGTTTATGTTTGCATCACTTGAAGGTCTGTCTGAACTTCTTTGAGCTCCGGTGACTATCACTGGAACTGGAGTTTTCAACATAAAGCTCAATGCGGCGGATGTATAATGCATAGTATCGGTACCATGAGCTATTACAACACCATCAGATCCGTTTGAAATATCGTTAGCTATTTCCTCTGCAGCCTTAACCCAATATTCAGGCTTCATGTTTTCACTTAAAATATTATATAATGCTTTCACATTGTAGTTTGCATAATCTAATAATTCAGGATTTGCTTTTACGAGATCTGATGCTGTAAATTTGGGATGCACAGCTCCTGTCCTATAATCAATAACAGAAGACACTGTACCTCCTGTAGATACAATGGATATATTCTGTTTTGAAGGGTCATTTGGAATTTCAGTTTCATCGTAACCGATTTTTGGTTTGTCTCCCTTTTCAATTAGCTCAGCAGTTGTATTATCGATTGCAACACCTATGTTGTAACCGCTGGATAATTTCAAAACAAGATACCCGTCATCAGCATCTTCCGGTCTATCGAGTAAGATACCAGTATAGGAGATATCTTCCTTGTTAACTTTGATTGTATCTCCAATACTTAAATTGTAATCTTCTATATATGTTCTAGAAATTTCTTTATATGTCATTAAATCACACTATAAATTGTTTTTTAACCATTCAGCTCCAGCTTCTAACACTTCAATATTCACATCAATAACTTTAGGTTTTGATGCAAACATTTCACGAATTGCATTTTCATAAGATTCTCTTTTTAAAACATCTGTTAATTCAGTTAATGCACCAAGCAATGCTGTGTTTGCAGTTCTTGCATTTCCATGTTCTTCTGCAATATCGACACATGGCATTGCAATAACGCTGATGTCTCTGTCTGTTGTAAACTCGCCAATATGGGCATCATAAAGTATTGTTCCACCAACCTTAACATCTTGTGAAAATTGTTCTAGGGAAGGCTTATTTAAAGCAATAAGAATGTCAATATCATCAACTACAGGTGTTCCTATTGTTTCATTGGATATTACGACAGAACAGTTTGATTTTCCACCTCTTTGTTCTGGTCCGTAACTAGGATACCATGAAACATGTTTTCCTTCAGCACAAGCTGCCTGAGCTATTGTCAAACCAGCACTTAAGACACCCTGACCTCCAAAACCGCTTACTTTAATGCTTAATGGCTCAATATTATCATCTACATAACCTGCATCATCAGTCCTTGAAACATTGAAAATCTTATCCAAGGATTCAGTTGAAAAGTCACTTGCAGGCCTTTGAACAGGGTCCTTGTCATATAAATTATTCCTAAAGTTTTTAACTGGGAATTCTTTTTCCATCTGTTCTTCAATGAATTTTTGAGCGCTTTCAACATCCTGCTTTAAGTTTGTTGGGCAAGGTGATAACACTTCAACAAATGAATAACCTTTTCCATCTCTTTGAACTGTCAAAGCTTGTTTAATCGCATATTTGGCAAGCCTGATTTTTAAAGGATTTGCAAGGGACACTCTTTCAATGAATACAGGTGCTTTCAAAGTGTTGATTAACTCACACATGTGAGTAGGGTGTCCTGCATAGTCAGGATCTCTTCCGGTTTGGCATGTCACAGTTTTTTCTCCAATCAATGTGGTTGGAGCCATTTGACCACCGGTCATTCCGTAAACTGTGTTGTTGACGAAAAATACTGCAATTTTTTCTCCACGATTTGCAGCTTGTAAAGTTTCATTTAAACCGATTGATGCTAAATCACCATCTCCCTGATAGCTCATTACAATCGCATTATCTTCAGCTCTTGAAATGCCTGTAGCTACAGCGGGTGCTCTTCCGTGAGCAGTTTGGAAATTTCCACAGTTAAAGTAGAAATAAGCATATACTGAACATCCAACAGGAGAAATCATTACGCATCTCTCTTGTATTCCAAGTTCATCCATACACTCTGCAATTAATTTATGTAAGATTCCGTGTCCACAACCTGCACAGTAGTGAGTTGATTGAATATTGGTTCCTTTTCTGGGATACTCTTCTAAAAGGGATTGTGGATTTCTACGTACTTGCAATTCATAATCTTTGTTATTTTCTATATCACTCATTTTTCCACATCCTCTAATCGATTATATTTGGGCTTGCTTTTTCCTCACTTCTTTCGGATAAGTCAATGTCTTCATCTTCAATTCCTGCAATTTCATAGATTTTTGCAAGAATTTGTTTTAATTCAATTAAGTTTCCACCCATTCTGTTAACAAGATGAGTATCTTCTTTTCTTAAAGCTGCAAATTGAACGTCTGCTAATAGTTGACCGTTACTCATTTCAACGGATATGAAACTGACTCCCCTATCCGCTAATTCTTTCACTTTATCAACAGGGAACGGTGATAATGTAATCGGTCTTAAAAGTCCAACTTTTAAGCCTTTTTCACGGCTTTTATCAACTGCAGACCTTGCAATTCTGCTGCTGATACCAAATGACACTAAAACAATTTCAGCATCTTCAACTTGATATTCTTCAAAGATAACTTCTTCTTTTTCAATTTCAGCATATTTTTCCTGAAGTTTGAAGTTGAAATCTTCTAATTCATTAAAATCATTATAAATTGAAGTAATAAGATTGTCCATAGTTTCTTTTGTCCCTTTCACAGCCCAATCTTTATCGTTTTCAGGTTCAATGGCTTTTTCTGGAAATACTAATGGTTCAGCCATTTGACCTAATGTACCATCAGCTAAAACTACAACTGGATTTCTCCATTTATCGGCAAGTTCAAATGCTTTCATGGTAAGATCACACATTTCTTGAACACTGTTTGGAGCTAAAACTATGTTTTTGTAGTTCCCGTGACCGCCTCCTTTAACAACTTGATTGTAATCTCCTTGTTCTGGTCCGATATTTCCAAGTCCAGGTCCTGCTCGCATAATATCTACAATAACTGCAGGCAATTCTGCACCCGCAAGGAATGTAAATCCTTCTTGCATTAAACTAATTCCTGGTCCTGATGAGGAAGTCATAACTCTATGCCCTGTACCTGAGGCACCATAAACCATATTGATGGATGCTTCTTCACTTTCAGCTTGAACAAAGTTCCTTCCAACCATAGGGAAGTATTTTGATGCTTCATGTAAAATTTCACTTGCAGGAGTAATTGGGTATCCGAAGAAACAGTCACATCCAGCATACATTGCACCAATGACGACTGCTGTATTTCCTTTAACCATTTGATTACTCATTTAGTTTCCCCCTTTATTGGTTATTTTAGCTTTAATCATATTTGCGACTGTATCATTAACAATTTTCTTAAATTGATGTACTTCTAAAGCTAATGGCTCTGGACATGTGAAGTAACAGTCTTTACATCCTGTACATCCATTTCCGCTATAATAGGCAAACTGATATCCTGCGTTGTTCATGTCTTGTGAAAGTAATATTGCATTTTGAGGACATCCGACTATGCATCTCATACAGCCTTTGCAAATTTCTTTATTTATAACCGGATAAGATATCTCTTCTGTCATTATATCATCTAATTAATTTTTTTATGGTCTTTTTCTCTAATTTCAACTCTTCTTGTTTTTCCACTGATTGTTTCCGGAATTTCATCGGTGTATTCAATCATTCTAGGATATTTATAAGGAGCTGTAACTTTTTTAACATGATTTTGAATGTCTTTTGTAAGTTCATCAGATGGTTCAAAGCCAGGTTGCAAAATGATAGTCGCTTTTACAATTTGACCCCTCACTTCATCTGGGTAAGCAGTAATTGCACAATTGGTAACCGCTTCGTGTGATAAAACGGCACTTTCCACTTCATAAGGTCCAATACGATAACCTGAAGATTTAATAATGTCATCATTTCTTCCAACAAAATGAACATAGCCATCTTCATCAACCCATGCGGTATCTCCGCAATGATAATATCCGTCATGTATTTGTTGGGCTTGTTTGACTGGATCTTTGTAATATTCTTTGAATAATCCTGGGTTAGGTCCATCTTCAAGTTTAAAACAAAGTTCTCCTTCTTCTCCAATTTCTACTCTTTCATGATTTTCATCCAATAATCTTAAATCAAATAACGGGGAAGGTTTACCAATAGATCCTACCTTTGCATCCAACCAGATAAATGTTCCAATGGATAGGACAGTTTCAGTTTGACCAAATCCTTCTTTAATTCTCAAACCTGAAATGTCATAGAATCTGTCTGAAACTTCAGGAGGTAATGGCTCTCCTGCTGTGGTAACGTAAGTCATGTTTGA
Organism: Methanobrevibacter sp.; assembly: GCF_030539555.1. Lineage (GTDB taxonomy): Archaea > Methanobacteriota > Methanobacteria > Methanobacteriales > Methanobacteriaceae > Methanocatella. Next base: position 1,721 of record NZ_JAUNXX010000030.1, on the reverse strand, counting down.
AAAGTCATATCCTTCAATATTCTCTTTAATTAAGAACCTGTATACTGTTGGAGGGGCACAGAATGTATTGACTTTGTTTTCGATAACTTTTTCAAGTAATTTGATTCCGTTAAATCTGTCATAGTCATAAATAAATATTCCTGTTCCTGCAATCCATTGTCCGTATATGTTTCCCCATACAGCTTTTCCCCATCCGGTATCTGCGGCGCTGTGGTGTATTCCGTCCTCCACAACGTTATGCCAATATTTTGCAGTAGGAATATGTCCTAGTGAGTAGGTATGTTTGTGTGAAACCATTTTTGGAAGTCCGCTAGTTCCTGATGTGAAATATATTAGGAAAATTTCTTCAGCATAAGTTTTATCCTCTCCGGTCGGCCTTTCAAATACTGGACTTTCATTTTTTATGGCTTCATTGAAATTAATCCATCCGTCCCTATCGGTTTCAATAACTAATTTTTTCAAATCAATTCCTAATTCTTCCTGAGCTTTTTCATAATCCGGAAGTAAAGAGTCTTCTTCAATTGATACAACAAGTTTAACATCTGCCTGTTTTAACCTGAAATCAATGTCATGAAGTTTTAACATATGTGTTCCTGGGATTGCCACTGCACCTATTTTGTGCAATGCAACCATGCAGAACCACCATTCATATCTGTTTTTAAGTGTAAGCATTACGGAATCGCCTTTTTTGATTCCTAAACGTTTAAATAAATTAGCGGTTCTGTTAGAATATTCTTTCATATCCTTGAAAGTGAATGTATGATGTTCATCATGGTCATTGGTCCATATTAAAGCTATTTTGTCAGGATCGATTTCTGCATATTTGTCCACCACATCAAATCCGAAGTTATAATCTTCATCATATTTTAATTTAAAATTTTCAAAAAAATCTTCATATGATTTAAAATCAACTCTTTCAACAAAATCTCCTATTACTGATGTCATTTGATAATCTCCTGTAAGTATTATATTATTACTGCTAAAAATTTAGCCGGTTTATCGTTAAGCGCCACCATGGCATGTCTGTGTGCTGAATCAAAGAAGATGCAATCTCCTTCGTTTAAGATAATTTCATTATTGTGGATGTAAATTTTCAATGAACCTTCTAAAACATAATTAAACTCTTGACCGGGGTGTGAATTTAGTGAAGGCACAGGATTTTTTTCAGGATCCACAGTTACTAAGAATGTTTCAGCTTTCTTGTGAATGAATTTGTTACATAAATTTTCATGAGTATATTCTTTTCTTCTGTCCACTGAAACACCTTTGCTTGCACGTGTAACATCAAAGATGCTCATTCTACTTTCTTCTCCGGTTAATAATAATCCTAAATCAACCTTAAAGATATGGGCGAGTTCATATAAAAAACTTGCAGGGATGTCTACTTCACCGTTTTCATATTGGATATAAGTTTCTTCTTTAATGTTCAGGTCATTAGCAATTTCTTCTGTTGTAATGTCAGATAGTTCTCTCAATTCTCTAATTCTATTTCCAATATCTTTGTTGTATTCATTCAAAATAAACACCTTTTTTCATAATTCTGATTAATGTAATAATAATTAAATAAATATTATAACATATAGTAACTTTGAATTTAACTTTATATAAAGGTTATTAAAAATCATGATAATTCATTATAAATTTGAATATTTTTTTTAAAAAATGTAGAAAAATGTCGAATTTTGTGTAGGTGCCCTGTATTTTGTCTCCCTTCCACCGTA
>NZ_JAUNXX010000113.1 GCF_030539555.1 Methanobrevibacter sp. | reverse complement strand
AGAAATCTGGATCAAATAATGATATTTTATCCCCAATATCGATTACACTAATGACTCCTTCACTTTTAATTGATTGCTGCAATAATTCAGATATCCTTTCATTAATTTCTTTAAATGATAGTTTTTTATCGGAATTTAATTTGACTAAAACAGACCTAACTGCTTCAAAAAATACTGCTTCAAATCTTTCTTTTTCTTTTGCAACACTTCGACATAGCGATAATGCATGTTTGAGCAATAATGATTCTTTAATGTATTCTTTTTTATCTTTTTCCATCCTGGGATGTTCAAAGAAATTAACGCCCCCACTAATCACATTAGATCTCTCCAAATTGCTATCTCCAAAGAAGTTGGAGTAGTCATAACCATGGAATAAGTCACGGCAAACTTCAAGCTTTTCCAGGAATTTTGGATAAGCAACCTTCTCAACATCCATTTCACCATAGTTTTTATTATCCCTATCAGTATATTCACTCATTGCTTGTCTTAATGCGGAGGCTATGCCAATATAATCAACAATTAAGCCCCCATCTTTTCCTTTAAATACCCTATTTACACGCGCAATAGCTTGCATTAAATTATGGCCTTTCATTGGTTTGAAAACATACATAGTAGCAAGAGAAGGTACGTCAAATCCAGTAAGCCACATATCAACTACAATAGCTATCTTCATAGGATCCTCATCATCTTTGAATTTGTTTTCAAGTTGCTTTTTGTAAGATTTATCTCCAATTATTTTATGCCATTCTTCGGGATCTTTATTAGAACCACTCATTACCACTTTTACTTTCTCATCCCAATCAGGACGTAGCTCCAATATTTTTTTATACATTTTAATTGCAATATCTCTTGAATAACCTACAATCATTGCTTTACCAGACAGTTCATATTGCCGATTTTCTTCATAATGATAAATAATATCCTGGCAAATATCCTCGATTATTTCTGGAGCTCCAAGCAAACTTTCCATCTTACTCAATTCACGTTTACTTCTCTCAATGTTATACTCTTCTGCTTCCATCGCCAGTTCATCATATTTCTTATCAATCTCTTCTAAAATAGATTCATCAAGATGGATTTTTGCAACACGACTTTCATAGCTTAATGGTACAGTAGCACCATCTTCTACAGATTGTGTCATATCGTAAATATCAATATAATCTCCAAAAACAGAACGGGTGCTTTTATCAATTCTTGATATTGGAGTTCCAGTAAAACCGATGTAAGTTGCATTTGGAAGTGCATTTCTAATTCTTCTTGCAGCACCAATTTTGATTTCACCCGTTTTAGCATCTACTTTCTCTTCAAGACCATATTGGCTGCGATGAGCTTCATCTGAAATAACAATAACATCATCCCTATCAGTTAAAACATCTGTAGATTCTTCAAATTTTTGCATTGTTGTGAAAAATATTCCATTAGCCTGGCGATTATTTAACAATTCTGTTAAGTGTTTTCTACTTGTTGCTTGTATTGGAGTTTGTCTTAAAAAATCAGAACATTTTGTAAATTGCTCATATAATTGTTGATCCAAATCATTTCTGTCTGTTACAACAACAAATGTTGGACTTTTAAGTTCATTTTGAAGTTTTTTAACATAAAATACCATTGATAGGCTTTTTCCACTTCCCTGAGTATGCCAGAACACACCTGCCCTTCCATCGGACCCAATAGCTTTTAATGTTGATTTAACTGCTTTGTTGACTGCAAAATATTGGTGATATGCCCCTAGAATTTTAATGCTCTTTTTTGCATCTTTAGAGTATACGGTGAAATATTTTAAAATGTCCAAAAATCTTGTTTTATCAAATATTCCATTAAAAAATGTGTTAAAATCAGCGACACTGGTTGACTCATAGCTCCCATCAGTTGATTTCCATTCCATAAATCTATCTTCAGGAGCAGTTATTGTACCAGCTCTTGATTCTGCCATATCACTCATTACACAAAATACATTGTAATTGAATAATGATGGGACAACATTCATATATTTATGTAATTGATTATAAGCTTCAGACACATCAGTATTTTCTCTTGAAGGAGATTTTAGCTCAATTACAACTACTGGCAAACCATTCAAGAAAACAACGATGTCAGGACGTTTAACCTCTTTTTCTTCAATAGACCATTGATTAATAATTGTGAATCTATTGTTTTCAAGATTTTCCCAGTCAACTAAATTTATTAATGTTGCTTTTTCTTCACCGGATTCCCAATAATTCACAGACACACCATTTTGTAAATAATCCATGAATTTTTCATTTTTTTCTTCTAAACTTCCAATACCAAAATCTTGGATTGTTTCAATAGTATTTTCAATAGCGGATCGGCTTTCCTGTGAATTAATAAAATATAAATTTTCTAAATCACTCATAAAAACAGGATTTTTATAATCCCTTTCAATATCCGGACCATAATAATAATCATACCCTAGATTTTGAAATAATTCGATTAAAGACAATTCATATGAATCTTCATTATAAACTGACATACTAACCAACTCCATACTACAAGTTAATTGCAATATTGCTTTAATAATAACTTTATCACAAGTATTATATTAAATTTATTTAATTAAGGGAAACTAATTTAAAAATCTCATTTTAAATTGCAAATAGGCAATTTATCTAATCTCTGAACATTAACTTCACTTTTTTGAATTAGAAGTGTGGTCCCCATATACCAAGCAAAACCTAAACCAAAAAATGCCAAAACATATATAATATAAACTAAACCAATGCAAAACATGACAAAACCAATTAAATCCAGATAAATAATATTAAAATAAAATATAAATGAAGATTAACAACACTAAAACAAACCTAAAAAATTTTAAAACAATATACATCAATCAAAACTAAACCAAAAACGTCAAAACATGTTAATATTAACTAAACCAAGGTAAAACACAATAAAACAGACATAAATTATATTAAAATCAAGATAAACTGCATTTAAAAAAAGCTAAATTGAAATATGTTTCAAAAAAGTATTACAACCGGAACATAAAAAGCAAAGATTAGTGAGAAAAGATGCGATATGCTGTCTAAAATGTACTTATAATATACTTATCTTAAGGTATCTGACAACAATACAAAGTAAAATAACAACAATATTA
>NZ_JAUNXX010000029.1:591-19185 GCF_030539555.1 Methanobrevibacter sp. | reverse complement strand
ATTGCTCAATGAAGAAACATTATTATCTGATGCGCATACTGATCCCATACATACCATCAGAAGAACAAAAATCATAGAAAATTTTAATAGATTATTGGATTTAAAGTATTTCAAATGTTTTCACCTCATTCCTATCAATATACATACTTTATATTAAATATATATAAATCGATTAAAGAAAAAGGTTTAAAAACTAATAAGTTCAAATAAAAAAAAGAAAAGAATGATTAAATTCCGTTAATAAAGGATTTAATCATATCAAAAATACTATCTAAAGAAAATCCACTATTTCCAGTCTCATTAAATAATCCTGAAACTTGTTCTTTATAATAGTTTACATCACCTTGAACATTTTGCACTTGTTCAATGGAATCTGCCAAGTTTTCAATATCTGTATTTGTGATGTTGACATTATTGTTTTGAACATGATTATTGATTATATTAACGATTGTGTCATGATCTGTAACATTATCACTTGAAACCTCTTGTTTTACATCATCTACCAGTTTAGATAATTTGTCAGCATCAACACCGGAGTTATCTACGATTTCTGCTTGTGTGTATATTTCATCTGAAGCGGCTTCTTTTACGCTTTCAGGAATTTCAACATCAGTAGCTGCTTCATAGGAATTCATTATTCCCGCAAGAGCAGATTCTCCTGTAGCTTCTACTGGACTTGTTACATATACATGACCTGCAGTGATTCCAGCTGATTTTAAAGCTGAAATATACATATCCCCAGTAATTGTAGTGATTTTTGATTTGTCTACGCTTACTTCAAGATTGTCATTGTCATTTAAATCCAAGAGTGCTGATGACAATATTTGATCTGATGTGTAAGTTTTACCAGTTATACCAGTTGATATTTGATTCACTTCATCTGCAGATATAATTTTTGATTCTGCATTGTTTAAATCAACGTTTGCTTGATTTTTAAAGAAATTATCAACGTTTGCTTTATAATTTGAATCTGTGTGAGTTGCCTCACCATAAGTTACAACAACGGAATTTACTTCGCCTGAAAATCCGACGGGGATTAGCATGGCGATTACGATTAAAGCTAAGATAGCTATAGTAATTTTTCGCATTTTTATTCACCTCATTAAATTCCTAATCTAACTTTGTCGAAGTAATATTTAAATGTTACAGTTTTTAGAAGTATTTCAGTGAACTTAAAAATATAAAAAAAATTGTTAAAAATAAACAGTACAACAACTTAATATTCTAAAAAATGTTCAATCGTTCGGAATTTAAAAAATAAATAAAATCGCAATAACATATTTCCGACAATAAGGGATTTTTTCAAAATCAATTTTAACCACCACCGAAATCAACATGCCATGAAATCAGCAACTTTACATTCAAACAAGCTGAACTCGATAATCCAAAGTCAATTTTAAGTTTAATTGACTTTGCATGCAAAAAAATCAAAACATTTCATTTCAACGAGTATATGAACTTGTCAATGCCCATGGAAACGATTCAAGAAATGGAGAAAATCAGCAAAAAAAGTGTTCTAAACTGAATTGTATCAAAAGTTTAAACAACTATTAATTGCAGGTTAGAAGCGATTCCAACACGTTTTCCCAATTTCATTTGCAAGTTATTAATTTAACCCATTCTTCATGATGCTTATCATCCTTAAAGTATCTTTCAAAAATCTCCTTTCTATTTTTAATGATTTTTTCATACTTTTCAGGTTCCTCTTTCCTGAACTTATCATGGATATTCAATATTAATCTGTTCAGATAATCGTTCAGGTTTTCCTTTTCTTCCTTGCTTAATGAATCGAAAATGTCAATGTCCTTATGATCTTTAAATTCAATGCCCCTTCCTTCTTCTGTCAGTTCAACAAGAAGAACCCTTTTGTCCTTTTTTGAAGGAACTTTTCTGATGAAGTTTTTCTGTTCCAATTTGTTCAGAGTCTCATTGAGAGAAGTGACACTGATATTCAATATTTCAGATAATTCCCTAGTGGATATCTTGTCCTTTCGCTTTAAAAAAACAATCAATCTGCCTTGACCCTTTGTAATGCTTTTCATTTCTGGGTTCTGCTTTTTATTTCTCTGGTCCAGAATTTCATTAATCATGGAGAATTTATAGAACAGCAAATGATTATTCATTTCATCAGCATCATTCATATGAAACACTCCTATTCTGACTGTTCAAGGTATTGTAATAGTATCCTTTCTGTTCGAGCAATTCTTCATGAGTACCATGCTCAATAATACGTCCATCATCAATTACGATTATCTTATCCGCATCCCTGACTGTTGAAAGCCTATGGGCTATGATGAAACTTGTTCTGTCTTTCATTAATCTGTCCATGGCTTTTTGAATTAGCTTTTCTGTTCTTGTATCAACTGATGAAGTAGCCTCATCAAGAACCAATATTTGCTTGTTAGAAAGGATTGTTCTTGCAATTGTCAAAAGCTGCTTTTGACCATGGGAAATGTTGTCTGCATCCTCATTCAGCATCATTTCGTATCCTTCAGGGTTTTGCATGATGAAATTGTCTGCATGTGCTTCTTTTGAAGCAGCTATAACTTCTTCATCACTTGCATCCAGTTTTCCATAGCGAATATTGTTAAAGATAGTGTCATTGAATAGCCATGTATCCTGAAGCACCATTCCTACAAGCGATCTGATGCTGTGCTTGTCATATCTGTTGATGTTCACACCATCGATTTTTATTTCACCGCCATTCAGGTCATAGAACCTCATGAGCAATTTTACAATAGTGGTTTTGCCTGCTCCGGTTTCACCTACAATAGCTATTTTTTCACCTTTTTTAACTTTAAATGACAAGTCCTTTATCACCAATTCATCTTCAGAGTAGCCAAAATTAACATTTTCAAAGGTGATTTCTTCATTTATTCCTTTAATTTGCTCTTTGAATGGATTTTCTTCAGCGTTTATTTCCAGGAAATCAAATATTCTCTCGCTTGCCGCCATTGCAGTTTGTATCATATTCATGATTCTTGTTACCTGTTCGATCGGAGTTGTAAAGTTTTTAGAGTATTGGATAAATGCCAAGATGTCCCCGACACTTATTGCATTTTGAAGTACCAGCACAGCTCCAAGAACTGATATGATTACATATTGCAGATTGGAAATGAAATGGACAAAAGGCCCTGACAGACTTGAAAAGAACTTGGATTTCCATTCCTGTTCATACCAGTTTTCATTTTCCTCTTCAAAAATATTCATGGACTCATCTTCCTGGTTGAATGAACGGATGATTTCATGACCTGTAAACGACTCTTCAATTTGTCCATTCAGCCTGCCCCTATATTCTAATTGTTTCAAATAGTAATCCTGTGAGAATTTGGTAACTTTAATTATAATGAAAAATGCAATTGGAACCAATATTATTGTAATGAGTGTCATCCATAAGTTAATGGACAGCATCATTACTGTAACGCCGATAATTGTAACGACACCTGTCAGCAGCTGGTTAAATGTTTGTACGATACCTGACTGCAATGAATCCACATCGTTTGTGATTCTTGAAAGGATGTCTCCTCTAGTATTCTTATCCAAATCCCCCATTGACAGATGTGTGATTTTTTCAATTAAATCCTTTCTTAGGTTATAGCTTATATCTGTTGTTATGTCAAGCAACAGATAGCTTTGAAGATATGAGAAAACCGCACTTACAACATATAATATTACAACTGTAATCAGCAGATTGAGTATATATTCCAGATTCATATTTCCAGAGTTTATACCATCAAATATTGCCGTTGTGGCAAAACCTATTAAAAGAGGACTGATTACTGAAAATACTGTTGATATGATTCCACAAATAACTGTTAAACTTAATTTAAACTTATATCCAACTAAAAGACTGGATATGTTTTTTATGGACTGCCGGGTATTTGCCGGTTTTTCAGGAGGTGCTCTTCTTGGTTTTCTTGCCATATTATTTTCCTCCTGCAGTCTTTTTTATATAATCAGCATCAATGATGAAATTGGAAGATTCCTCATCATCATATAACAAGTCATTAGACTGTTCTATTTGAGATGATACAATTTCCCTATAAATATTGCAGTTTTCATTAAGGTAATCATGACTGCCTTTGTCTATTATCTCTCCTTCATCAAGTACTATTATCTCATCAGCATCCATAATTGTTGAAATCCTTTGTGAGATGATGAGCATTGATGAATCTTCCTTTAGAGTTTTAATGTTTTCCTTCACTTTTGATTCTGTATTCATGTCTAGTGCTGAAAAACAGTCATCAAAAAGGTAAAAGTCACGTTTAGAAATTACTGACCTTGCCAGCTGAAGACGCTGCTTCTGTCCACCTGAGAAATTGGATGCTCCTTGTAAAACCTCATCATCCAAACTTTCTATGAAATCGACTTCCGCCATTGCCAGTGCCTTTCTAATCTCTTCATCGCTTGCATCCTCCTTGCCTATCAGCATGTTTGACCTTATTGTTCCTTCAAAAAGAATTGCCTTTTGAGGGGCATAGGAAATCCTCTGCCTAAGAACAGACAATTTATAATCCCTGATGTTTCTACCATTAATCAGGATTTCCCCATTGCTTACATCCTGAAGACGGGGGATTAAGTTTAGAATTGTGGATTTTCCGCTTCCGGTTCCTCCGATTATTGCAGTGTTTTTTCCCTTTTCCAGTTTGAAATTGATATTTTTCAATATTTCCTTTTCGCTTCCGGGATAGATGTAAGTCACATCCCTAAATTCAATGACCGGATCATCATCTATTTTATCGATTGGTCCATCACTGATTGATATTTCCATGTTTATAACTTCAGCGACACGCCTGCCGGATACTAGAATTCTTGGAACCATTACCAGAAATCCCCCCATCATTAAAAATGCCATTACAATCTGTGTGGCATATTGGATAAATGCTATTATTGTTCCGGTTAATATTTCCCCTCTAATTGCATCATATGCTCCAAAGTATAGAATAAGAACAATCATCAGATTTAACAATAAAGTCATTGCAGGCATTAAAATCAAGAGTACTCTAAAGACTCTTAGGTTTACTAGTCTAAAGTCTTCATTTGTTGTTTCAAATCTTTTTTCTTCATAGTTTTGCCTTACGAATGCTTTAATAACGGGAATGCCCATAAGTATTTCTCTTGAAGTTTGATTGATTTTGTCAGTCAATTCCTGCATTCTGTTAAAGTAAGGTACAACGCTTACAAATATTATGACAAAAGGTATGGCTACTGCGGCGAATGTCACTCCAATAATCCATAAAAGATTGGTTCCAAGTTCCAAGGCCTTGATTATGCTTCCTATACCCAATATCGGTGCAAATAGTATTGTTGTAAAGAATAATCCTAAAAAAATCTGTATCTGATATACATCATTTGTGTTACGTGTAATAAGGGATGCCCTGGATATCTTATTTAACTCAAAATTTGAAAATTTTAAAATCTTGTCATAGCTTATTTTCCTTAAGTCTCTTCCATATGCTGCTGATACCTTACTTGAGAAGTATGAAAGGCCTATTGTAGCCAGAACCCCTATCAAGACCATGGCCATCATCATGGTTCCTACATATATTATGTAGTTAAAGTCCGTGTTTTGTATACCTACGTCCACTATATCTGCAGTGTATGTGGGCAAAGTCAGATTGCAGTATACATCAACCAATAGGAATGCAACAATGAGAAAAAGAGGAATTATACTCTTTTTTAAAGGACTTAACAGTTTTCCTATAGTTTTCAGTGTTTTAGTTAGATTCATGATTTTCCTGCTTTTATTTTTTTAATTTTCTAAAGGTACCTTTAGATTTTTTTATATATAAATATTATTACTGCATCATTAAACAGGAAAAATAGTATTTAAAAAAAAAAGAAATTAAATTGAATAGGTTCAATTTAATTTTTCCAAACATTCACCCCAAGTTTTCATGGATTCCTCATCCAGATAAACTTTGGAATTTGCTTTTTCAAAGAATTCATTAGATTTTTCATAGTTTTCCCAGTCAAAGTAAGTATACGCTTTTCCTTTTAATGCATCGTATGAATCTTCTTTGATGTCCAATACTTTATCATAAACACTTATTGCATCTTCAAACTCATAATTAAGCCTGTTTGCATTTGCAATAGCTAGCCAAACTTCAACATCATCTTTTATTGATAAAGCATTGATGAATTCTTCAATTCCATCATCATATTCTTCCAGATTTACTAAAGCCACTCCTTTAAGATAATATGCATCGAAATTGGATTTGTTGACTTTGGATGCTTTGTCACAAAGCTCAATAACTCTAACATTTGTTTTATAGAAATCTATTTTATCCTCAGATTCTAATTTATCTAATTTACGTTTAGCTCTACTGATGTAATCCTCATCCCTGTTCAAAAACATTTGAGCATTTCTGTATTGTTTTTTAATCTCGGAGGGGAAATCCTCTGAGTTAATGATTTCAGATTTGAATTTGGACATGTCATCAACAATGTCGTCAATTTGGTCAATGGTGTCTTTACTGAACTCCTCCAAATCAAATTCATCAATTCCGTTCAAGTCCAATTCACTCAGTATTTCTTTACTTTCATCTCTCAAGAAATCAATACCATCAGAAATTTGCTGAATAAAAGTGGATTCAAAATAAACCTTATCAGTCTTTCTTCTGTTGACTTTTATATCTTCATCTTCTTTTTTCATGAGTATCCCCCACAAAATTACTTTGCTAATGCTTTAATTTTTTTTAATATAAAAAGATTTCTATCCATTAACATTCACAGACAAATTTGGAAATTTAATAAGTGAATTTGGTTTTGAAATTACTTTTTTACAATTTAGTTACACTGCATACCCCATGTACTAACTGATGATGATCCAAACAATACAATCCTATTATCTAAAAGAATATTCCAACAATTAAAAATATGAGCAATACATCAAATGTTAAAATAAATGAGAGAATAACTCATTATTTGCATTTTCAATTGGCCGAACCAACATGTCCTGAGATTGACGAATTTGCACCGCACCAATACCACGCCCAAAACTTAACCAGATACCACATAGAAATACAAAAGCAAGTCCCACAAGCACATCGGCATTGATATCTGCAACCAAAAAATGTCTAAAATTATTTAAAAACAATAAAAACATTGAAAATATTATGGAAAAACAATTATTAATTGCTTTTCTTAAAAAACCAGCAATAAAACCAATATTTTTTTATTCAATCATTGTTATTTTTGATTAATTCTTCCAATTCCTCAAACCTGTTGTTAAAGTGTTTTGTTAAAATAGCTGCAGTCAAAGTCGCAGTACCTACGCCAGATAAAATGTAACCTCCCCATACCAAAACAATAGAATTAAGCTTACCTGCAATAGTGCTGCCCAAAACAGCATACCCATTACTTGTAAATGCATTGGAAACCATCACCAAAGCATCCAATGGGTTTACATTTTCAGCAACTTGAGTAAACAGAAAACTAATAAATATCAGTGAAAACAATACAACTATAGCTATTCCCAAACCATTTGACTTTGTATATTCCTTAAATTTACCATAATAAATTTTTATAATATATATAAATGCTAAAACATGAACAATATCGACCAGTCCCGCCAAACTGAGTCCGAATAACAAATAATTTAAAGAACCAAAAGGCACCATCAATAATATCATAATTTTGCCGTTTAATGAACTTCCATCAACCAATGTAATCGCAACAAATAATGAAAAAAGAACATCAAATATTACAAAATAGATTAAATCACCACTACTGGATATCAACGAATACAATATATTTATAAACGCTAATGACATCATTATCAAGAAAAATGATTGTCTTAAAGTATGTATTTCTTCTTCGGGGAAAGATTCATTAAACTTTGATAGCATATTTGGACCATTATTAAATTTACTGTAAATAAATCTTCCAATACCAACTAAAATAAGAAAAATAACAATTTCGACAACTAACTGCATGATATAGATATAAACAGTTCCCACTTTTAACACCGTTTATTATTTCTGAAAATACAATTATTAATATTTAATGAAAATATAAACATAAAACAAAAGTAAATAAATATAGGTGAAATTATGAAAAAAATACACAAAATTATCATAATTTGTGTTATTCTCATATTAATAATTGGATGTACCTATGCATTTTTCGGAAATAATCACCTGACCGGTGATGGGGAATCATATAATGCAACGGCACTTTCCGAAAAATTGTCGATTAATATGGATAACTGGAGTTATGATGAAACAAATGACATTTACTACCAAATTGGATTAATTTACTGTACTAATCCCGAAAACATATCCTATGAATCCTGCGGCATTTATGTTCCCGGAAAATACTTTGACGGGACAAAAAATTCCAACGGAACCTATTCATGTAAAATAAATGACAACAATAAAATTGGAAATTACAGTGCAGGTTCCGCACCGATTGTAATGCCTGTAAATACACCAGGTTATTCATCCTGTGCAGCACCAACCAGCTTTAATGCAAATGTAGTTAAAGATTATACAGATTCAGGATTAATTTATTTGGATGCTGGTTGTAGAGGAAGAGACAATGCTGAAGCTCCCGACGGAGTTACCGATTTAAAATCTGCCATAAGTTATTACAGATTCAATGGTGATGTTTTGCCAGGAGATAAAGAGAAAGTCTTTACCTTTGGACACAGTGGAGGAGGTGCCCAGTCAGCAATAATGGGTGCTAGCGGAAACAGTGAATTATACACACCATATCTGGAAAGCATCGGAGCGGCAATTGTTGATAAAAATGGAAACGCAATATCCAATGCTGTTTATGGTGCAATGTGTTGGTGCCCTATTACAAATTTAGACACTGCCGATGAAGCCTATGAATGGAATATGGGCCAATATGCAAGGTCAAATGGAACATTTTCTTCTGAATTAAGTAATGATTTATCAGCAGAATATGCGGAATACATTAATGAATTAGGCCTTAAAGATCCGAATGGAAATACATTGACTTTACAGGAAAGTGATTCTGGAGTTTATGCTTCCGGTTCATATTATGATTATATGATTAAAACAACTGAAGATTCATTGAATAACTTCTTAAACGATACTACTTTCCCATATACTCCAAGTGCAAGTGGAATGGGAGGAACACCTTCAGGAGAAATGCCTACAGGAGAAACTCCAAGTGATAGTGAAAGTTTACCTTCAGGAGAAATGCCAACCGGTGAATCACCAACCAATTCCGGAAGTATGCCAACTGAAAGCGGTGAAAGCTCAGACAATACCACTTATCAAACAGCAAAAGACTACATTGCATCATTAAATTCAAATGATACCTGGATTACCTATGACGAAAGTACAAACACTGCAAAAATTACAAGTTTGGAAGCATTTGTGAAACATTGCAAATCCCCTTCCAAGTCAGTAGCAGCATTTGATGATTTAAACCGATCACAAGCTGAAAACGGATTATTTGGTATTGATGGAAACAGCTCATCACACTTTGATGAAATATTAGCTGGCTTACTTGCAAACAATAGTGATAAATACTCCAAATATAGTGACTATTCATCAAATTACGCAACAGAATATCAAAATGATCTATCCAAAAATGACAGCTTAAATAACACAATGAAAACCCGTGTAAACATGTACAATCCAATGTATTATTTATGCGATTACTATGACGGTTCCGGAAGCAGTGATGTTGCTAAATATTGGAGAATAAATACCGGTATTGAACAGGGAGACACATCACAATGCGTTGATGTTAATCTTTATTTAGCAGTTAATCAAAAAGTTGACTCGCAAAATGTTGAATTCTCAACAGTCTGGGGTCAAGGACATACCCAAGCTGAAAGAACTGGCGATTCCACAGACAACTTTATTAATTGGGTTAATGGCTGTTTGAATTGAAGAAATCTTTGATTTCTTCTTTATTTATTTTTTTTGCTCTTCTAAAAAATCATCTTCTTTAGATTTAATATTATGAGATGTTTTCAATTTTATGGTCTGTGATAAAAATGAATTCTGTTCCTTATCAAAATTCATGACCTTTTCAAAAATTTCCCCCATATCATAATCTTTAAGAATAACTTTAGCTTCAGAAAAATTATTTTCATATTTTGCCAATCTGAAAGCTTTTTTCATAGCATTGTTCATCCCATAATCATTTTCATTTAGATGAAGGTATGATTTCCTAAAACATTTTTCTATTTCAGTTAAAAGTTCACCGGCATTTAAAAATCTATTATTATAATCAGCCTGCAAACATTTACTAACAATTTCATCTATAAGTGGTGAAACATTATTATTATAATTACTTGGAGGAATTAAATGAGATTTCCAGGGTTTGCCATCTATTATTTCAGCCAGGTTAAATCTATCCATATCATAGGGAAAATGATTAGTTAATAAAATATAAAAAACCACACCTAAGGCATAAATATCAGTTGAAGGATAATACTTATTTTTAAAACATTCGGGAGCCATGTACTGTCGTGTTCCAACAATAATATGATTATCCATATTAGAATTAATCTCTCTTGAAAATCCGAAATCAGATATTTTAACGACGATACGGTATTCCGAATTAAAGCTTAACAGGATATTACTTGGTTTTAAATCATTATGCACAATGGGCGGCTGGGACGAATGTAATTTATTCAATCCTAACAAAATTTGCTTGATTAAGCTTAAACCCCAAAAAATAGGCATTAAAATATTAGACTCCTTAAAAGACATCATGTAAGGAGTTAAATCCCCACCAAGTACATATTCCATGATAAAATAAACCCAGTCATTTTCATTTTTATCACCTGCCGGGATAATCCCAGCATCGTTAATATCAATAATATTCTCATGCTTTAACTTGCATGCAAGTCTAGCACCATATAAAAGGAAATTCAAATTTGAATTGATATCAAAGGGCTCCTTAATAATTTTCATAACCCTCAAGTCATCTAAAAAAACATGTCTTACAATATATATCTCGGCAAATTCACTTGATTCCAAAAATTGCTCAACCTTATATTTACCATGAAAATATTCTTCAACAATATCTACGACTTCCGGAGCAATCATTGCAAATCACATGAAAATAATGTTTAGAAAGAACAGTAAAAAACAGCTCCTCCATTGCCTTTAGATAATTTTAAAAAAGAGTTATTAATCAATTTAGTTTTAATACCAAAAGGAATTAGATTATCTCCAACATAGGTTCCATTAGAGCTTGACTCATCCAGAACATACCAGCCATCATTTTCATAGAATAATTTTAGATGAGGTTTTAAGATATTTGAAACAGTATTATAACTATTGTCCAAAATAATTTTACGGCTTTTTATATCGCTCAAATCACCATTACCCCTTCTTCCAATAACCGCACAATCGTTTTTGTTTATCCTATAAGTTTTGCCTTTATCCTTACCATTGAATATTGTCATCGTGCAACACTTCTTGTTGTTGAGCTTGCTGTTAATATCATATAAATCAAAGAAGGTAACAAGTTCCTCAACGAAGAAATTAATATCCAAAAAGAGATCTTCGAATGCATCCTCCTTTAGAACATATGCTTTAACATTACGCTTCCCAACTTTATTGGGAATCTCCTTTTTAACAACAACTTCCTTCAGGATTCCAGCTTCGACCAGAATTTTTAAATGCTGACCTAACATTTGAGGAGTAATGTTAATATTATAATTAGCCAACATCAGATTAATTTCACGGGAGTACAATGGTTCTTTGGTTTTATAATTATGAACCCTTTGATAGTCCCTTAAAATCTTTAAAATAGAAAATCTAACCTCATTATTTATTGAAGCCAATTTAGAAGATAAAACTTTTTGATTTTCCCGACCAATTATTTCAGTAACATAGCTATGATTTTTATCTCCCATATCTCAAACTCCAATTGTTAAGTAAAATTTTTCAAAATACAATTAATTAATGACAATCATTTAATTAACCTTTTAAAAAATATATATGACTTATATAACCTAATAAAGCATTATTTCATAGAAAAAAATATTTTACATATTAAAATATGAAATTGCATCAATATTAATAAATTTTAATAAATTACTATATAAGTCACATAAAGCAACAACTTTATTCCAATGAAAAAAATAGATTACATTATCAATATCGAAAAAGAAGTGAAAATAAAAAAAAAGGATTTTTAGAAAAATATTCTAAAAATCATCATTAGCAGTTTACTGTTCGATTGGGCCAATACTATTAATAATATTGTCTATCTCAGAAGTGTATAAACTAGTATTAGGATCTTTAGTGAAGAATGATAGATAATTCACATTTCCATCTTTTACATAGGTTAACATTCTGTAGTGGTCAATTCCTTTCTCTGAACCCCATGGGAAATATGGTTCAAAAGTCCACCAGCTGGTACCACCATCATCGGTAGCTACCTCATCGGTTGAAACATTTTTAAGTTTATCCGGATATGCGGCAAATTCATAAACTTTGTATCCGTTTATATCAGATTTGGATATATTTTTATACCCTGCCTCTTTACCATTTTGAGAAACAGCCTTGTAGAAATTAGCTTCACTGCCTCCACTGCCAGACATTATCCCAGTAAACATAACACTAGTATTTCCTGCAGTTGCAATACCCTTATCATCTAAAGTATAATTACCCGGAAGAGTAACAGCAGCTTCGTTACCCTGCAATGTCACATTAGCATTGCTTAGGAACAAGAATCCTGCAACTAAAATTACAAGAATAGCAACTACAACACCAATTATTATTTTAGTTCTCTTTTCCATAGCCAAAACTCCTTTTATAATAAAATCCCTCGATTGATGAATACCTTCGAAAATAACCTTAAAATTTAAATTTTCAAACGTACTCCAATAGCAATATAAAATACATTATCCTCAATATACTATACATTAAAAAGAAACCAAATTCTCATTTAATGTTTTAAATACAATATAAGAATAATTATCTTACATATAAAAGTTTATTATAAAAAATATTTAAGTCATATAAAGAAATTCATTTATATTAAAAAAAAGAAAAAATGGAAAAGAGCTATATCTTATCCAATGCCTGATCAACATCAGCCAATATATCTTCTATATCTTCGATACCCACGGAAAATCTGATTAAATCCGGGGTGACACCAGTAGACAACTGCTGTTCTTCGGACAGTTGGGAATGTGTAGTTGATGCAGGGTGTGTAACCAATGATTTGGCATCACCTATATTAGCTAAAAATGAGATTAACTCCACACTTTCAATGAATTTTAAAGCACCGTCATATCCTGCCTTAAGACCAAAAGAAACAATTCCACCATACCCCTTTTCAGCATATTTTTTAGCAACTTCATGGTTTGGGGAGCTTTCAAGCCCTGAATAAGTTACCCAAGCAACTTTAGGGTGAGCTTCCAAATGTTCTGCTACAGCCATTGCATTTGAAGCATGTCTTTCTATTCTTAATCCTAATGTTTCAAGACCCTGCAAAAGTAAAAATGAACCGAAAGGAGATGGAACCGCACCGGTATCTCTTCCAACGACTGTTCTAATTCTTGTTGTGAAAGCAGATTCTTTAAAGGTTTCTGCAAAAATTAATCCATTATATGTTTCATCAGGTTCAGAAAGTGTTGGGAATTTTCCGTTCATCCAATCAAAATCACCCTTTTCAATGACAATTCCTCCGAGGGTGGTTCCATGGCCTCCAATGTATTTGGTTGCAGATGATGCGATAATATCTGCACCATGGTCAAATGGCCTTACTGATCCGATTCCGACAGTATTGTCAGCTATCAATGGGATTCCATGAGAGTGTGCAATATCAGCCAATTTATCAAAATCAGGAATATCTAATTTAGGATTTCCTATAGATTCAACATAAATTGCACGAGTTTTCTCATCAATTGCATTTTCAAACTCATCCGGAGACTGGGAGTCCACAAAAGTGACAGTGCGCCCCAACTCTTCGAGCGTGTTTTCAAACAGTTCATATGTTCCGCCATACAAATTATCTGCAGATACAATATTGTCCCCAACTTTAGTTAGATTGATGATTGCATAAAAGATAGCTGCCATTCCAGAAGCTGTTGCATAAGCTGCAGTTCCTCCTTCAATAGCTGCCATTCTCTTTTCAAATGCCTCAGTAGTGGGATTTGTGAGTCTTGTATATATGTTTCCACCTTCTTTAAGGGCGAACCTATTTGCGGCCTGTTGAGATGATTCGAATACATAGGATGTAGTCTGATAGATTGGAGTAACTCTTGATCCGGTTTCATCAACCTCTTCTTGACCCGCATGCACACCAATAGTGGATATATTCTTTTTGTTTTTAATTTCATAAGCCATAATAATCACATAATATATTTATAGATACCCATATTTAAAATCCAAATAAATCCTGAGCATCCAACATCACATCAACAATGTGAACATTGAATGGACATCTCGGTTCGCATTCTCCACATGCAATACATTCAGTTGCATTAAATTTTAAGTTATTATAATGTTCCTGCACACCAACCGGCACTTCATCATGGTTTTTTGCGAGGTCAAATAATTTATTTACCATCGCAATGTCTATTCCTGAAGAGCATGGCTGGCAATGTCCGCAATATGTGCATTGTCCTTCAAATGAATGCTTTGGAGCTTTTTTTAAGGTTTCTACATAATCTCTTTCAGATTCGCTTGCATCACAATATTTTAAAGATTCCATTAATTCATCGACTGTCTTAACCCCAACAAAAATACTTGAAACACCTTTCTGTTCCAGTGCATAATGGATGCATTGAACAGGAGTTAAGGCAACACCGAATGGAGAAGTTTCATCATCCAGCAAGTTTCCACCAGCAAATCCTTTCATTACAGTTAAAGCAGTCCCATTTTCTTCACATAAACTATATAGTTCATCCCTTTGAGGATTGATGCTTGACAGTTCATTGTCATAAGCATCTTCTCGCCGGTACTCTTCAATATCACTCATCGAACCGAACATGTCAAATGCAGGATTGATGGAAAACATCAACAGCTCTATTTCAGGATTTTCAGCTGCTAAAAGTCCGATATCCGGATTATGAGTACTCAATCCTATGTGGGATATTGTTCCCTCACTCTTCAGTTTTCGGACATATTCGATAAATGGACCGTTCATTATCTCATTGTAATCCTCTAGTTGGTCAACATAATGAATCATTCCAAAATCCAATGTATCTATTTGGAATCTTTCCATGAAGTCTTCAAAAGCTGGAATTACCTTATCCATATCACGGGTTCGTACATATTGTCCATTTTGCCATGTTGAACCTATGTGGCCCTGAATCACCCAATTTTTACGATTATCCTTAATAGCCCTGCCCAAATGAGACCTCACATCAGGTTCGCTCATCCAGCAATCTACAAAATTGATTCCGTTTTCTTCACAAGCTCGTATTAACTCTTCCGCATCTTCATATGGTCTTTCAACTAAGAATTCTGCACCAAATGCAATTTCAGATACTTCAACACCAGTATTTCCTAACTTTCTGTAGTCCATATTAAAAATTCCTAAAAAACTATTTGAAATTATTATGTAATTTGAAATTAAAAAAGTTTAGGGAGAACATACTCCCATTAAGCCAAAAAAAAACTATTACTTAAATTGCTTATGCATCCCCATAATCATAATCCAATGCAAAAATTTTAATTAAACTAAAAAAAAGAATAATATAATAGGTGAGATAATGAATATTGCAATACTTGGTGCAACCGGAAACTTCGGAAGATTATTTACAGCAAAATTACTTGCAAATCCAAATTATCAGTTAACTGTTATTTCAAAATCTGCAGGAAACATTTTTGAAGATAGCCACAGAGTAACGGCAAAAAGCATTGATGCAACTAACTTAAAAGAATTGAAAAATGCCCTGAAAAATCAGGACATCGTTTATTCAGCAATTTCAGGATCTGACTTGCCGGTCATTGCCCGCAACTTAGTTGAGATTAATCCTAAAAGATTGATTTTTATGGGCGTTGTCGGAATTCACAATGAACTTGCAGAAGGTAACGGCGCTGAATTCAATGTAGATAATGAACCTAAGCAGATTCCAAACAGAAATGCAGTGGATACCATAGAAGATAGCCAGTTAGACTATACTATTTTAAGACCAGGATTTTTAAGATATGGTGAAGAAGATGACTATATCATAACCTCAAAAGGTGAAACACCCAAAGGATATTTTTCTACAGTAGAATCAGTTGAAAAAATAGCCTTGGAAATTATAGAAAATCCGAAATTGTATTCCCGTGAAAACATCAGCATTACAAAAGATATGAGTTAAATGTATACGAAAGAATTCATTTTAAATGAGATTAATACCATAAGAAATGAAATCGGTCATGAAAAAGTGAACATTTTTATCGAGGAAATTTACCTTGACAACAATGAGTTATGGATTATTACCGAAGACCGTCCTGACAAATCAGCCATTATTGGAAAAGGAGGATGGGTAGTTGGAAAACTTAAAGAGAAATTAGGCCTTGAAAGCATTCACGTTGAATCTTATGGTGACTTTTTGAATAAAGAATATAAATTAAGATTATCCAAAAAAACAATTGATAATGTGGATTTGGATTTGACCGGGCTGGAAAACCTGAAGAAAATTATTGAAACCAAGCTTGACAACATTTATAGTTTTAACTTTGAGAAATACTTTAATGAAAATGAGTTCAAAGAATCTGAAAATACCGAAGCGGTTGTTGCACTTTCAGGCGGTGTGGACAGCAGTTTTTCACTTATTTTGGCTAAAAAGTTAGGTTTCAATCCAATTGCCATTACTGTTGATCCGGGAACTATAATCTTGCCGAAACAATTTAAGAACAATATTAAGGCTCTGACAGAATCCCTGGATGTTAAGCATGCTTACATTGAAACGGATTATACAGAGGTCATTGAAGAGTCCTTTACAGGTAAACTCCATCCGTGCGGAAGGTGTTCAAAAAACACGTCAGAAATTATAATGCAATATGCAAAAAATGAAGAGATACCTGTAATTATATATGGTGATATGCTTGCAACCGGAAGTCAATGTATTAATCTGCAGGACGATTCATTATATCGATTGAACCTTCCAGCAAGTTTAAGTGTTGGCAAACAAGAGATTAAATCCTTAATCAGAAACTATAATTTAAAAGAGTTTAAAGGATTCGGCTGTCCCCTATTATATGAAATTCATAAAAAATTCCCATACATGAAAAAATTTTCAATACAAAGAATTTTAAGAGAAACCCGTTCAGGTGCACTTGAACCGGGTGAAGCACTCGACTTGATTTGGAGCTTTTACAAAACCAAATAGTTACCAAAACTTTAATAGCAAAAAATAAAGAGTAGATAATATGATGCATAAAATTTGCCCCCGATGCGGGTCTAGAAATGTGAAATGGATTATTCCACAAAATTGGTCACAGTGGGTTTGCTATGATTGTGATTACACAGGACCCATCATTGAAGGAAATCAAGATTTAGCCGATGAAATTCATGAAAATTACTTAGAATCCAAAAATAATCAAGATTCAGAATGAACTTTTTTTAAAATAAGATTTCACGTGTTGTGAAGAATATTAATAGAAGCTGAGCCCACTTATTGAGTTTCCTGAGAAACATCAATAAGTTTTCTACAAATATTCTTTTCACAACAACATGCTTCAACAATCAATGATTATATCATCAATTATTATATTTGGCATAAACATATATAAAATTTTAGGTATACCTAAATTAATTTTCGGTGAAAAAAATATAGGATTGAATTAAATCCCATGCTTTTCAAATTCATCATTTAAGAAAACTTTAATATTATCACGAGCAATTTCAACCATTTCCGGAGCAGGTCCTCCAGGAACAGCTCTGATTTTAACATTTTCAGCAGGATTCAAAGCTCTTTGAATCAAATCATCAGCAAGGTTTAACTCATCAAAACCCAAATCAACTGCAATATCATCAATGAACTTAGAAGTGATATCCTCTTCAGCCATATCACTGGCAGTAGCTTCGTTAACAATTCTTCCAACAATTTTATGTGCAGTTCTGAATGGAATTTGTTTTTCACGAACCATAATATCCGCCAAATCTGTTGCAGTTGCAAAGTTCTTACCCGCAAGCTCTGCACACCTATCCACTTTAAATTCAACTGAAAGCATCATCTTTGTAACAATAGACAATGTATCCTGAGTAACTTTAACAGCATTCCACAAATGAGGAGTGATTTCTTGCAAATCCCTATTGTAGGTATACGGAATAGCTTTAAGAATTGTCATAATAGTGATTAATTCACCTGTAGCTATGCTGGTTTTACCCCTTGCAAGTTCAGCCACATCAGGATTTTTCTTTTGAGGCATAATAGAAGAAGTTGATGAATATTCATCAGCCATTTCAATAACACCGAACTCATAAGTGCTCCACAATACCAACTCTTCACACATTTTCGCCAGAGTTGATGACAAAGATACTAAATCAAAGACTGTTTCTGTAATAAAGTCACGTGCTGAAACTCCATCCATAGAGTTTTCCAGATATGCATCGAATCCCAGTAAATCAGTAGTTAACTGCCTATTTATTGGAAAACTGGTAGTTGCCATAGCGGCGGAACCCAATGGATTTAGGTTAACCCGC
>NZ_JAUNXX010000029.1:0-581 GCF_030539555.1 Methanobrevibacter sp. | reverse complement strand
AGCTATTGTAATCGGTTGAGCATGCTGCAAGTGAGTAAAACCTATGAAAATATCTTCCAAATGCTCACCGGCCATTTCAACTAGGCCTTCCATAAATTCCAGAATTCCGATTTGAATTTCTTCAATCATTTCCCTTAAAACCAATCTGACATCACATGCCACCTGATCGTTACGGGATTTTGCGGTATGCATAAAACCGGCTTCAGGACCAATTTTAGAAGTTACATAATTTTCTATTGCCATATGCACATCTTCAACTGAAGGATCGAATACTAAAGATTCATAACCTTCTTCTTTTAGATTATCGAGAGCACATAAAATATTATCGGCAATTTCTTCATCGATAATTCCTTCATGCTTTAACATTGAAGTATGTGCAAAATTAGTTTTGATGTCAGCTTCAAAAAGAAGCATGTCTGCTTCAAGTGATGAAGTATACTCGGCTGCTTCATCAGTCATTCCAGTTTTAAAACGACCATTTCTAATATTATCCAAAAAAATCCCTTCTAAAAAAATCAGTTAAAAATTAAA
This sequence comes from Methanobrevibacter sp., assembly GCF_030539555.1. GTDB lineage: Archaea > Methanobacteriota > Methanobacteria > Methanobacteriales > Methanobacteriaceae > Methanocatella. The sequence goes on along the minus strand of NZ_JAUNXX010000029.1, from coordinate 50 downwards.
AATAATAAAAAAAAGAAAAAAGATTTAAACAATCTTATTTTTTCATTTCA
>NZ_JAUNXX010000112.1:814-3147 GCF_030539555.1 Methanobrevibacter sp. | reverse complement strand
AACCTTGAGCTAGGCATAATGTATGAAAGGCTTGGTGTATTGAAATGATTAGGAGCAGTTTCTTTGACACTAACTTGATTCATATCGACCCAGCTTGTTATTGAGAGAACGGATTAGTAGAGGAACTTTCACATTTCAAAAAATGGAAAGCTTCTGCTAGATGAGAGAAGAAGAAACACGATGACCAGGTTTCTGGAATGATGCTTGTGCTTTATTTCGCTTGGTTCCACGACCAACTTGCTACAAAAGATGTAGCCAAGATTGGTAGCGTAAAAAGTAATCAGCAATTAGCAGAGGAGTATCGGGCTGAAAGGTACCAGAAACCCCAGGAGACAAGCTGAGACTTCCTTTCAAATTTAAAGAATTGACTATTCTAAATTATAAAAGTTATAAAATTTTTGCCTTTTTATATAATCTATTTATAGGAAAATGTTATTAGAAAGAAAACAAGAGGTTTTAAAAACCTTAACAGAAAATTATGCAATTATCAGAGATGAGGATTGAGAAATTCTCTGCTTATTATGAAGAGACGATGAATGATACTTCGTATACTCATGGGAAGAATATAGACTTACCAAAACTGAAGCGGAGGCTTTGCTAGATAAAGCTGCTTGAGTTGCTATTACCCCTGTAGTCGATAAGAAAATTGCAGAACAATATAAAGATGGATTAGATGAACACGAGAAGAAAGTCAAAACACAGATAGAGGATAATTACTTTGAAGAGGAATAGTTTAGTTTATTATTCTTCAATAAATGGGTATAATATGAGATATTGCTAGGGTGGGGAAGAATATACGGAATAAAGCTAAATGAGTTTTTACTCAACAGCCGACCACAGTAACCCCAGAAAAGACTTTAAATGAAACAATAATAGAAAACGAACAGCAACCAACTCCTCAAGTTGGTTCTTTTCCTAATATGTTAAATAATCAAATAAACGCTTGAATAATTCAAACGCCCGTTATACAAAGCCAAATCAATCAGAATGCCGCGACGCTTTCTGCGCCTGCAACAGAGACGCAGAGACGCGGGAATATCTGGGCTAGAAATAATATTTCTGGGTTTGATATAAGCGAGCCATTAAGCATAAATGAGCAAATTCAAGAAGAGGCTGATGCTGAAAAATGATTTTCTATGCCTGACTTTGTTTGATTTGGGGAGAAGCTTGTTTGAAATATCACGAATTGGGGAACTAGACAAACTGCAGCCAATCGTTATAATGCTGAGGTAGAGGAGAATTCTAAAGATATAATCTTAGATTATAATCCAACTACTAATAGAGTTATAAAGCTCACCCCTACTGATGAATGAGCTTTCAACGCTAGGGCAGAATTATATCTCTCGGAGTTGGCAGCGGCAACTACCTATGAAGAGCAACAAGCTGCGCGTCAGTCTTTCTATAATGATATGAAAGATGGAGGATTTAAAGCACAAGCTGTCCCTAATACAAAAAAATTTTCAGGGTGAAAAACATATTCAGATGATACACTATCTTCTGTTATGGGTAATAATGTTAAAACTTGAGTTTATCCAATAACACAAGAGCAATTTGATGCTTACCTTGAAACATTAGACGAGAATGATGAAATAAGGAGAACGGCTTATGAAAAATATAAAGATGATATGACCGCGTGATTAGATGAGGTTGATTTAACCGAAACAGAGGAAGCTAATAATTTTATGCAAAGATTTTCAGACATAGCAAAAAAAGATACATTAGACTTGATTAATAAAAACTTAGCATCAAAAGAGCGTTGAGAAGCAATAAGAAATGTAGATGAAATTGTTAGTGACCCAGCAAATAGGTTATTAACAAGTGAAATGTATCTAAAGAGACTAAGAGACGAGGCGGCACAGACACCAGAATTGCAGAGGACACAATGGCAAAGGGATATAATATATAACTATGATGTTGTGTGGAAACAGTTGATGGACAAATATGCTAGTAATGTAAATGATTATTTGTTGTTGCAACTTAATGAATGAGTTAATGATAAATGAGAAATATCTGATGCATTATGGAGATTTGAAGACGGAAGAGAGTTGAATGATATACTTAGAGATTGATTAGGTGATATTGCGGGAATTGAAATATGATGATTAGAAACTTTTTGAAAAGTCTCTGCTATAGATATAATGAGAAGGTTCGCTAACGAAGCAGCTTATAATTATAGACAAGGTAAGTTGTCGCAATCAGACAATCCTTGGGAATCTATATTAAATACTGTAAAATCTGGGCGAAATCAATTTGAACATTGGCAAGAGCCTATATGAGAGCAATGGGCGGAAGCTTGACAATCTATTTGGAGATTGTGAGCAAAATTAACAAAT
>NZ_JAUNXX010000112.1:0-804 GCF_030539555.1 Methanobrevibacter sp. | reverse complement strand
ATCTCGTCCGCCCCTCAGTGAAGGCTATGATGGAATAGCCCAGCTTCTGCATACTGGGACGCCGATTTCAGTGTTGGTAAATTAATAGAAACGGATGATAGTCCCAATAAAAGAACTGTTAAGAAATATGGATTACAGTTCTGAGAATATATTCCAGAATGACTTTGAGCCGTTGCTCCAGATATAGCGTTAACAGTTGCTACATCGGGTTGAAGTACACCGTCCTTATTAAGAAGCGCTTGAACATTTTCAAGATGAATTAGAAATTTTAATAGGGTGCAAAATATTTTAAAGAAATCAAATACAGCCGCCAGGGGATTAAATACCGCATTAAAATGATTAGATAGAGTATGAGAAATATGAAGGAATTTGTGAAATATTAATTCTTGGGAAAAACGTGTGCTTAACATAGCAGATAGAGCTTTATCTCAATTTGCTGTGTGACAGAGTATGGATGCAAAACTTAGTGCATTTGATACTGAGCCATATTCAGATACGTCGTTCTGGTTATCTATGTGAGGTAGCCTTTTATGAGATATATTACCTGAAGCTAAGGATATTTGGTGAGCTATGAGAACTTGATTAAAATGATGAAGAGCTTGGACTAAGTGAACTTGAGTTTGGGATTTGGTTGATTTCATAAATCAAAGCGATGAAAACGCGCTACTTATTGCTAGACAGATGTGAAAAAACACAGCAAATTTTTCTGAACAAGATTTAAAGGATTATATCAGAGCTTATGCTACGATAACGGATGCAGCAAAAAGGGTTTATAATGAATTAACTGCGGAATGAAAAGCTGCC
>NZ_JAUNXX010000004.1 GCF_030539555.1 Methanobrevibacter sp. | reverse complement strand
ACTGCAGTAGTAGTTCCATCTCCAACTTCGTCTTCTTGGGTTTTTGCTACTTCTACGAGCATTTTTGCTGCAGGATGTTCAATATCCATTTCTTTTAAGATTGTAACACCGTCGTTGGTTACTACAATATCACCAAGTCCGTCAACTAACATTTTGTCCATTCCTTTTGGACCTAAAGTAGTTCTTACAGTTTCAGCTAATACTTTACCAGCTAAAATGTTATTTCTTTGTGCATCTCTACCGACAGACCTGTTAGTACCTTCAGGTAAAATAAAAATTGGTTGTCCTTGTGCCATTAATAATCACCTTTTTTAATTTTTAAATAATTAGATCAGTTTAATTATCAACATGAGAAAATAAGTTATAGTGTTGACTAAACCTTTCTACATAATACATGAGTTTAAGGTTATATAAATACTTTATGGTATAAAGTAAACTAAAGTAAGAAAAAAGAAAACCCCCATTGCGGATATCCGGTAAACTGAAAACACAACACAAAAAACTTTCATTATTCTTGATTTTTCATACAATAATCATGACACTTACATACTTATCCATTAAAATTATAAAAGGACATATTGATTATTCTGAAAGAACAATAGAAAAAATGTCAATGATGCGCGGACATGTAGATACAATAATCTAAAAAATATAATTAAAAAAAGTTAAAAAATAGGTAGAATTATCTACCTTGTTTTTTCTCTAATCTGAAAGGCGGAGTGATATCCATGGTATCATAAGCTTCCTGTTCTTCTTGAAGCTCATTGAAGAAATTATTAATTTCCTCCAACCTTTTAATTTTATCATTTTTCCTGTTTAACTCATTTTGGAGTTTAAGGTAATCTTCTTTAGGAATTGATTGTTCTTTAAGATACTTGAGCTCATTATTTTTAGCTGCAAGTTCTCCTTCCAATTTAGTTTGAAGGGAAATATAATCTTCACGAGGAATGGATTTTTCTTTCAAGTATTCAAGCTCAGTGCTAGTGGCTGCGAGCTTACTTTCCAATTTGTTTGTAACGGAAAGATGTTCTTCTTTAGGAATTGTTTTTTCTTTGAGATTATTCAATAAGGTATCTAAGTTATTAATCTCATTTTCGAATTGGGATTGTAAATTATTGTATTCCTCTTTAGGGACAGAGTGTTCTTTTAAGTTAGTTATTTCAGCATCCATGGCACTGATTTCAGATTCGAATTGGGATTGTAAATTATTATACTCTTCTTTAGGAATATATTGTTCTTTTAAAACATCAAGTTGAGTGTCTCTTTTAGAAATCTCACTGTCTTTAATTGAGATTTCGTTGTTTTTGAGTTCAATCTCCTTTTCGAGTTCCATAATCTGATTCTGGAATTCAACATTATTTTCAAGTTTTAGAACTTTGATTTTATACTCATCGATTGTTCTTGAAAGAGAATTGATTTGAGCATCTTTTTCAGCTACACTTCTAAAAGATTCATTTAATCTTTCATTAACATCTGCCAATTCTTTTTTCTTATAGTCTCTCAATTGTTCGGCAAAATATTCTTTAATCTCATCAAGTGAATTATTAACATAATCCAATTCATAAATACGATCTTCTTGATTTTTAATTAAACTATCTTTTTCATCAAGCTGTCTTTTCAATAGATTAATTTCATCTTCTGCTTTAAATTTAATAACAGAAACTTCTTTTTCCTTCTCTACAATATCTTTTTCAAGTTCTTTTATCCTTAATGGAGTGTTATCATTTGCTTTTTCAATTTCCAGCTTTGTTAAATCCAATTTAAGCCGATTAAGCTCCAATAGGCAAGACCGAATTAAAGATTGTAGAGTATCTTTTTCAGCATCAATTCCTATTTCCATTCTATCCCTTAGTTTAAATTTTTATCCCAATATCGATTTCAAATTACATCAATTAATGAATTCGATAATTTCGATATATTGTACAATATAATTCCTTGATATAAAATATTAATTTTATACTATTTAAATTAAACCCTTAAATTAACCTAAAAATAAAATTAAAAACAATTAGAAACAAGAGAGAAAAAATAGAAAATATTAAAAAAAATAGAAAAAATAAATGGATAAAATCAGAGGATTTTATCATTAATTAATTCAGCATTTAAAATAGAAGCTCCAGCTGCACCACGTACAGTATTATGGCCAACTAGAACATATTTGAAACTGTTATCAAATACTGTATCTTTTCTTAATCTACCCACGCTAACAGCCATACCATTACTTGCATTTCTGTCCATTCTTGGTTGTGGCCTGTCCTCTTCTTCTCTGACAATTACAGGATTTTCAGGAGCGGAGAATAAATTAAGTTCTTGTGGCAATCCTTTGAAGTTTGCCATACTATCTTTAATACCCTCAATGTCAAAGTCATCATCCAACTCAATAAATACCGCTTCAGTATGACCATCGATGACAGCTACCCTATGACAAGATGCACTTAATTTGAAATCTGCACGAACAACATCTCCACCATCGTAGGAACCCAACAGGTAAAGTGATTCGCTTTCCATTTTTTCTTCTTCCCCTCCAATGTAAGGAACGAGATTATCAACAATAGCCATTGATGGTACTCCATTATAACCTGCACCGGATACCGCTTGCATTGTTGAAACCCTAACGGAATTAACATTAAAATTATCAACAATAGGCTTTAATGTTAATGCCAAAGCAATAGTTGAACAATTTGGATTGGTGACAATGAATCCGTCCCAGTCATTTTCCTTTTGCTGAGCATCAATCATGTCTAAGCATTGAGGATTAACTTCAGGAATCACCAATGGAATATTTTTCTTCATCCTGTGCGCACTTGCATTACTTGCAACAACATAATCTTTAGCAAAATCTTTTTCAACTTTTAGGGCAAAATCAGCAGGAAGTGATGAAAATACAATATCAACATCATTATCCATTGCATCAGGATCAGTTTCTGTGACTATGATGTCCCTAACAGATTCCGGCATTTCAGTATTCATATACCAGGTTGTAGCATCCTCATATCTTTTACCGGCAGAACGAGAAGATGCCGCCAAAGCAGTAATTTCAAAATCAGGATGGTTTGCGAGCAATTGTATGAATTTTTGACCTACCATCCCAGTAGCACCGAGAACTCCAACATTTACCATATAAATCACCTATTCTAAACCTAAAACATCATTCATACTACTTACAACACCTCTTTCAGCAGCAGGAACATATCTGATAGCTCTAATAACACCTGCAATAAATACTTCTCTAGTATGAGCCTGATGTTTAATTTCTAATCTTTCGCCTTCACCAACGAACATTACTGTGTGGTCTCCGACAATGTCTCCACCACGAATTGCGTGAACTCCAATTTCTTCTTTAGTTCTTTTGCCGACCAAACCGTGTCTGCCATAAACACCGACTTCTTCAGTGTCACGGTCTAGTTCACCTGCAATTACTTCAAATGCAGTCATGGCAGTTCCGGATGGAGCATCTTTCTTTTGATTGTGGTGAGCTTCAATAATTTCAATATCAAAATCATATAATAATGGAGCTAATTTTTTCAGGGTATTGAAAAATACATTTACTCCAATAGCCATATTTGATGAAATAACGGCAGAAACATTATTGTCTTTAATGTTTTTAATGTTTTCCGCCATTTGTTCTTCACTGAATCCTGTTGTACCAACCACAACAGAAACTCCGCAAGATGTGGCTATTTTAATGGTTTCAACTGCTGCAGGAGCAATAGTGAAATCTACAAGAACTTCAGCACCGGATGCCTTTAAGGTTTCTTCCAAATCCTGAGATCCTACAATTTTAACTCCCAATTCATCAATTCCAGCTTGAAGGCCTGCATCTTTACCTGCAAGAGGAGTGTTAGGCATTTCAATAGCTGCAACTACTTCCATGTCATCTTGTTCAGTTATTCTTCTAATAATACCAGAGCCCATTCTTCCGGCCGCTCCGGTAACTGCAACTTTAATCATAATATAACCTTTTTATAATAAATCAGAATCTTTTAATGCTTTTTTAAGTATTTCTAAATTTTCATCTTTCATTTCAGCCAATGGTTGTCTTAGAGGTCCTGAAGGAAGACCCATCAAATTCATGGCAGTTTTAACAGGGACAGGATTACTTTCTATGAAAAGAGCTCTGATTAATTCAAGCATTTCATAGTGAAGTTCAATAGCCCTAGCATAATCATCATTCAATATGCTGTCAACCATTAAAACCATTCTTTTAGCATCAATATTGGCAGAAGCACTGATAACTCCAGTTCCACCAACAGCCATAATAGGCAAAGTCAAAGAATCTTCCCCTGAAAGTATATTAAAATCATCTTCAAGCCCTTCATGTTGCAATGCTCTGTAGATGTCAGATACCTTATCAACACTTCCGCTGGCTTCTTTAACTGCATCAATGTTGTCAATTTTAGCCAATTCCACAATAGTTTCAACATCCATATTAATTCCAGTACGGGACGGAACATTATAAGCAATTAATGGGATATCAGTTTCCTCAGCAATAGTCCTGTAATGTTCAACCATGGCATGCTGTTGCGGTTTATTGTAGTATGGAGTGATTAACAATGCTGCATCTGCACCAGCATCATCGGCAAATTTGGTAAGAGATAAAGCTTCTGAAGTAGCGTTACTTCCAGTTCCCGCTATGGTTTCTACCCTGCCATCAACTTCATCAACTAAAATTTCGATTATCTTTTGATGTTCTTCATGGCTAACTGTGGCGGATTCACCAGTAGTTCCTGCTCCAACCAAACCAGTTACGCCTTTGTCAATCAAATAGTTTATATTAGACCTAAAACCATCTTCGTCAATTTGTTTATCCTCATTAAAAGGAGTTACCATTGCAACATATGTACCTTCAAAATTCATTCTAAAACCTCGTTAACTAAATCACGTGCTTGTTCACCATCTTTCCAATCGACAAATAATACAATTGCAGTTTGTGATGAAATAATCTCTACAATATTAATATCATTTTTTCTTAACGGTTCAGTAATATCTGAAATAATTCCTGGTGTGTCAATAATATCCGGACTTACAAATGTAATCATTGCAGTGTCTCTTCCCAATGATAATGAACTTAATACATCATTTTCCACAACAAATTGATGCAATAAATGATATGCTTTGTTTGAATCTGATTTATCAACAAATGCAGTCATTGAATTTTGACCTGCAGAAATACCAAATATATTAATATCCTCATCAGCAAGACATCCGGTTAAACCAGCAAATAAACCGACTTTTTTAACCATTGCCTCACCAACAATAGCAATAAGAGAAATAGGATTCTTATAAAGTGATACGCATTTTAACATTTCACCTTCATAAGGTCCCACAATACGGGTACCCTTTGAAGTTAAATCGCCATGCGCAAAATTGATGATTTTTGCACTTATTAATGGATCTTTATATTTTAATGCATGTGGGTGAAGGACCTGTGCTCCATGAGTAGCCAAGTCTCTCATTTCTTCAACTGAAATTTCATCAAGTAATCTTGCACTTTCAATTTTGTTTGGGTCAGTTGACATTACACCATCCACATCAGTGACAATAATGACTTCATTAGCTTCCAAACAGTGCCCAATCAAAAATGCTGTGATATCACTGCCTCCCCTTCCGAGAGTGGTAATTTCGCCACTTGGTCCTTTTCCTAAAAATCCGCAAACGACAGGTATAATTCCTTGATTAACAAGCCTTTTGATTCCTTCAATTTTGATGTTTGTAGTTTTGAAATCTATTTTTGCTTCCAAAGAATTAGAATCAGTCATAATCGGCCATAAATCATTATAAGGATCGATGAATTCGGACTTGACTCCTAAAGATTCAATAGTTGCAGAGAATAATCTTGCACTAGTTAATTCACCCATAGCCATAATTTCTGCCTTCTGTTTGTCAGTTAATCCTGCACCAATAGCCTCATCAGACAATCCAATGAGTTCATCAGTAGTCTTATTAACAGCTGAAACTACAACTACGACCTGATTACCTTTCATATATTCATTTACCACGGACTGCGCCGCTTTTTTAATTCTGGAACCATCACCTACCGAGGTTCCACCAAATTTTGCTACTATTAAATCCATTAAGTTCACCTATTTCTAAAAAAATTCATTGAAATTTTGCTAAATCATTGATTAAACAAAATATACATATCTATTTTTATACAACCATATTAATAAACTTTATAATATATGAGTTGATAAATTATTGAAAAATATAAAAATATTAAAAAAAGATTAAAAAAAAGAGTAATAAAATATGAGACAAGCCTAATCTCGGGTTTGTTCGATTCTAACAAGTCTTGTTACATATCCTGCAATTTTATTTCTTAAATGTTTAGTACTTACAGTAGAGTATTCTTGTACTAATTTTTTGTTTTCTTCAAAATCAGTAGTGAAAACACCTTTGTGAGTTTCAATAAGTTCTTTAGCTAAACGTTTAACAAATGAAGTTCTAATATTTCCCATCAACATTCCTCCTTATAATTTTCTTTTGCTCATTTTTATTTAAAATAGTCAGCATGTCTAATATTTGATCGATAATATCCACATCAAGATTTTTTTCTTCAGATACCCTTCTAACTTTTTCATGGATTGCATCTTCCCTAGATTTATCGTAAATTGGCATATCAAGATAATCCTTTGCAAGAACAATATCCTTCGCAAGAGAGGTTCTCTGAGAAATTAAATCAAATAACTCATTATCAATTTCATCAATGCGATTTCTAGACTCTAATAGAAGTTTTTTTGCTTCATTTTCATTATTAAAAGATTTGATTTCATAATTTTTAGTCAAAGAAAATCACCAGTTTTTGATAATAATGATAATAATATAATTTATTATTATCCTAGTATATAAACTATATGTTAACTACACTCCAATTGATGCTGATTACAGAATTCTGTTATATACTAAAAACTGATTTATCATCCTATACGACAAATTAACCCTGGCCGGAACCAAAGTATTTACTTTACTAATGACCTCACATATAACGACAGGAGTGCCTTTGCTGTTAGCATAATCAGCTAAAGACCATCTGTAAACTTGTCCTGCATAATTGTAAAACTTTTTGTTTACATTGCAGCTTTTAGCAAGATAATTTGTAAGCGGGATGCAACCTTTTGCAGGATATTTATAACCCAAGATGATATTTTCCCCAGGATCTCCAGGTCTTTCAGTACTGTGGAAATCCCCATAGGAATCGCATTTATAGTGAAGTATCAATTTGATAATATTATTTGAAACAGTTCCGGGCACATGAGCCACTCTGTTAAAATCATAATTTGTGAGCCTTACATGCTGATTAATAGCTTTAACATTAACAAATGGTATTATGTAGACAGTTCCCTTAACTGGCTTGTTTGTTAGATATGCAATTGTTCTCATCATTGCCACTTGAGAGGGAAGTTCGTTTCCATGAACTCCTGAAGTCATAAAGACAGATTTTCCATTGCCTCCCTGAATAATCAACAATGGTATTCCAAATTTTGTAGCTTTGACTGCATTTTTAACCCAATAATTGTTAGGCATGTTGTTATAAATTAAAGGAGCGTTTGAAACATCTCCGCGAAGACCCCAGTTTAAAATTTTTAATGTTATTCTGTTTTTAACAACATATTTATTCATTCCGGATAGCTTATCTACCGAATAACTAATCAAATAGCATCCTGCAGCATAGTTAAGCTTTAAGATAGCATAACCTTTAGAATCTGTCTTTTTATAGTAAGTCTTTTTGTCAACTTTAAAAATTACCTTAACTGCCTTCATGGCTTTTCCATTATTGTCAATGACCCTTAACTTATAGTTTACAGTCTTTCCATAGACTGATTGAAGATTTTGTGAAAAAGTCCTTGATTTAAATAAATGAATATTCTTTTTAAGTGAAAAACTCTTGTAAGTTAATTTAATATTATATTTTCCAACCTTTGCAGGAAGTTTCAGGCTAACAATGCCCTTTTTATTAGTTTTTTTAGTATATGATTTCCCGTCGAATGTTATCTTAACTTTCAAACCGGATACTGGCTTACCGCTTGAGTTTACAATAGTAAATTTATAAACCGGTTTGCTTTTGTAATAAGCAACCAAATCCTTTCCTTTAATTTTAACTTTATTGGAGGAATGGGTTTTTTTTGAAACGGAGGCATTATTAACATCCTTTGAAGAACCGTTTTTATCTTGCGAATCATCCTGAGATGCATCAGATTCATTTTCCAAATACAAATCATCATCCACTAAAGAGACATCATCATGTTCAACACCGCCTGAACATACATCAGAATCATCAGCAGTTACACTCCCCATATCCTGTTCACCATCAACGGAACTGACATTAAAATCATCTGCACTTTGTGACGCTGAAACGGCCGAAATACTTACAAACAAAATTACAATTATTAAAAGCAATTTTTTCATAATTCAATACACCCCCCATTATCAACAAAAGTTCTAAATACCTTTCCTTCATATTTACTCCAGGATTCTTCAACATCATCAATTGAATCGTCATTAACTACCGCCACAAATGAAGATCCAGTACCTGACAATCCTGATGCAAGAGCTCCCGCTTCAAGAGCGTCAATTGCAACTGTTGAGTCAAATCCTAATGTTGCAGAATAAATCAGACCGTTCAGATTAATAGCTTTAAAATAATTTCTTTGTTTTGCAAATTCAAAAGCGGTTTCAACAAGAGGAGACAATAATTTCATCCGTTCAGGATTTGAATCTCCAGATTTTGAATAGAAATTAGGCATATAAACTAAAATAGGATATTCATCCATTTTTTCTTTGATGATGAATTTTCTGTTTTTATTATCAGTTACAACAACTCCTCCAAAATAGGATGCGGTTGCATCATCAAAAGAACCGGTTATTGTAACGCCCGCTTCAAGAGAAGCATCAATAGCCAGATTAATAATTTCCAAATCGTCAAGAGGTTTTAAATTAAACTCTTCGCAAAGGACTAAAGAAGTCGCTTTAACTATTGCATTGGATGAGGCACTACTGCTTGAAAGGCCAGATGCCATAGGCAGGTTAGATTTAGTTTTTAATTCTATTCCAAATTCATCTGCATCAATATTATAATGATCGAATACTTTTTCGGCGCACAACTCCATCAAGTAATTGTCTGCGCCCACATCATTGAAACATTTAATTGAATTGGGTAATACTTTAGCTTTACATTCAATATCTAATCCTATGCCGAATGCAGAGCCGAAACCCGTTGCAATTGCATTGATTATTGTTGCTGAACCAGGTGATCTGACAATTCTTTTCATTGCTACACCTCATCATATGGAATGGTAACTGTCGAGAAATCCATTGCTCTTGGCCTTGCATTTAATGAGAGAACATATCTAAAATTTTCATCATTAATCATTTTATCAATAGCTTTTGCAATGGAAGGTATTTTATTTGGGTTGACAAGCAATCCAACATCTTCAGTTATAATTTCGGTAATTCCCCCAACGTCACTACCTATAACTGGTTTTCCGCAAGCTAAAGCTTCGATTAAAACCAGTCCGAAACTTTCAGATAATGAAGGCAATACTAAAACATCACAACTAGGGATAATGCATTCGACATCATCTCTAGCGCCCGTAAATATTACGTCACGAATATTTTCATCTTCGACTTTCTTTTTAAGTTTTTTAAATAGGGGGCCGTCCCCTACAACAACCAAATAATAATCGCTATTGGCAATTTTTTTAGCTTCCAAAAGGGAGTCGACATTTTTTCTTTTAATAAGATTACCTACAAAAAGAACTATTGGCTTATCAGTCAGTCCGAATTCCTTTTTAAACGAATCATCTTCCCTGTTTGAAAATTTATTAATGTCAACAGAATTCCAGGATAATCTGGTTTTGTTGGAAATGCCAACAACCCCTGTTGCTATAATTTCATGCCTTAATGCATTGCTTACTGCCAAAACAACATCTGCACTTTTCAACACTTTCCTAATTGTTGACCTCATTAAAGGCTGTTTTTTATACACTTCAAACATGTCGGAACCATGTGCAGTTATATAAGTTTTTATCCCATGCTCATTTCCAACTTCAACTGCAGCAGCACCTGCAGGGAAGAGATAATGTCCGTGAATAATGTCTATGTCTTCCTTTTCAACGAGTTCCTCTAATGCCTTTTTAGCATTAACCTTAAACATCATCCCCCGAATACCGGGAATATTAAGTCCTTTTGTGCCTATTACATGAATTCCATCAATATCCTTAATATCCTTATGAGGATATGTGATTACATAAACTTCATGCCCCTGTTTGACAAGTTCCTTTGATAATGTATGAATATGAACACCTACACCACCAACATGAGGTGGAAATTGACCGACCATTGCTATTTTCATAAAAATTAACCCCTTTATCAAATATATATTATGTAATTGTTACTTAAATAAGTTAGGTTATTGATTTAATTGTTTGAATTAATGGTTCATCCAAAATAACTTGGATAATTAAAATAAAAAAAGTTTTAAGTTATTAATAAAATATTTAAAGGCAAATAACATTAAATAGAATGATTTAAAAAGAGATTTGTTTCTATTTTGATTTTAAATGCCCATATTATCGTTTAAATAATTGCCTTCCATATCGACCAAGACAACATTTAAATCCAATTCAAAGCGTTGCATACATCTTTCACGAATAGCTGAGGCAATACTATTACAAACATCAGTGGACATATTAATTTCTTCCAAGATGGACATCATGTCATCAGTTGTTTTTGAATCGAATAATAATTGAAGATGTTTTCTGTCAACACCACAAAGAGCAGCATGGCTGACCATTATTTCACGCCTGCCGTCAGCCACGGCATGTTTTGTATCAAATATTCCTCCGGCAACCTTGATCAGTTTTCCGATATGTCCGAAGTACGTGAATTCAGTAATCCCACGTTTGGCGGCTTCCTCAAACATGAATCCAACGAAGTTACCCGTTTGAACAATCTGCTCTTTAGTAATGTCGAGTTTTTGAAGAGCCAGTTTTTCACCAATATTTCCCGGAACAAAAACCAAATCTCCAACATCAGAGGCCAAAGCAACATCCAATTGAGTGACAATTGAATTCTTATATGCCTCACTGGACATTGATCTTGCAATGCCTGTTGTTCCAAGAACTGATATTCCACCAACGATACCTAATTTAGGATTCATTGTCTTTTTAGCTATTTTTTCACCTTCAGGAATGGAAATAGTAACCTTGGCAACTTTACCCTCAGGAACTTTATCAGATAAGTTTTTAACAATCATTTTGCGAGGAACCGGATTGATTGCATAATCACCGACAGGAATTTGAAGGCCCGGCTTTGTGATTTTTCCAACACCTTTACCACCAGTTATAACAACAACAGAATTTTCATCAGTCCCATCAATTAATTCAACTGTAGAAACAATTGCCAAATCCACGGTAACATCAGGATCATTGTAAGGATTTTTGTGAGCTACAGCATAAGCTTTAAAAGAAGATAATCGTTTGCACTCATCAATAATGATGTCTAATGTGGTTTTAGGAGTTTCTACTTGAACGCATGCAATATCAGAATCATCCAAAATTGCATCTAAAGCTGCCAAAGAACATGCAGTTGCTACAGTGCCTGTTGTAACCCCTGTGTAATTGTCATTAGTCATTTTTAACAAAAAAAAGAATAAAAAAAAGAGCGAATCTATAAAGATTCGAGTTTTTCTATGAGTTCATCATCTGTTGGTGCTCCTACAAAAGCCACTTCACCGTCGATGACAATAGTAGGCACAGCCATAATTTGATAGTTAATTGCTTTTTGTCTATTTTCTTCACTTTCATCTATTTTAATAACTTCTACATCAATTGCATCGCCTAATTTATCTTTAGCAACTTGAGCAGCGTCAATTGCAGATGGGCAATGAGGACAAGAATTGGTTGAGAATACTTCTACTTTAATTGCCATTTTATTGTCTCCATATAAATTAATTTTAGTTAAACCTAGTTTATACTAACTGATATATAACTGTTACCACCCCACATTAGATTTCAAATGCTCTCTGCAAATATTTATTATTTATGAGAAAAATAAAATTTAAATGATTAACATGGAAAATCTACCAACTGATATCAAAAAAATAATTAATGGAGCGTATCCCTACATTAAAGAATTCAATCCTGCCCAAAAGGCAGTTATTGAATCAGGATATTTAGAGGACAAATCAAACTACATCATCTGTATTCCAACAGCAAGTGGAAAAACTGTTTTGGGAGTCTTGCCCGCACTAAAAACAATACTCGATGGTGGAAAAGCAGTTTACGCCGCACCACTTCTGTCAATACAAAATGAAAAAGTTAAAGAATTTAAAGCATTTGAAGAGTATGGAATTAATGTTGGAAAACACCCTTCCAATGCGGATTTATCAGTTATGGTTTTTGAGTCATTTGACGCGCTCACAAGATTTTCATGGGATGCCCTTCGTGATGTGGATACATTAATTATTGATGAATTTCATATGATTGGAGAATTTACAAGAGGCCCAACTCTTGAAGCTGCAATAACAAGAGCTAAAATAATCAATCCCAGCATAAGAATAATTGCCCTTTCGGCAACACTCAGAAATATTGAAGAAATTGAAGGCTGGCTTGAAGGAACTTGTGTCGAGCACGATTACAGGCCGGTGCCACTTCACAAGGAAGTTCTGGATGCTGAGATGTTCAACACCAAAAACAAAAATGACGTTGTTGTAAAAGTAATAGAAAAGGCCATAAAGGACAAATCACAGGCTCTGGCTTTTGTTTCAACAAGACGATTTACTGAAAGTCTTGCAACATACGTTTCAGGCAAAATCAATAAAAAAATCAACAAGGTGCAAAGGGAAAAATTCAAGGAAGTTTCAGAAAAGCTGCTTGAAGTTCCAAAAAAGAAGGGTTCCCTACCAACCAGCACATGTCTTAAATTAGCCGAAGTTGCCGAAAAAGGAGTGGCATTTCACCATGCAGGACTATTCAATGAACAAAAGGAAATTATTGAGGATGAATTCAGAGCAGGGAATATTCTGATGATTACCGCAACACCTAGTTTAATGTACGGAGTGAATTTACCTTCAAAATCTGTTGTTATCCGAGACCATACCCGTTGGACAAGTAACGGTCCTCAACCGATTCCTGTTTTTGATTATGAGCAAATGTCCGGAAGAGCTGGAAGACCACAATATGATGATGTGGGATATTCCTACCTTATCGCCAAGACCATGGACGAAGCATTGAACCTGGAAGAGTATTACATTGAAGGAGACATTGAACTTACAAACTCAAAATTAGTTGATAACAAGGATGCAATTTACAGACAGATTATTGCCCAGATTGCTTCATCACTTTCAAAAAATCTTGATGAATTAACCGATTTCTTTGGAAAAACACTTTACGGATATCAAATGAGCAATAACCCATCAATGTCCCTGTTTGCAGAGGACAGCTTAAGGTATGAACTTGAAACCGCACTTCAATTCTTACTTCAAAACGGAATAATAAGAGCAACACCCGAAGGACTTAAAACAACTGAATTTGGTAATTTAATAGCCAAATCCAATTATTCTGTTGAAACTGCAGTTAAAATCAAGGAATATATCACAACAATGAAAGGGTTTAATGCTGAAGAATTCATTTATGCCCTGTCTGAAACTCCGGATTTGCCATTAATCTCATTTAAAGGAAGAAAATCAAAAGATCCTGTGCGTGAAAAACTCTCAGAATACGGATTGTTTGCAGTGGATATCGCAAACCCCGAAGCAACAGCAGTTTCATTAATTGAATGGATTGATGAACGAAGCGAATATGACATTGAAAACAAATACAGAGTATATTCCGCTTCAACCAGAAGGTCCGCTTATGAGGCATCACGACTTGTAATATTTGCAAAAAGAACCTCTGAAGTTTTAGGCAGTTATTCCAACCTAAAGGACTTCGACTACTTATCCGCCAGATTATACTATGGAGTTAAAGAAGACATTATCCCGTTGGTTGTTGGAGTCAAACGTCTCGGAAGAAAAAGAGCTAGAAATGTTGTTCAGATATTCGGAAATGACTTAAAATCAGTTTCTGAAAAAGAGTTGCAGCAAATTGAGGGAATTGGTCCAAAATTAGCTTCAAAAATAAAGATATTTGCGGAAAATAACTAAAAAAAATAAAAAAAATAGGGGAGATTAACCTCCTCCTTCAGCAACATTAGAATCTAATTCAATATTTTCCAGGTCTAATGCTTTTTCTTTTAATGCTTCAATATCAATTTCATCATCATCATCAAAAGATTTAACTTTCAAATCCTTTTCATCAAGCAATTCAACCAATTTTGAGCGATACCATAAATCAGTTTTTTTAATTCTTACCCAGCCAATGTCATTTTCTGTCTTCAGGTCTACAACCTCACCTATTGTTCCTGTGTCGACATATCTGACATGGCTTCCAAGAGCAATTTCCTTATCTCTTGCATCAAGAACCATTTTACTACCTATTTATTCATCTTCGATTTCTACAGTAGTTGATTTAGCTGTTTCTTCTTCCACTACTTCTTCTTCTTTAGGAATTTCTTTGTTTAAGATAACATAAGCTCCGATAGTTGCAACATCATCAAAACTGATTTCGAGTTCATCTCTAGAGAAGATATTTTTTTGTAAAGTCAATACAATAGTTTCTATTTTACCAGTTGCAGGGTCAAAATCAACATTGTCAACTTTTCCAACTTCATATGCATTTTTATCTAAAACTACAGAACCAATAAATTCTTTAATTTTCATAATATCACCTTATTATATTATAATTTAATTACATATATATAAAACATTAACTATTTAAATATTGCAGAAAAAAAATTAACTATTAATTTAAAACTATTGGTGTAAAAAATGGAAAAAGCATGCAGGACAATAATCAACGATATTCTTAATGGAAAAATATCTACTCGACGTGATCTGGAAGTTGAAAAAAGACAACTTTGCAGAGATTTGAAACTATCACGATTTATGAGTAATGCTGACATTTTAGAATATGCAAAGCCTGAAGAAAAGGAAATCGTTTCCGGAATCCTTAAGAAGAAACCCACAAGAACAATGTCCGGCGTTGCAATAGTGGCCGTGATGTGCCATCCCCACAAATGTCCCCATGGAAGATGCTTTTACTGTCCTGAAAGTGACATAGCACCTCCAAGCTACACCGGTGAGGAGCCCGCTGCACTCAGAGGTAGAATGTATGAATTCCATCCATATGTCCAATGTTTTAATAGGCTGAAGCAGCTTAAAAAAATAGGCCATCCAATTGACAAAGTGGAATTGATTATAATGGGAGGAACATTCCCCTCAAGAGATTTATGTTATCAGGAATGGTTTACATCCCAATGCCTAAAGGCCATGACAGATTTTGGATTGATTCTTGAAAACAAGCCTACAAATTATGAATATAACCTTGATTATGATGAAATCAGGTCTTTTGAAAAGGGGATTTTGAAAACCTATCCTCCAAATGATTACGTTTTAATTAGTGATGTTCAAAAAGCAAATGAAAATTCCAAAGTCAGATGCGTTGGGATGACCTTTGAAACACGACCAGATTACTGTAAAAAGGAACATATCAACAGGATGTTGGATTTTGGAGTAACAAGAGTTGAACTGGGCGTTCAGACATTATCCGATGATTTGTATCTGAAAATTAAAAGGGGCCATAGCATTGCAGATGTGATTGAAGCAAATCAGCTTTTAAGAGATTCTGCGATAAAAGTTGCAATGCATATGATGCCGGGATTATTTGTAAGTGAAAATCAGGATTTGAAAATGTTTAAACAGCTGTTCAGTGATGATAACTTCAAACCGGATATGCTTAAAATATATCCCTGCCTGGTTACTGAAGGCAGTGAATTATATGACCTGTGGAAAAATGGAGGATATGCACCCTACACAGACGAGGAAGCTGTTGAACTGATTGTCAAAATCAAAAAAATACTTCCAAAATGGGTTAGAACAATGAGAATACAAAGAGACATTCCTTCAACACTTATTGAAGCTGGCGTTAGGAAATCCAACCTTGGAGAACTTGTCTACAATAAACTGGAAGAAAAGCATATCAACTGCCAATGCATCAGATGCCGTGAAATTGGCCATAAAAAGACAAACCAGGAGTACAGTTTGGATGATTTTGAACTTTTCAAGGAAACCTACACCGCATGTGAAGGTGAAGAAAACTTTTTATCTATAGAGGACCATAATGAGGAAAGCATTGCCGGATTTCTTAGGTTAAGATTTCCATCCAAAAATCACTTTAGAAAAGAAATCACCGATAAAACTGCACTCGTTCGTGAACTGCACGTCTATGGAAACATGATAAAGATTGGAGATAAAAATCCAAAAATAGGCCAACACACAGGATTCGGTGAAAGACTTCTAAAAGAAGCTGAAGACTTGTCGATAGACAATGGAAAAGAGGAAGTTGCAATAATCAGTGGAATCGGATCCAGAAATTATTATCGAAAATTCGGATATGAAAAGGTCGGACCTTACATGATAAAAAAATTGATATGAAAATATTTAAATAGTTCATTCGTGTAAATACTAACTAATTATAAGAGAGTGGTAATATGTACAATATAAAAAATTCAAGAGAATTGGCAAGTTACATCAATTACGTCAATTTAAACAACATCATAACCGAAGAGGAAATGAAAGAATTTCTAGAAAAGGCCAAAGAATCAACATTTAACTCTGTTGTCGTATCACCGACATATATTCCGTTGGCTAAAGAAGTTTTATCCGATACCGACATTAAGGTAGGCAGTGTTGTTGGATTTCCATTAGGCTTTGAAGATACTGAAACAAAAATAGCCGAAACAACCGCTTTAATTGATAAAGGCGTGGATGAGCTTGAAGTTGTAATTAACTTAAGCTATTTGAAAGATAAAAAATATGACTTAATCGGAAAAGAAATTGAAGAAATCAAGAAAGTCATGGGCGATAAAATATTAAAAGTCAACATTGAAGTCAAAGCCCTTGACGATGCTGAAAAATCAGCCATTGTACAAGTTGCCCAAAAGGCAGGAGCGGACTTTATTAAAACCGCAACAGGATTTGTAACCCCATGCCACATTTATGAAATTGTAAATGACATTAACATTATCCAAAAATACGCTCCAAAAATCAAAATCGAAATTTACGGTGGAGTGGACAGCTATAAAATAGCCAACCAGGTTTTAACTGCGGGTGCAGATAAAATTGCAAGTAATTACGGATACGAAATTGTAAAAAGATACAAAGAATTACGTGAAAATACCCAAGTGAAACCAAAACCAATTACCTTAACAAAAAAATAAGGTAATTAATCCTTTCTTTTTTTAAATTTTAATAAACACCACTTTACAAAGAGCAATATCACTAAAAAAAGCAGAAATTAATAAAAAAATAGCAATAAAAAGTAATGCCATGGGCCGGACTTGAACCAGCGACATCTAGATCTTCAGTCTAGCGTTCTCCCATCTGAACTACCATGGCATATGGACCGAACGAGATTCGAACTCGTGATCTCCTCCACGTCAAAGAGGAATCATACCCCTAGACCACCGGTCCTATACAACATACAGTAATTTGTCTTAAGTAATATATAAAGTTTACCGAAAAAGAATATAGGACAAGTTGTAAAAATAAAAGTATTTTAAAAATAAAAAAAATTGACCAAGAGAAATGGCCAATAGATTTTATTATATAAAGCTTTTTTTGAAAATAACCAATTAGTAAATCTATTTGATTGCTAATTTGATATCTTCAGCTTTTACAGTTTTTCTACCAGCATGGCGTGCGAAATTAACAGCTTTTTGTGCGATTTCGTCACCTTTTTCTTCTAATGCTTCAGCTAATGCAATTTTTGCATCGTCACTAATTCTTTGAGCGCCAGCATTTTTTAAGATACGACCGACTGGTGCGATTGGTAATTCACTCATTATTACACCTCCAATTAAATGATAGTACGCAATAGTATATAAAGGTATCGGTAAAACTCCATATTCTACCCCCATATTATAGTAGTAACCTTATCCTAAAATGCTTTTGAAAACTAGAAAAAAATATTGATATTGATTATAATTAAAGGATAAAACTTAGGTAAAAATATAAAAATAAGAAAAATTTAAAATAAAAAATTTATTCATTAATCAATTGGCTTTTAAGGTAAGTGGCAGTTGCTTCGGTTATTTTTACATCAACAAAACTTCCTAACTCAACATCATCAACAATAACTGGAATATAAGAATCAGTTTTTGCAATGAAACCTCCTTTAGAGCCTTTTTCCACAACCAATACTTTCTGATGAGATCCAACCAATTCTTTGTTCTCCTCTTCAGTGATTTCTGATTTAATTTCAGATAAAAATTTAGAACGTTTCTTCATTACCTCCGGCGGAATCTCCTTAAGAGAAGATGAAATTGCACCTTTACGATGCTGATATTTTGACAAATGAATTAGATTCGGCTTTACATTTTTAAGAAATTCGACTGTTTGATTAAAATCTTCATCAGTTTCACTAGGATAACCGACAATGATATCCACCGCCAAGGTTAAATCATGAATTTCATTTTTGAATTTTGAGACTATGTCCATGTACTGATGTAAAGTGTGACCCCGCCTCATTTCAGATAGGACCTTATCACTGCCAGATTGTATAGGCAAATGAATGAAATTATATACCTTCGGATGTTTCATTGCACAAATTATGTCATCAACATCATTCAGAATGTTTTTAGGGTGCATCATTCCAACACGAACACGAAAATCTCCTTCTAAATTGGCCACTTCTTCAATTAAATCAGATAGTTTTTCACCGCTGTCCCGGCCAAAAGCCGCAGTGTCTTGAGCGGTAAGCTGAATTTCACATGCCCCATTTTCAATTGCATCCTTTGCTTCTGCAACAATATCTGCAATAGGATAACTATTTAATGGACCTCGGGCAAAACGAGTGCAGCAAAATGTACATGCACCCAAACAGCCTTCACATATCTGAATTATATGAATATAACCATCATCTGCGAGTTTTGGAACACCCACTTTACTTTCCTTTGTAAAACCAGTTTCCCGAATAACTTCACCGCAATATGTTCCATTAACAACATCAGCGGACTTATTTAATTGATGAGGACCTATCCAGGAACAGTTCGGCCCAATTTTTTCTAATTTTTCAGGATCAATTTCAACCATACACCCACTGACAATAATTTTTTTATCTGGAAACTCCTTTTGAAGCTTCTGAATCCTGTATACAACTTTATTTTCAGTAGGCAATTTAACATAACAGGTATTTACAATAATAACATCAGCTTCATCAATAGAATCGGTAATATCTATTTTATTTTCTAAAAGCACACCCGCCATAATCTGTGCATCCGCTTTATTGAATGTGCATCCGTAAGAGTCAATATAAACTTTCATGGTTAATCTCGAATAGTTTTTTTAACAATGTCTTTAGTCAAATCATAGTCAAAATTGTTGAATTTGACAGGTTTTGAGTAAACCCTTTTAATTACCCCTGCTTTTGCAAAACCTGAAGTGAGTTTTCTTTCCTGAGTTTTAACAACATGCACCTTGACAATGTGATTTTCAATTTTAACTACATCCCCCGGAGCGATTTCAAAATCCCTGTCCAAATCAAGTTTATATGAATCCACATTACCATGCAAATCCACTGAAAAACCAATACGGGCGGGAATCTCAACTGAAGATGCCCAAATAGTATTTATATCTTCAATTTTAGAGTTATTTACTCTTTTATCATTAACTTCAATGCTGGTTACTTCAACCTGACCCAAATCAGACAGCAAAACATCTCCAACTTTTAGCTCATCACTTGGAGATAATTCAATAGTTGTCTTGTGAGATTTATCATGTTCAGATATGATTAATCTGTAAGGTTTAGGTTTTTTTAGAGAAATCACATCTTTAAAAACATGTCCACAATCTTCACATTTCAATAAATACTCTTCCATTAACTTTTTCTTTGATGATTTCTGCTTCGAGTTTAAAATTTCTATATCATCACTACCGCAAATCGGACAATCCATTTTAATACCTCTATAACTAAAAATTATTCATTATCATTTAAATAATGGTTAACTAATCCACCGTCTTCCAAAATATTTAACATAAATTCTTTGAATGGTTCAAAGGTGGCTGATTCACCTGTTGTTTGGTTTATCAATTCCCCTTTAGACAAATCAATAATTAAAATGTCACCATCTTCTGCTTCAATATCTGAAACGATAACTGGCAACCCAATATTAATTGCATTTCTGTAAAAAATCCTTGCAAAAGATTTGGCAACGATTGCATCGACACCCGCAGTTTTAATGGCGACTGGAGCCTGTTCCCTTGATGAACCACATCCAAAGTTTTCATCCGCTACAATAATATCTCCTTTTTTAACATTTTTTGTAAAATCCGGACGTTCACCTTCTAGTACATGATCCGCCAAATCCTGAGGATTGAATGTTCTTAAATACCTTCCGGGAATAATTACATCAGTATCAATATTTTCCCCAAAAGTCCATGTTTTTCCTTTAATAATATCCATTTATATCACTATAATAATCAATAAGAAAATAATGTAAATAAAAAATATCGAAGTATTCAGGGAAAACCCCAAATACAAAAATAAGTTTTTAGGTGATTTGATATGCTAGTTTATTTTAATGGTTTTGAGAATTCTTTTTCAACACCTTCACGATACATGGAATTCATAGTACAGAACGGAATGATTCTACCGTCAGGTGTTGCATAGTGAATAACACATTTTTTAACCCTATCTTCATCAAAGTTGAAAGGATCCATAAAGTGCATACAAGAAATAAGCATTGCATCTTTGGAAAAGTCACCCAATGCGTCATAATCCCCTTTAGCAAATACATTATATAACACTTTTGCAATGTCCAAATTTTTAGGAGATCTGCTTGTATGAATCATTTTAGCAAGATTTCCAGTTAAACCGGCGAGAACTCTCTTACGGGACCCAAATTTACCGCTTTTAAGTTTTTCATTGTATTCATCTAATTTGCTGCATAAGTCTTCAACATCAATGAAATCAGTGATTGGGATTAATTTATCCTTTCCATCACCTTCGGTTTTTTCTCTGAATACATAAGTAGCGATTCCACAATGTTCATGACAGTTTAAGGTCACCTTAGCTGATTCCTCACCATCCAATAGGGAAATGAACTCTGCAATTGGTTCAACGAATGAAGGCGGATAAAATGCATCTGTTGGAACTTGACCATCAGTTTCGCTTTCAATGATGTTGACAAAATCAGGAATAGTAATCCTTTGCTCTTCAACATGTTCTGATGGTGTTCTTCCTGAAAATGAAACCGGCTGGAAGTTAACACCATATATGATATCGTTATTGTCAAAAGCAAATTTGATTATCTCACCGACTTGCTGGTCATTAACACCTTTAACCAATGTAGGAACTAGAACAACTCCTAAACCTGCTTTTCTACAGTTTTCAATAGCCTGAAGTTTATCAGGAAGCAAATCCCTTCCCTTATTTTGAATATAAGGTTCTGGAGTTACACCTTCAAAAGAAAGATAAACAGTGTTCAAACCGGCTTTCTTTAAATCACTAGCCAAATTTTCTCTTTTAGCTAATCTAATACCATTAGTTGCTATTTGAACGTGAGTGAAACCTTCCTCTTTTGCCATCTTGATTAAATCAATGATGTCTTTTCTGACAGTAGGTTCACCGCCCGCATATTGAATAGCAGGACATGGATGAGGTTTTAAGTTTCTTAAATTTCTAAGCATTTGCCTTATTTCTTCCATAGTAGGTTCATATAAGTATCCTGCAGCAGCCGCATTGGCAAAGCAAACCGGACATTTTAAGTTACACCTATTGGTTACATCAATCAATCCTAATACTGTGGAAGTCTCATGTTTTGAACATAACCCGCAATTACTTGGGCATGATGCAGTATCTTCAACTGAAGGGTTTTCAATAGAGGTTATTGAAGGAGTAAACTTTTCCACCCTGTTGTATAAATCTTCATCACTCCAGTAAGTGTTTACAAATTCACCATGGTCGTCACAAGTTTTTTTGATGAAAATTTTACCGTCCTCATCATAAACCTCCGCTTCAAGTGGTTTGCCACACTCCGGACATAAACTTTTTGTAGTTTTAATTATCAAATCAATCACCTTACTAACAATTCTGTATCATTAGTATAAACTTACAATAATATTATATATTTAAAATAATTTAATATTTAAACTTAATTAATATATACTAGAAAATTCTTATATATAACATAATATTCTTAAAATAAACATGACTCGAGATTAAATTATGATGGATTTTCAAATGTTTTTAATTGCATGTGTTACAACTCTCTATTTCATCCTCCCTGCGTATTTTTCAAATGGCAGCGGACTATTGTTTGGTGGAGGCACCCCGGTGGACTTCGGAAAATCAGACAGTTCCGGAAATCGTTGGATTGGAGATGGAGTGACTTGGAGAGGTTTAATCGCCGGAACCGTTATCGGAACCTTAACAGGTGCAGTTCAAGGATATTTCGCTCCGCAAATAATCCAGACATTTGGTCCATACATTATAACACCCATGGCCAGTGATTTATACTCAGGAATCCTGATTGGATTTTTACTTGGTTTCGGTGCTCTTTTAGGGGATGCACTTGGAAGTTTTTTAAAAAGAAGACTTGGAATTGGCAGAGGAAAACCTGCACCAATTCTTGATCAGTTAGATTTTTTAATTGTTGCTTTAATTTTAGTCTCATTTATAGTGAAACTTGATTTCACATTCATTATAATAGCTGTTGTGTTGACATTGGTTATCCATTTGATAACAAATACCTGTGCATATCTATTCGGCTTAAAAGATGTATGGTATTAGTTTAAATTCATGAATTCAAAATCAACCCAATGAAAACTGTTTTTTGTATTAATTGCTCTTTGAATCTTAATTCAAATACTTGTTCATCATGACTGCTGTTCCAACAGCCGGTGCAACCACACATTCCTCATCAGTTAGAATATCTCCCATTGATTTAACATTCAAACCCAAAAGTTCAGCTGCTTTTTTATCCAGGATATCTTTACCAAGTCCTGTTACAACAATCAAATCCAGGTTTTGAGTTTCATGAACCTGTTTTAGGCCGTCGGCGATTTGTTCTATTTGTTTTGCGTGAATAAATTTGGACATTTCAACGATTTCATCCATTGACAGCATTTCCAAATCGGCACAGACCACACGGGCAATTCTTTTAGCGCAATCCAGTTTTGATTTTGACTCACCATCAAAAGTATCGCAAACATAGTCCTCTTCAGTTATTAAATCCAGCACCATATAAACATCAGCAGTTTGTGCAAATAGCTCACTGGCTACACGGTATTCCTTTCCATTCAACTCCACTTTATCTAAAAAGCTTGCAAGGTTTGTTCTTAAAGTGCCTGTGTATACCAGCTCGCCTGTAGCGGATCTATCAAAATCAGATTTTCCTATTGCGCATTCTTTACCGTCTTTAATCGGAATAATATCTGTTGTAGTGCTTCCAGTATCGATAAATATGCAGTTGTCAGAAATTAAAGTAGCTATTTGAGCTGTTGCAATCCAGTTAGCTGCAGCTGCTTTGAGTGGAGTTTTTTCTATTTCCTCTTTGCCCATCATACCCTCGATGCCGACATAAGCTATCGGACAATCAAAAGTTTCCTCGCATTTTCTGACTACATCCAAAACTCCATCCTTTTTAGTGTCATAGGCGTCAACAAGTTCTGCAGTCATTGAAATTCCAACGGCATCAATCTGCGAGAGCGGGCATATATTTTCAATTAGTTCCACCAATACTCTTGATAAATCATCATTGTTGCTCCACATTGGAAGATAAGCAAAATCAACTTCAATATTTTTAATCTCACCATTTTCAAAGTCAATTACTGCCAAATCTGTGTTTGCTCCACCTATATCAAAACCTGCCACTTTCATATCATACTCTCCTAATTACTAAATTGTCGCCGGATTTTTTAAATTCAACTTCACCATCCAAAGAGAGGTCCAAGTCATTAATGCTTATCTTTCCATCAATTAAATCAATGATTGATTTGCCTATGTTAAAGTTGGCAATTTCTTTTAATCCGACATAAGGTGTTGTGAACCTTGAATTTATCTCTAAAAGATATACTGAATAAATGTCTTTTTCATCGGCGTTAATTATCAAATCAACTCCAACAAAACCTTTTAGACCATCGATGGCTTCAACTGCTTTTGTAGCTATTTCAAATGCTTCATTTTTGTATTTGCTTTCAAATGGCAGTTTTCCGCCAACATAAGTTCCCTTATCATCTTTCAGCTCAACAAACTGTTCATTCAAACTTAGCGGAATTGCTTTTTTACCATCGGATATTAGGCTAACGCTAACGTCTGTTCCTTCAATGAACTCCTGAACAATTACTCTGGAACCAGGTTTAAATATCCTGTCCAAATCAAGAGTCAAATCTTCAATCTTTTCAATTACAACTATATCCTCACAGTCCACTCCCATAAGAGGTTTGATAATAAGTTTTAATGGAGTTAATGGGTCTTCAGCCTGCCATTTTTCATGGAGATTTTCGATTGCTCTTTTCCAGTACCCCTTAGGATCTATTTTAAAGCGGAATGTTCTCGGCTGCGGAACTATGTTTGAAAGCGCTTCGTATGATTCTGATTTGTCTGAAGATTTAAAGCATGCATCAGAGGAAGAATTATATGCTTTTACATTATTTTCCTCAAGGATTTTTGCGATATTGAACAGATTGTTGTTGTTTTCCGCTGCGATGAAAATGGCTTTAGTGAAATCTGAGGCATTATCGGCCAACCAGTCGATGACATCAACATCTATTAAAATAGGGTTGACATTTTCATAATCCTTAACGACATCCCCATAGGATTCGTTGATTACCAAATCAATTTTCAAATCTGACAAGTCATCTAGAAGTGCGAATATCATTGCTTCTGCTTCAGAAATTATGCATTTATCCTTTTCACCGGAAGCAGTGAAGTATTCGAATACCAAAATTGAATCGTTATTCTCTTGCATCATAAGTAATCATCATACCTTTTATTTTTAAGTCATCTTTTGGAAAACGCATTTTCTGCCCATCGAACAGCATGTGTATCAGCGCATTTTCCCTGTCTTCAAAGTCCTTAACAGTGATGTCCTCATCAACAAGCACCATTTTTCTTGTAAATGATGTCATGATGTCGTCCGGAGCTTCAATATTAAGCAGTCCCCTGTTATAATAGTCTTCTATTGCATCGACAGTTAATTTCGCTGCATTCCCTTGACCATATGGATTTTCAGCATTTTTCATCCTGTCTGCAAATTCATCATCATTCAAGATTTTATTTGCATTTTCTAAAATCACATCCCTGTCAGATCCCACAAGAATATTTCCCCCAGCAGTTACTGTTTCCGGTCTTTCAGTATTGTATCTTAAAGTCAGTGCAGGCACATTAAGTGTTATCGCCTCTTCCTGAAGACCTCCGGAATCTGTTAAAATCAATGTGGACTTTGAGCTCAGCAATAAGAAATCAAGATAACCTATAGGTTTCACAATATGAATATGGTCCATATTATTCAACTCATCAAACAGACCGAAATTCTGCAGAGTATTCTTGGTTCTTGGATGAATCGGGAAAATAATGTTCATATCAGTCAGCTCTTTTAAAGCCTCGATAATACTTGCCACCCTCCTTTTATCATCAACATTTTCAGCTCTATGCATTGTTAAGGTTAAAATATTATTCATATCCTCAATATTCAAATCAGCCAAGGATTCTTCTTCAAAACCTCTCTTTTTAGCAATCTCCAAATGCCTGAAGCAAGCATCGACAACAGTATTACCAGTAATAATCAAATTCTTTCTAGAATAACCTTCAGCCAAAAGATTTAAAGCTGACTCTTCAGTCGGAATGAAATACATTGCTGAACAGACATCAGCAACTCTACGGTTAATCTCCTCAGGCATTGTCATGTCAAATGACCTGAGACCTGCCTCGACATGACCCACAGCAATATGCAACTTAGCCGCAACCAACGCACCAGCCAAAACAGCATTGGTATCACCCTGAACCAACACAATATCAGGGTTTTCATCCAACAAAACATCTTCAATACCCTGCATCATCAAACCTGTCTGCTTGGCATGACTACCTGAACCCACATGAATATTATAATCCGGAGCAGGAATCTCCAAATCCCTAAAGAAATTATCAGACATTTCCTTATCATAATGCTGACCTGTATGCAAAACAACCTGATCAATACTCCTACTAGAAATCTCATCAATAATTGGAGCCATCTTAATAATTTCCGGCCGTGTACCCAAAATAGTCGCAATCTTCATAAACATCACTCACATCATCTATTTATTTGAAATATCATGAAAAAATTAAAATAATAGTTTAAAAAACATTTTTAAACTTGCCTGCCGTATAAAAGCATATCAACTATGTCAGGCAATTTTCCATTATCATAAATCACATTACCAATAAAGAACGAACCAAAAACAACACCAAATGCCATACAAATAGTTATAATAGCAATATTGAGTAAAAACGCTTCAATAAGGTCTGTAACTGGAAACTTTTCACCTTCTTTAACATAATCCTTTATTGAAGAAGCAATTGGTATTATTGTCATGATTAAAGAGAATAATAAAATAAACGGAATTGATTCTATCCATAGATTTGTATCATTATGGTTAACTGCAAGATAAACTCCCAAAGCCAGACCTATAATTATACTGATAATGGAAAACTTGTCAAAAATATTGTATACTTTACCCATTACTTACCCCTCTATTAATATATTATATACGTACATCATTTAAACTTTTTATCATTGATTCACGAATGGCATATTTTTTTTGTAAATCACTCAGAGAATCAACCAAATCCCTCTTGAATCTCTCGCAGGCATAATCATCATATGTGAATTTTATTCCGTCATACTGTATGTCCATCAAAATCAGATATTCCGGTTCCATAACCTTAATATATGCTCTCGGTTCGCCTTCTTCCGGATTCAACAATCTTTCAACCTCGTCCAAATCCATCTTTCCTCGGGCAACATCAACAAAGACCCTCATCATTTTTCTTACCATATTCCACAAGAATGATTCACCATAAATGTCAATGAAGATAGGAGATAGAGTCTCATGAAGATTAGGGAATTCTCTTTTGTGATAATCATCCAGATCAACTTTCGTGATTTTAATGTCATCGATTGTGCGGGTTGTTGTCTTTTGGAAACGTTTGGTGAAATTTGTAAAGTTATGGGTTCCCTTAAAGATTTCAGCACACTCATTTAATTTGTAAATGTCCAAGTCCTGAAAAAGCATGTAACGATATTGTCTCATTTGAGCATATCTTGGTTTGAACGCATATCTCACCGGTGCTGATGCCAAAATCTGAATATCATCAGGCAGGGAATTATTGATTTCGTTTACACGGACTTCCTTTTCTGACTGGAAACTGATTACATTTCCCAAACTGTGGACACCCGCATCAGTTCTGCCGGCAATTCTGAATCGGGATTTCTTCAGATCATCAATGTAGTCCAGTTTGCGCAGATGATAAATTAATTCCTCTTCAACAGTCCTCAAATTGGGCTGTCTTTGAAATCCATGAAAATTAGTTCCGATATATCCGATTTTTAGTGCAGTTCGCTTCATCAATTAAATATTGATTATAATATAAAATAAGTTTTAGGAAAAACTCATAACTTTTTTATCATATGGCTTGTTTCATCATAATCATCTTCTTCGACAGTTACTTCATATCCAAGGGATTTCCAAAAAGGAAGCGCCGCATCAAGATACCTATGAGTATGCAAATACATTTTTTCATATCCTTCTTTTTTAGCAAATTCTTCCATTTCATAAACTAACCTACGTGCAAGACCATGTCTCCTGTAATCCTTGTCCACCATTAGTCTCCAGATACTCGCAGTGTTTTCCTGAGAATATGAATCTCTAAAAAACTCATAATCCTTATCATAAGCTCTAACGGCTGCAGTTGCTACAATTTTTTCACCGCAAAATGTGACATAAAAATTATTTCGTTTAGGAGAAATGTAATACTCTTCTATTCCCTCAATATCATAATGGAATTCCGGAGTAGGACCTATACCATACTCTTTTCTAATTTGGTCATATAAGAAAGATTTAACCGCACAGATTTCATTATAATTATTTTTAATTTCCCTAATTTGAATGTTCATATTATACCTCCAATCTTAAAAAAAAAATGAAAAAAATAAGATAATTTATCTTATTCTTGAGCTGTTTCGGGATTGAGTAATTTTTCAACATTTTCGCCGATTAAATCGAACAGCAATACAACTATCAATAATGATATACCCGGATAGAATGCTAACCACCAATATCCTGAAGATAAATAGTGCATTGACTCTGATAAAATCACTCCAATAGCCGGTTCGTGAGGAGGCAAACCGAATCCTAAAAATGTTATCGCTGCTTCGTGCATGATGGCATGAGGAAACATCAATATTACTCCCACAATAATTTGAGATACAATTAAAGGCAAAATATGTTTAAGAGCAATCCACATCTTAGATTTACCTAGATTATGAGCTAAATGAATATATTCCTTAGTCCTGATTTCCTTTACCTCAGACCTTAAAACCCTCGCAAGAGGCGTCCAATGAGTTAAACCAACACCCATAATAACACCATATACTCCACCACCAAACATAATGGATACTATAATAATTAAAAGGATATGAGGAATTGAACCGAATAAATCAATAATACCCGCAACAAATTCATCAGCAAACTTATTGAAACTTGAAAATAGTCCGAAAATAATGGAAATACATGTACTTACAGCAGATGCAATAAAACCTACCATTAAACTTAATCCAAGTCCTGCAATGGTTCTCTGAAACATGTCTCTCCCCATCCAATCTGTTCCGAAAAGATGTTCTAAGGAAGGCATCTGATTAGCATTAACAAAGCTTGATGGAATGTCTCTTATGAAATAACCGCTTACAAAAATGCTTATTATAACCAAAGAGGAAAGAACAATGATTACTAAAGTTTTTGTCCTAAGATTGGCCGAGTATAAAAACCACTGCTTTTTATCATCAGTTTTTTTTCTAATCATTGAACTCACTCTCCTTGATTCTTGGATCAATCAGATAATAAGAGATATCCGCAAGCAGGTTACCGACAAATACGAAAATTGCACTAATTACCACAATTCCTAAAAATAATGGAACATCATTTTGAAGACCTGCAGCAACAGCCGTCTGCCCTATACCAGGATAAGAAAACACTTGTTCTACCATGACTGCACCACCAAACAATTCCGAAAATGATAAAAATTGTAATGTGACTGCAGGAAGTAAAATATTTCTTATTCCATGATTTTTAACTAAATCCCAACCTTTTTCACCACGGGATTTTGCGAACAATACATAATCTGATGATAAAACTTGCACTAATTCATTACGGGTATACATTGCAATCGGAGCCAGACCAACTAAACTCAGTGTCAATGTAGGAAGAACAAGTCTTGTCGCCCACTCCATAAATGTTGCATCAGTACTTTTAACACCAATAGGCACACCAAATCCAATTGGGAACCATCCTAAATAAACTGAAAATACCATTAAAATAAGCATTCCAACCCAAAAAGATGGAGCAGATTGAATTGCATAACAATAAACTTTAACTACTTTATCAATCCATGATCCCTTATTTTTACCTGCAAGTATTCCCAATGCAAAACCAATGACTCCACTGAATATCCATGACAATGCCATTAAAACTACAGAAGCAGAGAACTTTTGGTAAATAACATCAACGACAGGGGCACGATATATTAATGAAGTTCCAAGATTTCCTTGAATCAAATTTAAAATCCAATGATATATTTTTGTTGGCAAAGGAACATTAGTACCAAAATACTGTTCTAAAATTTGCCTTTGTGCTTCAGATACCGCAGCACCTTTTAAATAAGCATTAACTGGGTCAATAGGGGATAAATCTAATAACACAAAACTAAAAATTGCAACTGCAATAATCAAAATTATGAAACGTACTAATTTAAAACCAAAATATTTTGCTAATTTTTGTTTATTCAATGAAATAAACCCCCTTGAAAAATTTTAAAAAAATAAAAAAGGAAAAAGATGTTTATGCTGTTGAATTGGTTCTAGTCCAATCAACCACATTTATTAAAACATCATTTCCTAAACCGTCTGGTTGTTCACCTATATCAATACCATCTTTAATGAAGTAGTTATAGTCATAGTTAACAAGCCATACAAATGGAGCATCACCGGCAGGACCCCAACCTCCACCGTTAACGAGTGCAGATTGAGCCCATAGAGTATTAGCTTGGGTTAAATCAGTAGTATGCATAGCTTGTTTCATTAAAGCGTCAGAAGCAGAATTGTTATACAAACCTGGGTTCATATAGAAATCATCTGGTTCTTTACTGTAGTATTGTTGATAGATAGATTTATATGGGTCTGGAGAAGTTTGTTGCATTACTGCAGGGGAACTATACATGTTTGCATAGATTGTATCCCAGTCAGCACCTTTAAGATTTACTTCAATTCCAATTTCTTTTGCTTGTTCAGCAAATACAGTTGCTAAAGATTGTCTGTCAAGATAATCAGGTGGATAATATAAATCAAATGATGCTTTTAAACCATCTTTTTCAACGATTCCATCACCATCAGTGTCGTTCCATCCGCCATCGTTCAAGATTTTCTTTGCTTCATCAACATTTGAATCATTTACTTTGGCATCAGGGTTTGCATAGTCTCTTGTATCTACACTAGTATATTCTGGAGTTGCATGTCCGGAGAATATATCGTCACACATTTTTTGACGGTTAACACCTACATTCAATGCTTCCCTAATTGCATGATCTGCAGTTACATTATTACCTATTTTGGAACCAGCCGGACTTGTAAGACCAGTGTCATTGAGGTAAGGGAATGATATACCTTGTGCTCTTCCAGCAGATACTTGATAGAATTGGTATCCGTCTACAGTTTGGTTTAATGCAGAAGTTGCAACAGGCACAACATCAACTTGACCAGATTTAGCGAGTTCTAACCAAGTAGATTCTTCAGGGAATAATAAGGTAATTTGAGTAAAGTATGGTTTATCACCATAATAGTTGTCATTTACTTTGAAGATAGCTTGTTGACCTTTATCCCAGTGATCCAATACATATGGTCCTGTTCCAATTGGGTTTTCACCGTAAGTATTGTTGTCATAGGAATCAGAAGGCAAAATACCAACATATCTTAAGTCATAAATAAATGTTGATCTTGGTTCAACTAAGTTAAATTCAACACAAGTGCTGTTTTTAGCGGTTACATTTTCAATATTTGTTAAATCTATTTCGGATTCTGTATCTTTTCCTGTGTTAAATGTGAATGCTACATCTTCAGCATCGAATGTTGAATTGTCTGAGAATTTAACGTCATCTCTCACATTTACTGTCCATGTTTTACCGTCACTACTAATTGAATAATCAGTAGCTAAATCAGGAACGATACTTCCATTTTTATCTGTTTTAAATAAACAACTTTGTACTAAAGGATTATAGTTTTGGTGTCCACATCCCCACCCAGTAATTGGATTAAAACCAGATTCCGGTTCTTTTAAATTACTGTGTGCCGCCACAGTCAAATGAGTTGGGTCATCATCAGAAGATCCGCCCATTAAAGCAAAAGCTGCGACAACAATAACAAGGATCGCTGCAACCGCACCTATAATCATCATTGTTTTTTTATCCATAATTTTCACCATAACACAATTAAAATAATATTAAAACAAAAGTATTACTTTTAATCAAAAAAATATTTAATTAGTAATACATTTTTTACATATTTTAATATTATATATAATATACACCTCCAAGTATAAAAACATATTTATTACTTTTAAACTTCAATTTAATTATAAAATTTTTTTAATAAAAAGAAATAAAACTGAACAGTTAAAAAAACATCACATATCGGATTTATACATTAATAAATAAAAACTAAGTACAAAATAATCCCTGAAAAAATAAAAATTATATGAAAAGTAATACTAACTTTAAATTTAAATAATATAATCTGCAAATATCCGCCCATGGCTCTGTCTATTGAATTAAAAAAATTTTTAATAAAAAATGGTGCCTGCGAAGTAGGTTATGCAGACATCACAAACTTTACACCAAAACCCCCACTAAACACAGGAGTGGTCTTTTACATAACTTACCCGAAAGAAATCATAAGAAACATGGAAAACGCACCAACTCCCGAATATCTTAAAGAATTGATTAGCTTAAATTCAAGATTAGATTATCTTGGAATGAAATGTGAGGAATTTTTAATAGATAAAGGATATAATGCATATGCTCAAACAAAAAAAAGATTGGGAACTGATTTTGGAGAATTTAATTCATTCAAACTGCCACACAAAACAATAGCTACACGATCCGGACTAGGATGGATTGGAAAATCTGCATTATTTACAACAAAAAATTACGGATCAGCACTTAGACTGTCCTCAGTCCTAACAGATGCACCATTAGATATTGGAATACCTATACTTAAGTCCAAATGTGGAAAATGCATGGAATGTATGAATGCTTGCCCCGGAGGAGCGGTAAGCGGATTAAACTGGAATTATAAACTTAAGAGAAACGAATTTTACGATGATAAAAAATGTGAAAAATATGCACTGAAAGTAAGTGAGGAAAACTTGGGAAAACCAGATACCGTATGTGGAAAATGCATCTTTGCTTGCCCACACACACAGAGATATATCAAAAAATCATAATTTTACAGCATAAGAAAAATCATTAGCTAAAGGGTTAATATCCAATCCGACTATTTTTTTATCCATATGAACAGTTTCAAGTTCATCATCTGCATCTAAAGCAACAACAAAGCCCATCTTTTTCCAAAATTGAATAGCCCCAGGCAATGTTTTATGAGTATGCAAGTAAATATCGTCATAGCCCATGTTATTTGCAAAATTCTCGGCAATACTAAACATTTTGGAGGCCAAGCCACAACGGCGACATCTTCTATCAACAAACAATCTCCAAATACTGGAGGTAGTATCTTTTGAGTATAAATGCATAAATTCTAAAAAATCTTTATCATAAGCACGAATACCAATTGTTGCCAATATTTCACCAGTTTCTTCACTATAGGCTATAAAAAAATTATTTCTGTTAGGATTAATATAATATTCATCCATTTTTATTATGTCCTGATGCCATTCTGGAACATAATCATAACCAAATTCAAGTTTAATCATTTTAAATAAAAATTTTTGGACATCTTGAATTTGCTTAGAATCATCAACCAATTTCCTAATAATAACCTTCATTTTTAACCCCATAAAAAAAGTATTACATTTAATAACATTATTATGTAAAAAGTAATACTTTTTTATAAATTTTGAATAACTTTAATATTGATAAAGTACAAATTAGTATATAAAATTTATCATTTGAAAATCTTTGAAAGATAAAGGTGATTTAATGGAAAAATTATTAGATGTTGAAAATGTTTCAATTTCATTCATACAATACACAAAAGGACTAAATCAAAGAGATTTAAAAGTCATCACCGATTTGACATTGGACATATCCGAAGGAGAGATATTGGCAGTTTTGGGTTCAAGTGGATCTGGAAAAAGCCTTCTAGCACATGCAATATTCGGAATACTTCCAGAAAATGCAAACCTAAACGGAAAAATAAAATACAAAGGAAAAGAACTCACACAAAAAGACAAAGAAGAAATCAGAGGAAAAGACATAGTACTCGTACCACAATCAGTAAACTTCCTTGACCCCCTAATGAAAATATCCGACCAGGCAATCGGACACACAGAAACAGACGAAGAGAAAAAACAAAAGAAACTAAAGCAAAGAGAAATCTTTGAACACTACAATCTTGGTCCCGATGTCGACAACATGTATCCATTCCAGCTATCAGGAGGAATGGCAAGAAGAGTACTCGTATCAACAGCACTACTATCCGACCCAAAACTCGTCGTAGCAGACGAACCAACACCAGGACTCGACGAAAAAACAGTACAAGAAACATTAAACCACTTTAAACACATGAAAGAAGACGGAATCGGAGTACTCCTAATCACACACGACATACACGCCGCACTGGAAGTAGCAGACAGAATCGGAATATTCTACTCAGGATACGTAATCGAAATTGCCAAAACAGAAGATTTCAGTGGTGAGGGAGAAAACCTGCTCCACCCATACACCAAAGCACTATACAAGGCACTGCCCGCAAATGGATTCGAAATAATCAAAGGACACCAACCACTACACGGAGAAATACAAAAAGGATGTCCTTATTATGACAGGTGCGAAATGAGATTCGATAGATGTAGGGAAGAAAGACCAGAATTAATAGATTTAGGCGATAAAAAAATTAGATGCTTTAAATATGAGGAAGGTGCATAATATGAAACTTAAGGCTGAGAATATTTCATTTAAATACCCATCTGCTAAAAATTACTTATTAAAAGACATTAACCTTGAATTAGACAATAAGAAAATCATTGGACTGATTGGAGACAGCGGTAGCGGAAAGTCAACATTATGTAAAATTTTATCAGGATACGTGACTAAATACGAAGGTAGCGTTACATTAGATGAGCATCCTCTTCCTAAAAATGGATTTAAGCCTGTTCAACTGATTTATCAACATCCCGAAAAAGTTATGAATCCAAAATGGAAAATGAAACAAGTTTTAGAAGAATCATGGGACGTTAGTGATGAGGCATTATCCGAATTCGGAATTCAAAAATCATGGTTAACACGATTTCCCCAAGAATTATCCGGTGGAGAACTGCAAAGATTTTCAGTTGTAAGATCACTGAATCCGAATACAAAATTCCTGATTGCAGATGAAATGACAACAATGCTTGATGCAATAACACAAGCACAAATCCTGGATTCCGTTTTGAAGATAGTTAAAAAAAGAAACATGGGATTTCTGCTTGTAAGTCACGATATGGATTTAGTTGATACAATCTGTGACGACAGAATATATTTAAAAGATATTAATGGTGCCTAATCATTAATATCCCTAATTTTAAACTACCTCACCTAAAAATAATACAACGTATATAAATTATCCAAAAATTTGTAATAATTAATACTTTTTTTATAAAATTCTAATTAAAGTAATACTTAATTTAGAAATATTTAAATATACTTAAATAATAATATTTAATCAATTGTTATTAATTAAAATAATACTTTTTTATAAACTTATAATAACAATTAAAATTTTAAAATTATGGAGAAAACATAATGGATCAAAAATACATTATTGGAATTATCGCCGTAATAATAATCGCAATTATAGGCGGAGCAATCTTTATGGGACAATCCAGTCCTGAAAGAGCTGACGACGAACTTGTAGTTGCCGCTTACAGTCATGGAGGAGAACCTGAATCAGGTTTCGATCCTATACTCGGGTGGAACTACTTAGCAGAACCATTAATTCAATCAACATTATTGAAAATGACCCCCGACATGAATTATAGAAACGATTTGGCAACAAATTGGACAGCAAACAGCAACTTTACAGAATATACTGTAAAAATCAGAGATGGAGTTAAATTTACAGATAACACCACTTTAGACGCTGAAGACGTTGCATTCACATATAACGAAGCTAAAAACAATGGAACAAGCGAATTGGATTTCAGCAATTTCATTAAAGCTACTGCAGTAGATA
Source organism: Methanobrevibacter sp. (assembly GCF_030539555.1). Taxonomy (GTDB): domain Archaea; phylum Methanobacteriota; class Methanobacteria; order Methanobacteriales; family Methanobacteriaceae; genus Methanocatella. The sequence goes on along the minus strand of NZ_JAUNXX010000004.1, from coordinate 43,045 downwards.
AGACTACAGTCAAATTTGAATTAAACCAATCCGATTCATCATTTGTTGATAAATTAGCATACTTAGGTATTGTGCCATCTGATTCATACAACAACGAAACTTATGGATCCAACCCAATCGGATCTGGACCATACAAATTCGTACAATGGGACAAAGGCCAACAAGTAATCTTAGAGAAAAACCCAGATTACTATGGAAAACAACCTGAATTCAATAAATTAACCATATTATTTGCACAAAATGAAGCTGCATTCAATGCTGCTAAAAACAAAGAAGTGGATGTTGCAGCAGTACCATTAGCATACGCAAATGAAACTGTTGACGGATACACAATGGAATTACTAGACACCATTGACGTAAGAGGTATTTCCTTCCCAATGACCAACAACACAGGTGAAATGAAAGATGACGCACCTGTAGGTAACAATGTAACCGCAGACAAAGCAGTAAGACAAGCTTTAAACTATGGTATTAACAGAACCGCTATTGCTGAAGGAGCATTAAACGGATTCGGATATCCTAACTACGATGGAGTATCTCACTCATTACCATGGGCAAATAACGAATCTGCAATCGAAGACGGTAACATTACAAAAGCTAAAGAACTTTTAAATGCATCCGGATGGAAAGATACTGACGGCGATGGAATCGTAGAGAAAAACGGTACCAAAGCATCACTTAATGTATACTACTCCGCATCAGCACCTGAAAGACAAGCTATTGCTGTAATGATTAGTGAACAAGCAAAAGAGTTTGGAATAGAAATCAATGCAACCGGTGCAGAATGGGATGAAATTTACAAACATGAATACAGTGATCTTGTTGTATGGGGATACGGTTCAACCGACCCTTCAACAATGAAAGGTGAATATTACAGCAGCAGTTTCACTGACGGAATCGGAAACCCAGGACACTACAACAACAGTGTTGTAGATGCTCACATGGACAAAGCTATGGGAATGGACAGAAATTCCTCATTTGCTGAATGGTCTGCTGCTTCTTGGGATGGAAGCACAGGTGTTTCACCTAAAGGTGATGCTGCATGGTTATGGGCTGGAGAAATCAAATATGGATACTTTGTTGACGAAAGTTTAAACATATCCACGGATACAGCACTCATTCAACCACACGGAGGAGATATATTCGGTAACATATACGATTGGACCCGTGTTTCCTCAATAGAAAAATAGACAGTTGAACTAATGAGTTAAATTTCATATAATTTAACTCACCTCTTTTTCCCTTTTTATAGGAGTTTTATAGATGAACTATGAAAGATTATTGAAATTTTTAGGAAAAAAGATTGTCAGATTTGCAATCTTGCTTATTTTTGTCATCCTGTTAAGCTTTTTACTCATAGACATGTCTCCAATAAATCCTGTAAAAACATATATAAGCAATGTTATTATTTCCCAAGACCAGATAGCCAAATTAGAAGCATATTGGGGTGTCCATGAACCGATAACCACAAAAATACTCAACTGGTTAGGAAACATCGCCAAAGGTGATTTGGGAACATCACTTATATTCAGAATACCTGTAATCGACGTTATTAAAGAAAGATTTATGGCGTCATTGGCACTGATGTTATCCTCATGGGTACTGTCAGGAATTTTAGGATTTTTATTAGGAGTTGTAGCCGGATTCAAAAAAGACACCATTGTTGACAAAGCAATTAAAGTTTATTGTTACATCTTACAATCAGCACCGGTCTTTTGGATTGCATTAATCATTTTAATGATATTCAGTGTATATCTTGGATGGTTCCCGACAGGTTTAGGAGTTCCAATTGGAAGATTAAGTGACAGCGTTACCTTCTGGGATTGGTTAAATCGTTTAATACTTCCAATGGTCACATTAAGTATTGTTGGAGTAGCATCAATTGCATTATACACCCGTGATAAATTGATTGAAGAAATGAACAGTGATTATTTCTTATTTGCAAAAGCAAGAGGTGAAAGTGGTTGGAATTTAATTAAAAGACATGGGATAAGAAATGTTTTACTTCCAGCAATTACATTACAGTTTTTAGGATTTTCAGAATTATTCGGAGGTACAGTACTTGTGGAACAGATATTCACTTATCCTGGAATAGGACAGGCAGCGGTTTCAGCAGGTCTTAAAAGTGATGTGCCGTTACTCTTAGGAATTGTAATTTTCAGTGCAATATTTGTATACTGTGGTAATTTAATTGCTGATTTGATTTATAATTTCGTAGACCCAAGAATTAAGGAGAGTAATGAAGATGGTTAGCTCAGAAAAAGGCAGTATTTATAATCCAATTGCAAACATGAATTTAAGAACTAAAACTCTGTTAACCATCGGAATAACCGTGTTTATATTGGTTGTTATTGTGATTTCAAGTTTACTGATTGATTCAGGAAGCATTACCACAAATTTTAAAGCAATGAATCAACCCCCATCCTTCGAACATTTATTCGGTACTGACTGGATGGGCAGAGACATGTTTACACGTACGTTGAAAGGATTGGGATTAAGTGTGCAGATTGGTGCTGCAGCATCAATTTTAAGTAGTTTAATCGCTATTGCCATGGCATTAATCGGAAGTACAAATAAGTTCCTTGATGGCATAGTTTCATGGTTAATTGATTTATTCCTGTCAATTCCCCACATCCTGCTGATTATTTTAATTTCCATTGCTTTGGGTGGTGGAGCTTTTGGTGTATCAATGGGTGTTGCAGTAACACACTGGACATCACTTGCAAGAGTTTTAAGAGCGGAAATCAAACAAATCCAAACATCCGATTTTGTTAAATTATCCGAAAGATTTGGAAAATCAAAGATTTGGATTGCAAGAAAGCATATAATTCCTTTAGTGATTACTCAGATAATTGTTGGAACAATTTTAATTTTCCCTCATGCAATCATGCACGAAGCAAGCGTGACATTCCTGGGATTCGGTTTATCACCACACGAGCCTGCAATCGGTATTATTTTATCAGAATCAATGAAATATCTTGCAACAGGTGACTGGTGGCTGGCATTATTCCCTGGTTTGGCATTACTGATAATTGTATTGTTATTTGATATTGCCGGAGAAAATATCAAGAAAATACTTGATCCGACAAGTGCAAATGAATAGGTGATAACATGGAGAAATTATTAGATGTTGAAAACGTATCGATTTCATTCATTCAATATACTAAAGGTTTAAATCAAAGAGATTTAAAAGTTATCACCGATTTAACTTTAGATATATCCGAAGGAGAAATACTGGCAGTACTGGGCTCAAGCGGATCTGGAAAAAGCCTTCTTGCACATGCAATATTCGGAATACTGCCTGAAAACGCAAACCTAAACGGAAAAATAAAATACAAAGGAAAGGAATTGTCACAAGCAGATAAAGAGGCGATAAGGGGAAAGGACATAGTACTTGTGCCCCAATCCGTGAACTTCCTTGATCCTCTGATGAAAATATCCGACCAGGCAATCGGACACACCGAAAGTGAAGAAGAGAAAAAACAAAAAAAGCAACAGCAAAGGGAAATCTTTGAGCATTATAATTTAGGTCCCGAAGTGGATGGCATGTACCCCTTCCAGCTATCCAGAGGAATGGCAAGAAGAGTACTCGTCTCAACAGCACTACTGTCTGATCCAAAACTCGTCGTAGCAGATGAGCCAACACCAGGACTGGACGAAAAAACAGTACAGGAAACATTAAATCACTTCAAACACATGAAAAAAGACGGAATCGGAGTACTCCTAATCACACACGACATACACGCCGCACTGGAAGTAGCAGACAGAATAGGAATATTCTACTCAGGATACGTAATCGAAATAGCACTGAAAGAAGACTTCACAGGAGATGGAGAAAACCTGCTCCACCCATACACCAAAGCACTATACAAAGCACTGCCTGCAAACGGATTCGAACTGACCAAAGGCCACCAACCACTACACGGCGAAATACCAAACGGATGCCCATACTACGACAGATGCGAAATGGCATTCGACAGATGTAAGAGTGAACGGCCTCAACTTATCGGCATAGGAAATAAAAAAGTCAGATGTTTTAAATATGAGGAAGGTGCATAAGATGGAACTTATTGGTTCGAATATTTCATTTAAATACCCTTCAGCTAAAAACTACATATTAAAAGATATAGACATATATCTGGACAATAATAAAGTAACCGGTTTAGTTGGAGATAGTGGAAGCGGGAAGTCAACATTGTGTAAAATTCTTTCAGGCCATGTTCAAAAATTTGATGGTAGAGTTACTTTAAACGGTGAAGAACTCCCAAAAAAAGGGTTTTGCCCAGTACAGTTAATTTACCAACATCCTGAAAAAGTTATGAATCCAAAGTGGAAAATGGACAGTGTATTAGGCGAATCATGGGAAGTTCCAGATGACCTTCTTGAGGACTTCGGTATTCAGAAATCTTGGCTTACCAGATTTCCGCAGGAACTTTCTGGAGGAGAACTGCAAAGATTCTCCGTTTTGAGGTCACTAAATCCTATGACAAAATTCCTAATTGCTGATGAAATGACAACAATGCTGGATGCAATAACACAAGTACAAATCCTGGATTCCGTATTAAAGATAGTTAAAGAAAGAAATATGGGATTTCTGCTTGTAAGTCACGACATGGATTTGGTAAATACAATATGTGACGATGTAATCTATCTAAAAGACATAAACAAAGTTGATTAATAAGGGAGCGATCTCTTATTATTCATTCTATTTTTTCAAAAGCTTTTTAATCTCCCAATCAGCCCAGATTAAAGTAATATTATTTGAAATTATTTCACCTAAAACAATACCCATCCATGCTCCCCATACACCATAATTCAAAACAACACCTAGTAATACAGCAAAGAATATTGTAAATCCTGTTTCCCTCATGATTGTCTGAAACATTGCAGTTATTCCTTTACCGAGACCCTGGAAAACATAAGTTGAAGCTACACCAACAGCCATTGTAGGATAATATATTACAATCCAAGCCAAAAAACTTGTAAGTTCAGAAGCTATCCTTACACTGCTTCCACTGGAAGCGAATATTGAAGCGATATCTCCGGCAAACACATTGGTCAGGATTGCAACCGCAAAAGCAAATATTATTGAGATTTTCATTGCATGCCTGTGGGCGATTTGAATGTTTTTATAGTTTTTGGCACCGTAATTTGCTGCAATGACACTGATTAGGGCTGTTCCGATAGCTAAAATTGGAGTTGTTCCTATAATTACAATCCTCCATCCTGTCGAATAAACAGCTACAGAATCTGTTGATGATAAAAACGCAAGAAGTGCAGAAAAGACTGCTGCAAAAAACGCATTGTTTAAAAGCTGGATACTTGCGGGAAGACCAACTTTAATAATATCAAACCCGATTTCCTTTTTATATTTGAAATTAGATAAAACCGGCTTCAAGTAAGTGTCATTTTTAATATAAAACCAATAAAGCAAAATCAGAATTACAGAAATTGCTGATATTAATGTTGCAATGGCAGCTCCTTTAACTCCCATATTTAACGTATAAATAAAAATAGGATCAAGAACCATGTTCAAAATAGCTGATGCAATCATAGCATACATCGGCCTGGTCGAATCTCCTTCACCTCTGTAAATTCCATAAAGAGCATTTGAAAGGATTATGAATATTGAGCCCAAAACAACTATATTTCCATAATCTGTTGCATAAGAAATGGTTTGATCTACACCCATTGCATTCAATATTGGAACAAGCAAAACAAAAAGAGAAACAGTTATTATAACTGATGCGATAATATCAATTAAAATAGAATGAATGGATGCATTATCCGCCTTCAGTTTATTGTTTTCGCCTATATATTTTGATATTGCAAAAGCAGAACCTGCTCCAAGGCCGTTGCCGAAACCTATTAAAATCATAAATATTGGTGTGAAAAACCCAACACCAGCAAGTGCATCGGCTCCCAAACCGGACACCCAAGCCGCATCGATAAGATTGTATAAGCTGGAAATGAGTAATGAGATAATTAAAGGTATAGACATGCTTATCAATGCCTTTTTTGGATTTCCAAGCATTATGTCTACACTATTTGAATTATCATTACTTTGCATAAGTAAATATTAAAATCTATTCAAATATAAAATTACTTATTTAATAACTTTCTAGTTTTTTCTTCAAATTCATTATAATCAGACTTGTATAATTTATCCTGGATTGGTCTGAACTTGTCAAATTCCCCTTTGACAAAATCATTGATTTCTTTGCGACTAATTTCTCCTTTTCCCTCCAATATCTGATAACCAACAAAATCCAGGAATTTGTCCAATTGATTTGCCCAATCTTTCATACTCATAGGGATTTCCCGTGTTGCTTGAAGTTCGGCAAAATTGAGATACAATTCTACAAGTTTGTTGAGTTCAGCCAATTCCTCTTCAGTCAAATAATTTTTAGCAATTTTAGTATCACTCAACTGTATTTTACCTTCAGGAGAATGCTTCCAGGAGGTTAATCCCATATTCTCCTTATCACTACTTGCACGATTTCTGATTATTTCAGGAGCAGTCATTCCAGATATTGCATAATGAAGTTTGTTTTGAACTTTTGCATAGAATTCTCTAGTAATTTCAGCATTTTTGTTATAATCATGACTAGTTGCATACAAATCCGTTAGTTTTTCATAGAACCGCCTTTCAGAAACTCTTATCTCACGAATTCTTTCAAGCAAATCATGGAAATAGTCTTTTCCAAATCTTGAACCATTTTTCAACAGCTCATCATCCAATACAAAACCTTTAATGATAAATTCCCTTAATACACCAGTGGCCCAAATTCTGAAATGTGTTGCGTTTTTGGAGTTTACTCTGTAACCTACAGAGATAATTGCATCGAGATTGTAGAAATTTGTATTATATTTTTTACCATCTGATGCAGTTATTTCCATTTTGGAAACAACTGAATTTTTAATTAATTCCCCCTCTTCAAAAATATTTTTCAAATGTTTACTTATTGCAGGAACTTTTACATTAAACACTTCAGCCATTGTTTTCTGAGTTGCCCACATAGTCTCTCTTTCATGGTCTATGATAACATCCATAGACACTTCACCTTCTTCACCAACATACAATAAAGTCCTTGTTATCTCATTTTTATCCATTTAAAAACCTCTTTTTAAATTTATCAAATAATAATCTATTAATTCATTGAGTTTTCATTATGATAAGCTTTTTGTAATAAATAAAGATAATATTACAATGTGAAAGCAATATTACAAACTAAAATCAATTTTATGAAAAAAATATTGAAAAAAAGAGGTTTGAAAATTAAAAAAAAAGAGAGATTAGAATAGTGGGTCTTTCACCATTCCAATTCTAAATGAGTTCAATATAACCAAAAGGGTTAGCCCCAAATCACCGAAACCGACAGACATCATCAATGTGATGATACCTAAAACCGCAAGCACTACACACAGTAATTTTACTGCAATCGCAACAGAGATATTTTCCTTAATGATTCTCATTGTTTTACGGCTTAATGCAAACAAATACGGAAGTTTTGATATGTCATCCTGCATCAGCGCAACGTCTGCTGTTTCAATAGCCACATCTGAACCTGCCGCTCCCATCGCAATACCTATGTTTGCACGTGCCAGAGCAGGAGCATCGTTTATTCCATCACCAACCATTGCAACATCACCGAATTTGTTTCTGATTGTATCCAGGATGTTCAACTTATCTTCAGGCATTAAATTAGAATAAACATAGTCAATTCCGATTTGTGATGCAACGCTTTTGGCTGCAATTTTGTTATCACCGGTAAGCATGACGGTCTGCACCCCTTGCTCTTTTAAATCTGCAATAACTTCAGATGCATTATCCCTTATCTTATCAGATACAGTAATTATACCCAATACCTTTTCTGCATTTCCAACGAATATCAGGGTCTTGCCTTCAGCAGAGTATCTGTTAATGTCTTCTCGTGAGATGTCAAAGCCGGATCCTTCAATCAGTGATTCGTTTGCGGCGTAGAACTGTTCACCGTTAATGCTTGCTACAATTCCCTTACCCGGAACGTTTTTAAACTCTTCGATACTGTCAAAAACAATGCTGTTTTCATCAGCATAACTGACAACTGCCTGAGCAATCGGGTGGGAAGACTGGAATTCAAGAGAAGCTGCAATTTTAACAACATCCTCTTTGGAGTATGCATCATCGAGAACTTCAACATCACTCAGTTCAAGTTTTCCTTCTGTTAATGTACCAGTTTTATCAAATATGACTGCTTTTACATTACGCATTTCTTCAACATAGGTACTTCCTTTAATGATAACACCGTTGCGGGTAGCTGAAGTAATCGCAGAAACCATTCCGACCGGAGTTGAAATTAAGAATGCGCAAGGACATGAAATTACCAAGAGTGAAAGAGCCTTGTAAACCCAGTCAGTCAAGTTTTGGCCAAACAGCAATGGTGGAACGAATGCTACGATAGCCGCTGCAACCATCATGATTGGAGTGTAGTACTTAGCAACTTTTTCAACCAGAGATTCTGTTTCAGACCTGTTGAGCTGTGACCTTTTAACCAGAGTTACAATCTTTGAGATGACTGAATCCTTAGCTGCGGTGGTTACTTTAATTTCCAAGTATCCGTCCTCATTAACAGTTCCTGAAAAGACACTGTCACCGACTTTCTTTAAAACAGGAACACTTTCACCAGTAATGGAAGCCTGATTGATTGAAGATGAACCCAAAATGACCTCACCGTCCAACGGCACCTTATCACCAGGTTTAACGATGACAATATCACCTATGTTTACTTCATCAACATTTCTGATTTCTTCTTTGTCTTCCACCTTAACTCTTGCAGTATCAGGGGCAATTTCAACCAGCGATTTGATTGATCTTTTCGCCCTATGTTCGGCATAGTCTTCTAAAAATTCTGCAATATAGTAAAGGAATGTTACTGCTGCACCCTCTTCAGGATGACCTATAATAAAAGAAGCGACACATGCAATGCACATTAACATTGCAGGTCCGACAGTGTGTCTTTTGACTAACGAATTATAAGCCAGAATTGCAATTTCATAACCTGCAATTACAGCACCAATCATATACACAACAGTAACAACTGTTGGAGAAAATGATAAGAATTCCAAAATATGACCAAACAGGAATAAAAGACCGCTTGCAACAATGATTTGAATAGGTCTGTTATAAATTAGAGGTTTTCCTTCTGCAAGCAATTCGCCATCTCCGTGGCTATGTTCATGACCATGGTCATCGTCATCTGCGCAATCAGGACAACCACAAAGGCTGAATTCAACATCATCTGCGTGGTCATGGTCATGGCATCCGCAATCATCATCCGTGCATGTATCCTCTTCATGACTATGCTCATGATTATGCTCATGCTCGTGACCATGATGAACGTGATCATGATGCCCATGTCCATGCTCATGCTCATGATTATGCTCGTGACCATGATGAACGTGATCATGATGCCCATGTCCATGCTCATGCTCATGATTATGCTCATGCTCGTGACCATGATGATTGTGATCAGGATGCTCATGGTCGTGGTCGTCATCTGCACAATCAGGACAACCACAAAGACTTATATCTACGTCTTCATCATAATCAATCTCTTCTCTATGATCATATACACTTAAATCAGTATTTTTTTGAAAATCTTTTAATAACTGTTTATTATAATGATTAGAATCTTCACAGTGAATATATTCACATTTTGGGTCAAAACAGATGTAATTGTAATGTTTTGGATTGCGGCAGTTTTCATCAGCGCAATCTGAATCATAACATCTATTTTCCACCATATTATCACCAATTAAAAATTATTCTAATATATGTTCTAGACCTACTTTGTAAATCATTTCAATGTGTAAATCTGTCAGTGAATATCTTGCCATTTTTCCTTCTTTTTGGTATTTGACAATATTGTTTGCACGCAATATTCTTAACTGATTTGAAACTGTTGTCTGGTTTAATTCCAGTGCTTCACAGATATCGCATACACATAAATCTTCAACACAAAGCAGTGAAATAATTTTTAATCTTGTTGGATTTCCAAATATTTTAAAAAATTCTGATAAATCAGAGTATTCATCTTCTGAAGGCATCCTCTCTTTTACACGGGCAACTGCATCTTCATGTGAATCGAATACTTCACATACATCATCATTTTTATTTTCAAGATTATCTTTTTTCATTATCATCACATATATTATATATTTACATATTATGATATGTTTATGTATTTAAATGTTGTCATATCATGATATTGTGATATGTAATTGTCAAAAAAATAAACTAAGACCCATTACGCCTGAAGGTAATGAATCTCCTGACCCATGTATTTTACGTCTTCGACCAGTAAAATATCTCTAGGGTACTTAACATCTCCTAAAGAACGGTTTTCAATAATTTTACAATCAATGAACTCGTCTATATATGCATCAGTGACATATATTGACTCGAGTTGAGAGGCATCTTCTTTACTCATCACAACAAATGAACCGTTTGAAAGAAAAACATACCTTGAACTTAATGATTCCATCCATTTCAAAGTATCATTGTCATATCCTTTATAACAATCAAGAGTTTTAATGTCCTGAATAATCGCCCCCAAATCCTTTGGACCTTCAGAGGACACATTTAAACTAGTCTTATTTATGTCGTCAGTTGAATTGACATCTGTGGAATAAACCGAAACCAACGACAGAATAGCCAGAAGCAAAATTACAAATGCAATAGCTGTCTTTTTTTTCATTTGAAAACCCCTTTAAAGAAATTATTTTTTAACAACACCAATCAATGTTCCGTCGATTATGCAGTCAAAATCGATCTTGTCAAGCCAATCTGCTTTGGTGAACATGTCCATAAAACAAACTCCGATAATCTGCCCGTCTTCCTTTAGAATTTCCTTAATTAAGTCATTCAGCTCATCAGTATCGACGTCGTATTTTGGCATGGACAGACCACCCAACAATACAACAGCATCAGAGCCATGGGGATCAGACACTTCGTCCTTTAAAACCATAGCATATGGTTTAGACTCAAATTCATGGCATTCATCAATATCCAATAAAGGTATGAAATGAGTCTCCTTATCTCTAACGACATAAGAGAGAAACTCTGCAAATGGAGTGCAAACGCTAGGAGATCCAATGAATGTGATTTTTTCGGCATCTCCCACCTCTTTTTTAAATGTGACTAATTGTCCATTTAAACCTTTCCAGTCATATACATCTTCCATGGAAATCACCATTACTATTTCTATCATTATAATTTAATATCATTTTCGCTGAAAACATGGATTAACTTTTAACAGCATATCCTGCAGACAAGAAGTTTAAGCCACCTGCAAGACCTACCAAACTCCTATCAAAAACTCAACAAATATCATTAATCGGATTGATGAATCCTATGCATACAATAGTATCCTACCCATACCAACACTCAACATATCCTCAATAATATTATATGATGCTGTTATAAGCATGGAGATTATTATGGGAATGACTAACTTTTTGATAGCTATTTCTGGCTCTCCTCTCATTAATTTTACGTTTTTGTTATCCATAATCACTCATAATTTTGTTGAACTACCTCGAGCTGTGGAGCTCGAGGATTCTTACTTCACGGGCTGTAGATGCTAATGCTTCTAGGATTACCGTTCTATCCCCCCAGTCCCTGAGGTTCACTAAATTTTCATGATATATTCTCAAACCTTCCAACAGTATGTTTTTTGATGCATTCACGTCCCTGTCATGGTGTGCTCCGCATTCGGGGTATGTCCATTCTCGTTCTTCTCTTTTGAGATTTTTATTGTAGTATCCGCATTGGTGGCATTTTTTGCTTGATGCAAACCATCTGCTGATTTGAATGAATTCTTTACCATACCATTGTGCTTTGTAGTGTATTTTGTCCACTAATGATCTTAATCCTATTTTTTGTAGTTTGCTGCTTTGATTCTGGTCTTGGAACATTTCTTTGATATCTAAATCTTCCATGCAGATTATATCATAAAATTTTACTATGTAGTGGCTTAGTTTATGGTATGAGTCTTTTATTTTATTATTTTTTTTGTCTATCCATTTCCAATATGTTTTTTGGACTTTCTGGTATCGGTTACTGTTGTATTTTTTTTCTTGAGAGTGTTTTTTGGTATTTTTTTATCATTTTGTTCTCGTAAGTTAGGTCTAAATTGGTTATCTTTAGTTCGTTGCTTAGAGTTGCTAATGTTTTTAATCCCAAGTCAATTCCCACGCTCAAGAATGTTTTATCAAAAGACTCTACAGGCATTTCAACATTGAATACAGCATAATATTTACCATTCTGTTTTTTTTATTGTGACATTGTTTATTTTGATTTCATTGCTGTTCAATATTCTCTTGTATTCCTTACTTGTTCGATAATATATTGATCCGATTTTAGGCAGAACAATCATGTTGTCTTTTATTTTGATATTATTATTGTTTTGTATTCTGAATGATTGTTTATGGTGTTTTTTAGATTTGAAACACGGATAACCGGCACCTTCATTGAAAAACTTTTTAAAAGCATTCAATAAATCACGATAAACCTGCTGCAAACTACTAGACTCACTGCGATAGAGAAAGTCATAGCTTTTTTTAAGCATATTTAACATGGTGTTGAAGGTAGTCATATTGCACTTTAAACGAGTATATCCATTTTGTTTAAACAATTTATATGTCTTCTGGTACTCATCCAAGAGTTGATTCCAGGTGAAACGAGCATTACCAATATTTCTGATTAAGAACATTGACCATGTCCTCACCAGGATACAACCTCACCACCAAACCTTTATTTACAATCATACACTTATTATATAAACCAATCAACACATATAAAAAATCAGCAAGAGAGCACATGAAAAGTAATCATACTCTCCCCATACAGTGCAATTCATCCTCGACTTAAAGAAATCGAGGCATTCTTGCATTATTAAGGTAAAAACCTATCAGTATTTTTCACATAATCCTCATAATCTTTTCCGAAATCTCTTTTGAGACGTTGCTCCTCTTTTTTAACTTGGACATTTATTATCAAAACTTCAATCATGAAAACAATTAATGCTCCTATTGAAAGTAATGCCGCAAACACTCCAACGTGATAAATGAAAACCCCTAGAAGCATCGGATTTCTGCATATTCCATAAGGTCCTTGAGTCATCAGAAAAGTTGTTCTCGGTACGACTTCATGATTGAATGCATCAAAGGGATTGCCCTGACCAACCTTTTCATATAAACGATTGACCCAACACTTAATCCGATTCCTACAACTGCCAATATGCTAAATATAACCCATCGAATTAAAGTAATTTCATCCAGATTTGGACTTGCGGAGACCAAATACATCACAAATGGAATTCCAATTATGAAAATGACCAAACCTTAAAAATAACCTACGAAATCCTTATCATATCATCACCATTTAATTATCTGACATCATATTAAATATTAATATTCGATTGATTGAAACAACAGCACTTCCGTAATCATTCAACATCTTTTAGAGCTTCAACCATGTTCAAAACATTGATTTTATCTGAAAACAATAAATTGACCGCAATTGATATTGTAAATGTTATGAAAGCAGACAGAAGTATGTTTCCCCAGGTTAAAGTTGGAATATAATAAAGGGAATCTCCTGCGGCATTCATCATCAATGTCATGAAATAAAATCCAAGTGGAATTCCTAAAATAAATCCAATAGCCGTAAAGATTATGTTTTGAGTTAAGAGTAACTTCCTCAAGACATTTGTCTTAAATCCCAAGACCTTTAGAGTTGCGATTTCCCGCTCCATTTCTGTGAATGATAAAATGCCCAGATTATATAAAACCAGAATTGCCAGTGCCACGGCAACAAATGTCACCACATAAACCATCATCATTACGGATGTTGTTATTTGGTCCCAGCTTTTTTTAAGGCCGTCAATAGTTGAAACGGATTTGATGGAATCGTATTTTTCACAGAATTTGTCTTGGGTTATAATGTTTGTTGGTGTGAAATTTAGACCCTGGTCTTCCAATGTATCCGGAGACATAATCAAACCTTGTGAAACCGGTTCGGAATGGATTTGACCTATTTTGGAACTTACCCATTCATCACTTCCAACAATATGCCAACGAATCGTGTCTCCTATTGATAAATTAAACCTCTCAGCAAGTTTAGCGGATATTGAGACATCCCCTTCATCAATCTCAATCGGATTTTTATTATCATCAGTATATGAAATCAGATCAGTGTTATTTGAAACCAAAAGCGTTACCGTGTCTTCCATGTCATTAGCTTTAATTTCAATTGACTGCTGCATGATAAAGCTGCCGTTTGTATAATTTAAAATATAATACACTTCCAGAGGATTAGCTTCACTTGAAAGCAGTAGCTTTGATTCAAAATGACTGATATCATCATATTCCCATGTTTTTAAATCCTCCATGCAATCATTCATGCCGAATGCCGCAATCAAAAGTGCGACACACCCCATAACACCCACTATTGCCATTAATGCGCGGAACTTGTTTCTTCTTGCATCACGCCAGTTCCATCGAAGATTAAAACTTAAATGTCTCCAAAGTCCTGATTTTTCAATGAATGTATTTGAAGAAGTGTTAGGGGCTTTTGGTCTTAAAGTGTTTGCAGGATTTTCCTTTGAAATTCTTCTACATGACAGATACGTGACAAAAACAGATGAAACAACCAGCAATGCTGCCACGTAAATAAAAATCATGTCAAATCCAGGATTCCAGCTTGGCATGCTGTAGGTAGCAGCCATTGTCGGATAAAACATCTGCGGAATTATCATAGGTCCGGTAATCAATCCCAATATGGCTCCAGCCAGAACCGGCCAAAATCCATAAGAGACATAATGCAGGATTATTGTTTTATTCCTATAACCTACAGCCTTCAGTATTCCAATTTGAGTCCTTTGATGTGTCACAATCCTTGTCATTGTTGTGAGGAGCGTTAGAAACGTTACTAAGATAAACACTATTGGGAAAACGTCCCCAATCATTTTGTGCTGTGCCATTTCATCGGAAAATTTGGCAACACTAATCTGGTCTTCCTTTTTGGTGAATGACAAATAGCTAATTGAATCATCCAGCTTGTCCTTAAAATCATTGTCGGAGCAGTTGTATTTAACAAGTAACGTATCATATTCCAAGTCATTAGGATATGCATCATGTGAAAGATAAGCAAATCCGATTTGGGAAAAATCAGGAGTCAATGAATTAGGGGATGATTCATAGATGTATTCCGGAGAATATCCTATCCCTTTGATTTCTTTTGTAATTTCCAAATCATTGAATTTGAAAGTGATATTGTCCCCAATGTTTAAATTTCGCTCATCTGCAAAACGTTTATCCATCCATACTCCAGATGCATCCGAAGGGTCAAATTCATTTCCCTCCTCAACATAAAATTTCGATATCGTTGCATTTTCAACAAAGTGCAGCCTGATATCGGGCTTGTTTTCAAGATCCGCCACTGACTGAATAACTGCCTGCCGATCTGTTTGTGTTGAAAATTCATTTATTTTATCCAATGATGGGTCATCAAAAGTAGTATTGTAAATCCAGCCATCAGCCATATTGGTTTGGGCATAATAGTCATTGGAAGTTTGCACAAGGCCGTAATACTCACCGTATATTCCGCAATAAGCAAAGATGCCTAAAAATGCCATTAGAAATATCGCAATGAACTGTGTCCTGTTGATTTTAATATCCCTCAGCATTTTTTTAGACAGTGACATATTATAATATTAGAAAAACGAAATATAAAAAGTTACACCAAAATGATTAAAGAGTTCATTAAAATGACTTTGTTGAGCTTAAAATGCCATATATTAAATGTTGAACCGCATTGACATTGACTGTTTAGTTAAAACTATGATATTTAAAATTAAAATATATATGAATTTAAAAAAAATTAGAAATTAAGAGGAATCAATCCCCTTAACAGAAACATACTTTAAGATACTATAATTGTTGTACCTGAATGCTCGTGAGAAGTTGTCCTTCCGCACTGTGTACATCTATAGAATTCTCTGAACAGCACTTTTGTAGTGCTTGGTTTATATGCCTTGGAAGCCGGAATGTACTGGACAGTGTATATTTTTGTTGCAACCTTCTTGAAGTAGTGGACTACCATGAATTGGGTTCCGAGATAACCCAAGTTGGTAGGCAGGTAAAACTTAGCGATTCCATATCTATTAACATTGACTGAATCTATAATTTTAACTTTACCTCCAGGAACAACTTTACCGTCAGCAGTTCTTACAAATACATAGAACGGTGTTTTGGCAGCCTGAATACTACGATAATAGACATTCACTTTTTTAAGAAGCAATTTGGTTGCATATCTTTTCATGGAGATGACTTTTGCAGAAGCCTTTTTAGGACTGACAAAGTTCTTTCCAGCAGTGAATTTCGCATAATAGTTGAATATTTTAGATTTAGGCAATGTGACCTTTTTGGTTGCCACACCGTTTTTTACAGCTACCTTGTAAGTCTTACCGTTAAATGCAAATGTTACAGTACCCTCTTTGACATTTTTGCCTTGGCTTTTTACAGTCACTTTAAGAGTTACAGCCAATCCTTCATAATATTTGATAGGAACAGCCTTAACAACTACATCAGATTTTTTAATGGTTGCTTTTTTTGTAACTGCACTGGCCTTTATATGGCTAACATCTGAAGAATATACAACACTCCATGTTCCGATGCCAACAGGAGGAATGAATGAAAATTGACCTTTATCATTGGTTGTATAATATTTTGTTACGGTATCCTTCCCCTTGGAAAAGACCACTTTTATTTTAGCATACTTGACAGGTGAGCCTGTATCCTTATCCTTAACTGTAACAAACATTTTTTTACCGGAATTGTAATATTGATTATAATCTGTAGCAGTTATTTCTGCATTTCCACTGACTTTTAAAGTCGCAGAATCCATAACCACATTATCATAAGTATTTATGGCTTTTAAAACATATGTACCTGGAGCAATTGATCCTGCATTGAACTTAAGGTAACGATATCCTGATGCAGTGTCAGAATCACTTGCAACAGTACCCAAATTAACAGGAGATGATTTGGAAGTACCTCCAGGATATAGTACAAACTTGAAATTATATGCCGCCCATGACCCATAAATTGGAGAATAGGCAGTATAAGGAGTTAAGTAATACCTTACATTTCCACCATTTTTTCCAGAAATTTCATAACTATCTTCAAGATTTACAGAATACAAATTAGAATTAGCATTCATAACTGAAAGGATATCACTTGATTCTGCTTTAGCTAACGAAGAATCATCATCATTGCTGGCCAATACGTCTTGACTTTCAGCGTCATCACTTACCTCTTCGCTAAGAGAAATCGCTACATCATCCACATCAGCATCAGTTGCTACAACGTCAGTCACGTTGTCGGCCGCGCTGACGGATGATATCGTGCAGATACTAACCAATAATAGGATTAGTACCAAAACTGTTTTTTTCGCATACATATTTTCCCCTTTTAAAAACTAATTAAATGATAGGTAAAACATACCTAATGATAGTTAATCTATTTTAAATGATATTAATAATTTGTTAAAAATTACCCAAAATGGAAAAAATAGATGTCTTACGGCAAATTTGACCAAAAATTCAAACTAAAAAAAATAAGATATTAAGAGGAATCAATCCCCTTAACATAAATATAATTTAAGATACTATAAACACTCTGCCGTCAGAATGCGCATGAGAGGTTGTTTTTCCACATGAAGTACATCTATACAGTTCTGTATATTTTATTTTTGCAGCACTGGCTTTGAATTGGATAGTGGAAGGAATGTATCTGATGGTGTATAATTTAGAAGCTGCCTTTTTATAGTAGATTGTGGAATAGAATCCATTCATTCCCGCATAGGTCATGTCCATAGGCAAAGAGATTTTAACCAATCCATATTTATTGAGCTTATAATTATTACCATTAATCTGCAATATTCCTGTATTGACTATCGCACCAGTGGTGGTTCTTACACCCACATACATGGATAGGAAGCTGTGGAACGATAAGCAGCTACATTTCTAGCGAGTATTTTAGTAGCATATCTTTTTAGTGATACTGCAGTTGCATAAGTCTTTTTAGGACTGTTGAAGTTGCTTCCTTTAAATATTGCATAATATCTGTATACTTTTGATGCAGGCAATGCAATCTTTTTAGTTGCAACACCGTTTTTAACTTTGGCAACGTAAGATTTACCGTTGAGTATGAATGTGACTGTGCCTTCTTTAACGTTTTTGCCCTGACTTTTTACAACAGCTTTAAGAGTTACTTTCAAACCTTCATATCCTCTAACGCCATAAGCTTTAATAGCAACATTGGATTTTTTGACAACAACTTTCTTTTTAACGGATGATGCTTTAATATAACTCATTCCTGATGAGAAAGTGACTGTCCATGTTCCGAAGCCGACAGGAGGTACGAAGGAAATCTTACCTTTGGCGTTGGTGGAATATGTTTTTGTTACGGTCTTCTTACCGTTTGAAAATACTGCATTAATTTTAACGTATTTCAGTAGCTTTCCTGTGACTTTGTCCTTGACTGTGACGGTCATCTTTTTACCGGAATTATAATATGCGCTGTAAGCACTTGTAGGAGTGATTACTTCAGTTCCACTAACTTTTAAAGTTGCCACATCCATTACCTTATCATCATAGTCATTGATTGCTGCCAATACATATTCTCCAGGAAGAAGGAAATTTTTGGCGAATGTGTAAGCATAATATCGGGATGTTCTGTCTGTAGTGCTGTAGAAATAGGTTATATTTTTAACGAAATGCAAATCCTCGTCATTATCCTCTTGATATATTTCAAAATAAAAATTATATGCATAGTACCCATTGACTTTGCAAGGGTCAATATAATAAGTTATTTTCCCGCCAGTTGTTGATGAAATCTTATAGCTATCCTCAAAGTCAATGGAGTAGTCCTTATATGTAACACCATATGTGGATAGAACTTCACTTGATCCATCTTGACTCAACACTGAATCGTTTTCACTACTAGCCAATAAATCCTGACTTTCATCGTCGTTTTCTTCTTAGACAAAATTTGTTTACATCATTAAAAAAAAAAAAAAAAAAATAAGTAAACAAAACTTTAAAAATTAATTGAAAAATCTTCAAAAAAAAGTTAATAGGAACTAATCAGTTCACTGAAAAGCAAAACTGTTTCATCGACACTCATTTCAACGTGTTCGCTTACCTCTTCAAGATTAGCTTCCCATAGAGAAATTTTTCCCATAGGAGTTACCAAAAACCTGAATTTATGGTTTTTCTTAACAAGGTCTGTTTTTAAAAGTGGAAATTCATTCAACAAATCCATATATTTTGACTCGGCAGTAACTTCAATCATCAAATCACCTAATTAAGAGTTTCAAATACTCCCTTTTAAATATTTTGTCACTAAGTGAGTGTGAATAGGAGAACCTACTCACCGCTTTTAAGTGATTCGACCATATCCAATCCCTTGATTTTTCTTGAAAACATCAAGTTTACAATGATTGACAATGCAAAGGTTATCAGTGCAGTCAATATGAAATTTGTAAGGGATATGGAAGGCAATATGTAAAATGAATCTCCAGATGATTCCCACATTACTGCTAAAATAGCATAACCGACAGGAAGACCCAATATAAACCCTATAGCTGTAAACCACAGGTTCTGTGTTAACAGCAATCTTCTAAGGGCGCCACTTTTAAATCCTAAAACCTTAAGTGTTGCAATCTCCCTTTCGATTTCTGTAAATGACAATAAACCCAAATTATAAAGAACTATCACTGCCAAAAGAGATGCGAAGAATATTAAGATGTAGATTAAAAGCCACATTGATTCTGTCAGCTCATCCCAACTTGAAGTCATATCCTTCATTGAATTTGCCGCTTTAACCCCATCATAGCTTTGGTTGATATGCTGTGCTGTGACAATGCTTGTTGGAGTGTAGTTTAAATCCAGATCTTCTAGCTTATCGGCAGACATTATGAATCCCTGTGATATCGGGTCTGCATGGATTTTATCGATTTTTGTTTTAACCCATTTGTCTGAACCCATCATGTGCCATTTTACAGTATCTCCAACTTTAACTCCCAACATGTCAGCCATTTTCTGGGATATTGACACTTCATCATCTGCAATTTCTATTTTGTTCCAGTCATAATCAGTTGGAGTTATCAAATCAGTGCTGTTCAACACCAGTAGTGAAGCCAATTTTTTAGCGTTGTCAGATTCAATTTCAATAGCTCCTTCCATTATTTTATCACCATTTACATCTTCAGCAACACTATCTATTTGAGAATCTGTTGCATTTTCTTCTATCACTAATTTTGAATCGTAATGATTGATTTGATTATATTCCCATTCCTTTAAATCATTCATTCCATCATACATTCCGAATGCACATATCAGAAGTGCACTGCATCCGATGACACCAATGATTGTCATTAGTGCCCTGAACTTGTTTCTTTTGGCATCACGCCAATTCCACCGTGCATTGAATGACAAATGTTTCCACATACCCAATCTTTCAACAAAGCCTGATGAAGAAAGCTTAGGCACTTTTGGCCTTATTGTATCAGCAGGCTTTTCATCTGAAATGCTTTTTGCGGCATAATATGAAACCGCCAATGCCATTATGACCATCAATGCTGCCACATAGACAAAATTCATGCTCCATGCAGGATCCCATGAAGGCATTTTATATGTTGCACTCATTGAAGGATAGAAAAGCTGCGGCAATGTCATCGGCCCAACAATCAAACCTAAAATTGAACCTATCAAAACCAGCAAGAACCCATAGGAAACATAATGAAATATTATGGAACGGTTTTTAAATCCGCTGGCTTTTAAGATACCTATTTGAGTTCTTTGGTGTGCAATTATCCTTGTCATTGTTGTCAAAAGAATCAACATTGCAATCAAAATGAATACAACCGGGAAAATATCGCCCATCATTCTGTGCTGGTCCATTTCTTCTGAAAACTGACTGACACTTGAATGTTCTGACATCGGAATAAATGAGCTGTAATACCCGTCCATATGATATGACAATAAATCTTCATAGTTTTCAGGTGTTCCATCAAATTTAACATTCAAAACGTTATAAGACACATTATCCATTGGAAATGCTTTATAAGACAGGTATGCGAAGCCTATTTTGTTGAAATCAGGAATGACAGATGAAGTGGATGCATGATAAACATATTCCGGAGAATATCCCAATCCTTTAATTTCCTTTTCTATTTCATATCCTTGAAACTCAAAGGAAATGTTGTCCCCAACTTTCAGACCTTTAGCATCTGCAAAACTTTTATCCAGCCATACGCCTTCACTGTCATTGACATCCAATTTTTCACCTTCAAGCAGATAAAACTTGGATATCGTATTGTTTTCCACAAAGTGCAAGGTAATGTCCGGATCATTATCAAAGTCCGCCACCGAATCGACCACCAGCTGCCTTTCCATTTGTGTGGTTGCACCCAAACAGTCAACCTGATATAAAAACAAGTCACTTATATTGGCTGAATAAATCCAACCGTCCGCCAGGTTAGTGTCCTCATAAAAGTTATCTATATTAACTTCAAGGCCTACTGATTCTCCGCCGACACCCGAAAAGACAAAAACTCCTAAAAATGCCATTAAAAAAATAGATAAAAATTGGGTTTTATGCTTCCGGATGTCTCTCAACATCTTTTTGAAAAGCATAGCTCACCATTCCAAATCAGTGACCTTTTGCGGATTTTCATTAACAACAATACTTTCTATCTGGCCGTTTTTGATTCTGATAACCTTATCGGCGGCCTCCGCCAGTATTGCATTGTGAGTTACAATCACGACTGTGGTGTTTTTATTGTTGCTCATATCCTGAAGCAAGTTCAAGATTAACACACCTGTTTTAGAATCTAATGCTCCTGTCGGCTCATCACATAAAAGCATTGTAGGCTGTTTAGCTACAGCTCTTGCAATTGATACTCTCTGCTGTTCACCACCGGAAAGCTGTGCTGGAAATTGGTTTGCATGGTCCTTAAGCCCGACTGAATCAAGAACTTCAAGACCGTTAATGTTCACATCCACAATATCCTTCATCAGTTCAACGTTTTCCAGAGCGGTTAAATTTGGAATTAGATTGTAAAACTGGAAAATGAAACCAACATTTTTAGCCCTGTATTCTGTAAGCCGATTGTCATTGAAGCTTTCAACGTTTTGTCCATTTACAATTATCTGACCGGAAGTTAGTGAATCCAATCCTCCCAACAAGTTCAAGAGTGTTGATTTTCCGGCTCCAGATGGTCCGAGGATTACAACAAACTCTCCTTCATCAATTGTAAAGTTAACATTATCCATAGCTTTTAGGATGTGACCTCCAGATTTATATTCCTTGTTCACATTCTTAAATTCTATAATTGTACTCATCAATATTCCTTCTTTAATTAATTATATATAACTTTGTTTGAAATACTATATAAATTTAGGTATACCTAAATTAATGTTAACAATAACCTATAAAACATCTCAAAACATATAATTATATTATAATAAAATACAGGAAAAATCGTAAATGTCATTTAAAAAAGATGAAATGCTAATCATGCCTGCAGTTGACATCAAAGATGGAAAATGTGTACAACTTGTTCAAGGCAAACCTGGAAGTGAAATGGTAAAAATAGAAAATCCGGAACTCGTTGCTAGCCATTGGCAAGATTTGGGAGCTAAAAACATCCACGTTATTGATCTATCCGGAACAATTGACGGTGAAAGCAGTTTTGAAGTAATCAAAAAAATCCTAAAAGAAGTTTCCATCCCAATCCAACTTGGTGGTGGAATCAGAGATATTGATTATGCTAAAAAGCTTCTGAATTTGGATATTGAAAGAATAATTATTGGAACTATGGGAATTCAGCACCCCGAAACAATAACCGAACTTTCAGATGAATACGGTTCTGAGAGAATTATGATTTCACTTGACAGCAAAGACAATAAAGTCGTGATAAAAGGATGGCAGGAAAAGATTGACAAATCCCCCGTTGAGCTTTCTCAAGAGTTTAAGGAACATGGTGCCGGAAGCATATTATTCACCAATGTTGATGTTGAAGGTCTTTTAGGTGGTTTTTACACACAACCTGTTGAAGATTTAAAGAAATCCGTTGATATTCCAATAGTTTATTCCGGAGGAATAACAACAATAGATGACATTAAGAAATTGAATGAAAGCGGAGTGGAAGGAATCGTGATCGGTTCTGCACTTTATACTAATAAAATTGATTTGACTGAAGCTTTAAAATACCAGAAGAGGTAATTGAATGAAAAAAGTAATGGCAAGCGGTGCATTTGATTTGCTCCATCCAGGACATGGAGTTTATCTTGAAGAAGCAAAGAACCTTGGAGGATACAAATCCAAACTTTATGTTGTAGTGGCTCGTGACTCAACAGTCGAGAAAAGAAAAAGAGTCCCCATCATTGGTGAAAACCAGCGTTTGGAATTGGTTAAAATGTTAAAGCCCGTAGATGAAGCTTATCTTGGTAATGAAGAAGGAGATATCTTTAAAATTGTGAAAGATATTGACCCGGACATTATAGCCATAGGCCCTGACCAAACCCATAACGTTGAAAAACTACAGGCAGAAATTGACAAGAGAGGCCTTAAAGCACGCGTGCAGCGTGTTAAAGTTTACCACAAAGATGAACTTGACAGCAGCTGCAAGATTATTAAAAAAATCAAGAATACCGATTTTGAAGGAAAAATTTTAGATAACTGTGAAGATTAAAAGGAGATTATAGAATGTTTAAAGTGGCAATTATAGGAGCAAGCGGATATACAGGTGGAGAACTATTAAGAATGCTTTTGAACCATCCTGAAGTGGAAATTACAGACATTACTTCAAGACAATACGATGGAACTCCTGCACATAAAATCCACCCGCACATAAGAGATTCAGGACTTGTTTTTAAAAACAAAAACCCCGACGAACTAGATGCAGATGTCGTATTTACCGCAACTCCCCATGGTGCATCAATGAAAATTGTTCCGAAAATCCTAGAAACCGGAGCGAAAGTTGTTGATTTGAGCGGAGATTACAGGTACCGAGACACTGCAGTTTATGAAAAATGGTATGGAATGGAGCATACCGACAGTGAAAACAAAGGCGTGTTCGGACTTCCCGAGTTATACAGAGATGAAATCAAAAAAGCAAATCTCGTTGCAAATCCGGGATGTTTCCCGACAGGTGCAATCCTGTCATCATATCCATTAGTTAAAAATGAATTGGTTGAAAGAATTATCATCGATTCAAAAACTGGAGTTAGTGGAGCGGGAGTTAACCCGTCTGCAACCACACATTATCCGAATATTGCAGATAATGTAAATCCATATAAAATATCTTCACATAGACACATGTCTGAAATTCAACAAGAATTAAAAGGCTTTGAAGGCGTTAAAGTATCATTCACACCGCACCTTGTGCCTGTCATTAGAGGTATCCAAACTACAAGCCATAGCTTTTTAAATGATGAAAATAATGATATCACTCCAGACGAATTAAGAAAATTATATGAAAAGGAATATGGTGAAGAATACTTCATCAAACTTATGGATGATGGGGAAGTGCCTCATTTAAGTTCTGTTAGAGGATCCAACTTTGTTCATATTGGCGGATTTGAAATAGATGAAACCGGAAGAATTGTAATGCTATCCGCTATTGATAACCTTGTTAAAGGTGCATCCGGTCAAGCCATACAAAACATGAACATAATCCTAGGCATTGACGAACAGGCGGGACTGACACACTTTGGCCTTCATCCTTAAATAGGGGATACGAATATGGCGACATTAATAATTTATTATTCAAATGGAGGAACAACCGAATTGGTTGCAAAAACACTGGCTGAAAATTTGAATGCAAGTTTAGTTAAAATTCATGATTTGAAAAATCGTGACGGTTTTAAAAATAGATTATTGTCATCCATCAATGCATTTAGAGAAACAAAAACTGATATTCACCCTGCAAAAATAGACCTGAGCGATTTTGACACAATTTATGTAGGCTCTCCGACATGGGCGGGAAATCCTACCCCTGCAATAATAACAATTATCGACAGATGCAACTTTAAAGGGAAAGATGTTGTTTTATTTGCCACCATGGACGGCAATCGTGGTGAAACCAACCTTGCAAGACTTGAAGAGAAAGTTAAAATGCGTGGAGCCAGAGTTATTGAAAGTTTTGCAATTTCAACAAAGAATAAAAGTCCCGAAAAGATTGTTAATGATACTGAAGCAATAATCGAAACGAAAGATTTAAAAATGTATAAAAGGTAGATTAAATTGAAAAGAGACAAAAAATCCGAATTGAAAATCAAGGCTATTGAAAATGGTACTGTAATAGATCATATCAGCGCCAATAAAGCATTGCACATTCTTAAAATATTAGGTCTTCCGGACAATGAAACACAAAATGTTACAATAGCAATGAATGTCTCCTCCAAACAGATTGGCAGAAAAGACATTTTAAAAATTGAAAATAGGGAATTGGATCACAAGGAACTTAATCAAGTTGCTTTAATTGCTCCTAAAGCTACAATAAACATCATTAGGAATTTTGAAACAGTTAAAAAAGATAAGATTATACTTCCGGACAAAATCACATCAATCATCAAATGTACAAATCCGAAATGTATAACCAACTATAAAAACGAACCGATTACCCCAATTTTTAATGTAATTAATAAATATCCCCCAGTTGTCAGATGCCATTACTGTGAAAAATTAATAAAAACAGAAGATATCGACAAACAGTTCGAATAATCTTCTTATCTATTTTTTTTTGAAAGAATAATAATAGCTTTTTTCATGATTTTAATTAATCTTCCATACCGGATATTAAATAATCCGCCAATCTTTTGGATAACGCCAGGATTGTCAATATTGGAGGTTTTCCAGGAGATATTGGCAATACGCTTGCATCACTGACAAACAAACCTTTTATTTCTGTTTCCTGATTGGAATCGACTATTTTTCCTATAGGTGCGGTTCCGCCGGGATGTGCTCCCCTATAAACTGTTGAACCGATAGTTTTTGGGTCGACTCCCGCTTTTTCTAATATAAAACCTGCTGCAGCTACTCCTTCCGCCAGGCATCTTATATCCTGAATGGTGTTTATTTTTACAACATCTCCATCATCGTCAACATACCCTTTGCATTCATCAGAAGTCTTTACCATGATACTTAAGATATCCTTATCCTCGACAGTTTCATCATCAATATTGCATTTAATGAATGATGAGAAGTGAGGAGACAAAACAAAGTTTTTTCCGACAACCAGGCCAGCCATCTGCACTTCGGTGTTGAAATTGATGTCTTTTAGATATCCTCCAACAGTGACAAACGGGTCAAAGAATATCTCACGGCCGGCATCAATGCCTAGATTTCTTAAAATCAGTGCAGATCCAATGGCTCCGGCAGAGAGGACTACAGTATCTGAAAAAATCGAATGCCTTTCATCATCCTTGAAATAAACAACACCACAGGCAACACCATCTTCAAGTATGACATCTGTAACTTCAGCATCAGTTATTAATGTTGCACCAGCTTCGACTGCTTCATCAACAAAGTCTTTTCCAGACCATTTTGCATCTGCCGGGCATCCGAATGCACATTTTCCGCATTGGATGCAATCTTTTTCACGAATAGCCTTGGGCATCTTAAGGGTGTTCAATCCCAGTTCATGGCCTGCATCCAAAAACAATTGTGTTCCTCTGCCAATATGCGAATCGTCAAGTTGATGCACATTGATTAAATCTTCAACATATTCATAATACTCCGTCAAATCTATGCCGAACTCATGCAATTCCTCATCAAGTGCCCTTACCATATTGGACATGGACACTATTGTAGCGCCCCCAATGCATGTAGCTGTCAATAAATCTACAGAATCATTATAGGAATCATAATAATTAAATGCATCTTTTGATTTTATATAAGGTCCTTTTTCAATAATAGTAACTGGAATATCCTTTTTTGCCAATTCACGAGCAATTATGGCTCCACCAGCTCCCGTTCCAACAATAACAACCATCTAATCACCGAATTTCTTTAATTTTAATATGTCAATTGTTATGTTTATTCTTATCATATAAATAACTTTTATTATCTAGGTAACCATAAATAAATATTAGATTAATATTCATGAGGGATAAGATGGAAGAATATATCGATTTATTTGAAAAAATTATTTCACAAACAATCCCCCAAGTTGATTACATCGACATTAGAGCTGGAATGAGTGACAACACTTCCATACTAATGAAAGACGGCGATGTAGATGAAATTAACACTGGAATGAGCTTAGGAGCAAGAATAAGAGTGTTAAAAAATGGAGCCTGGGGATTTGCATACACCACAGATTTATCTAAATTAAATGACATTACAGATACCGCTATTCAATTATCCAATTCACTTACAGGGGATGTGGAGTTAAGTGAAGCTGAAATCATTAAAGATAAAGTTAAAGTAGACGTTAAAATACCATTTAAAGATATTTCAATCGAAGAGAAAAAAGAGATTATGAAAGATGCAAGCGATGCCGCATCCATTGACAAAGTCAACAGTACCACAGTAAGCTATTCCGATGGCGAAATAAATGAGATATTCATGAACAGCGAAGGCAGCCAAATCCAAACAATCACAAGTAAAGTTAGAATGGCCCTGAATGCATCCGCAACTGACGGTGCAATCATACAATTCGGACATGGCAGCATTGGCGGAGTTAAAGGATTTGAAGTGATTGAAGATACAGACATTGAAGAGTTCGGCAGAAAAATTGGCCAAAAGGCAGTAAGGCTGCTTGATGCCGAAGCAGCACCATCCGGAAAATTCCCTGTAATTGCAGACCCTGAACTGACCGGCGTTCTAATTCATGAAGCATTGGGCCATGCCGTTGAAGGAGACCTGATTCTGCAAAACGATTCCATCCTGAAAGACAAGATGGGAGATATGATTGCATCAGATATAGTAAACATCTTTGATGATGCAAGCCGAAAGGACGGATTTGGATACTACCCGTATGACGTTGAAGGAGTCAGGACAAAACCCAACCAGTTAGTTAAGGATGGAAAATTAATTTCACTTTTAAATTCAAGAGAAACCGCATCAAAATTAGGAATGAAATCCTCCGGAAATGCAAGATCAATAATATCCGACCAACCGATTGTGAGAATGAGCAATACCTACCTGCAACCAGGAGAAAATACCTTTGATGAATTAATCGAGGATATTCCTGATGGAATTTACCTTAAAGGTTCAAGAGGAGGCCAGGTAGATACCGGTAAAGGCATTTTCCAATTCAATGCCGCTGAAGGTTATTTAATCAAAAACGGTGAAATTGCAACACCCCTAAGAGACGTGTCACTTTCCGGAAATATTCTGGAGACTCTGAAAAATATTGATGCCATTGGAGATGACTTTAAGTTAAGCGTGGGATTCTGTGGAAAAGACGGACAAACCGCACCTGTAGGAGATGGCGGACCACACACAAGAATTTTAAATGCACTAGTTGGAGGAATGGGATAATGATAAGCGATAGAGCTGGACAATACTTAGTGGAAATAGCTAAAAAAGCAATAGAACATTATATAGAAACAAAAGAAAAATTAGAACTTCCTGAAGATTACCCTATTGAATTGGATGAAAAATTAGGAGTTTTCGTAACATTAAATAAAAATAATGATTTGAGAGGATGTATAGGATATGCCGAACCGATAGAACCTGCAATAAATGCAACAATCGAAGTGGCAATTGCCGCTGCATTTAACGACCCTAGATTCAGTGCGGTGACAAAGGATGAATTTCAAATACTTAATTTTGAAGTTACAGTGCTTACAAAACCTGAAATAATCCATGTGGCACATCCTGACCAGTATTTTGAAGAAATTGAAATTGGCCGAGACGGACTGATTATTCAAAAAGGATATTCAAGAGGTCTTTTACTTCCACAAGTTGCAACAGAAAATGCTTTTACAATAGAAGACTTTTTAGAACATACATGTATGAAAGCAGGAATTAGTGCTGACAGCTGGATGGATGAAAGCTGTGACGTCTATAAGTTCCAAGGACAAATTTTTAAATAGCGCTACAAATGACGATACCATCGGAAATATCAATTACTTATAATTTGTTCTAGCTTAACAATTCATAAAATCAATAGAGTATTCAATAGTCTAAATTATCTATATCCCCTTCATATGTGATTTTAAAACAATAATCTGGAAAATTAGATTTGAAATATATATTGCAAAACTTTAAATATGGATGATATAAACAGATTCATATTTATACCAGCCATTTGAAAAAATCCATGATTGCAATGCTTTTTCACTGTACTAATTTTCCTAATTTGAGTGAAGCTTTTGGGGATATTTTAATTATTTTTTCAAGTACTTCATTAGCGGAAATCTCATCAAAGCTTTCTTCATGAAGTGCATGACCAATCTCATTTAATTCTTCATCAGACAGGGAATATATATAATCCTGCACTTCTTTATATCCTTTATTTTCATAGTCAAGTTCTTCACGAACCATTTTATCATATAATTTTAAGAATTTTTTAGAGCAATCCTCTTTAATAGCCTGAGCCGCTACCTGACCGGCATACATCCCACCAATCATGCCAGGAATAATTCCTTCACCGGTTAATGGGTTTACCTGACCTGCCGCAGCTCCGACAACCATAATATTGTCATCATAAAGTTTTTTGGTCATTCCTCCAGCCGGATCTCCTCCAACATTTAATTCGACAGCCTGAGCATTTTTTAAGTATGGAGACTTGGCGATGAAATCATCCAAGTATTCTTTAGCTGTTTTTTCTGCTTTGTGAGGAAGAATCCCTAAACCAACATTTGCAATGTCATCTCCTTTAGGGAAAACCCATGCGAATCCTCCAGGAGCACATGATCCAAAATGAAATTCACTGAAACCTAGTTTTTCGAATTCAACATTACACATTTCGTATTGTACACATGATCCCATTTCTTTTGCTTTTGCAGCCGGTTGAAGACCTGCCCATCTTGCGACATGTCCTTCAGGACCATCAGCTGCAATCAGTATTTTACATTTGAAATCCTCTTTTTTACCCATGGATTCTGTTTTGACAATAAAACCGTTTTCAATTTTTTCGATACCGGTTACTAAAGTTTTAATTCTGATTTCGGCACCTGCTCTTGCAGCATCCATAGCCATGTGTTTATCGAATACTTTTCTTTCAAGGACACAATCTGCTTCAGAAAGATTTACTTCATCTTTTGTTAACCATATGTCTGTTCCGTCGGGTGTTAGAATTCTCATACCATCAATTCTTTTGGCAATCCAACGAGGAGAAAGTTCGATTCCCAAATTTTCAAGACCTGCAACCGGTACCTCTTCAGCACATCTTTTTGGCGAACCTATTTCAGATTTTTTATCCATTAAAATAACTTTTGCGCCACCTAATGCAGCGTGTTTTGCAGCACTTGAACCTGCAGGTCCGGAACCTACTACTATTACATCAGTTTCAATCATATAATCATTCCTCTTTTTTTAAAGCATCATTTGGATATGAATTAATGCATGTATCGCAATCTTTACAGTCGTCATCGTTAAAGACTAATGAATATTCTCTAACTTGAATCAAATTTCTTGGACATACTCGACATATTATTTTTTCTTCTTTTACTTAATTAACTTATGTTTAAGATGAATTTTTTATGAGGGCATTTACGATGATATCCCAACTGGATTCAACATTAACATTAACATTTGCAATTTTAAAAGTTGTTTTTCCTTAATAATTTTGTCCTATTTTCCATTTTTAAATGTGCCAAAAAATATTAATACCCTGGAAAAATATAAAAATCTAATATGAAAATTTGGAACCCGGTAGCATTCTTTATAAGTTTAATAATGAGTCTAGTAATGGCTTTAATCTTTGCTGTGCCTACTGGAATGCCTCTTTGGTTATGTGTAGCATTATGGCCAATCAGATGGCCAGTAGCATATTTTTTTGCTAACTTTATTTGCAATCCGTTAGGGTTTAAACTGGCCGTTAAAGTGTTTAACTTCCAACCAGGACAAAAAACAGGAATTTGGAATCCAGTGCCCTTTTTTATTAGTTTGCAAATGAGTTTTATCATACCTCTAATTTTTGGTGTGACAACAAATTTGCCAATTGACCAATTTTTATTAATGTGGCCAATTCGTTGGTTTGTAGCTTATTGTTTAATTAATTTCATTGTAAGACCTCTTGCTTTCAAGTTAGCATTTAAAGTATTTGGTTTTAGTCCTGAAAATGCTTAATACTATTGAACTACCTCGAGCTCCACAGCTCGAGGTAGTTCAAAATATCAACTTATAAAAGTCTTAAGTATGAATAAAGAGCTACTTGAGAATATATTTACAACCAAATATTCATTCAAAACATTCACCCAACTATCATGGCAAATCCATCTCCCGCAAGATGCATTTATGTAAATGTGAGGAGTAACAACGATTGCAGGATATGCATTTTGAAATCACAGTAGAATCATTTTTCATCTTATTGGGAAGGTCAGGTTCTCGCAGGAGCGGCCGTGATAGTGAAATCATACTTATATTTGTCTTATTTATAATGTATTCCATTGTATCCTTGCTACGCAATCCACCGACAACAGATACAGGGCATGACACTGAATCTGCAATCTTAATGGCAGCGGATACGAAATATCCTTCATTGACATGTGCCCTGATTGCTGCAACAGAAGTGCCGTTGCCGCTGACCTCAATGGAGTCAATTCCAGAGCAATCCAGTATCTTACAGATAGCAATGCACTCCTTTTCATCCACACCTCCAAAAGTGAAATCGCTGGAGTTGATTTTTATTGTGATATGAAGTGTCGGGGCAGCCTTACGGATGCCCTCTATAATCTCAACTAGAATCCTGCATCGATTTTCTGTTGATCCGCCGTACTTATCTGTCCTGTGATTAGCTGCAGGAGATATGAAACGGCTCAGGAAAAAGAAGTGAGCGGCATGAATTTGGATACCATCAAAGCCTGCCTCTTCTGCACGTACAGCTGCATCGACAAACTGGCTGATTACCATCTGTATTTCCTCCACATACATATCATCCGGCTCCACCTGCATGTGCCTGCCGTTCTTTTCCCGATGATAATCCCCAAGAGCAATCTCAGTGATGACAGGGCAGCCCTCAGTGTGGATTATTTCTACCAACTCACGATATTGGTCAATCAACGTATCATCACACAGCCTCATCGTACCGTCCGAATTGTGATCGTGTGGAACAACACTTGTAAAGCCTGTGATGATTGCACCAATACCGCCCTT
Organism: Methanobrevibacter sp.; assembly: GCF_030539555.1. GTDB lineage: Archaea > Methanobacteriota > Methanobacteria > Methanobacteriales > Methanobacteriaceae > Methanocatella. Next base: position 10,660 of record NZ_JAUNXX010000004.1, on the reverse strand, counting down.
TGCCAGCTCGCAATAGATGTCGTAGGCTTCCTCCATCAAGCTGCCATCTGAATTTGCGATTCCTTCCCAAGTGGCAGAGCGTATCAGACGGTTGCGGACAGTCAGGTTATTCAATTCAACAGGTTCAAATATTTTTTTCATTAAAATAAACTCCTATTTCATTAGTTGTAAAAATAATTTAAGCATCATTTATTTTCCTTATGTTTAATTATTTAAACTATTACTCTTATTTTTTTATAATTTATGTTTAAAACATTGGCATAGAGATGAAAATTCATCCAAAGGAAATTATCATGTGGTATACCACAATCCACATCAAAACATTAGTTTGACTTCTATCTCCAGCCAAATAACTGCACCTGTATTGTACTGCCCTACATGATTATTCTATATCTAGTTTTAATATAATCAGTAATTCCCATAGTAAACATTTCATATTAATTATTATATAAAACAAATAATATACCAACTAAAATATCACAACCTTATCCACAAATTTAATTAACCTGCCAAATCTAAACTATAGTATAGAAAGGTTGAGAGAGAAAGCATATAAGCAACTGATATTTAGAGTGATATAATGATGATACCAACAATACCTACTCCCGAAGAATTGTTAGACAAGGGATTCAGCAGAGGTAAAAAACAGGCAGACCTAATCAGAAGTCAGAAAATACCAAAACATTTGAAAGGTAAAAGAATTGAAGAGAGAAGAGTAGTCACTTCCTGTCAGGTTATTAAAGATAAACTAAAATCAATTATCGATGCGGTTCCTGAAATTGAAGAACTTCATCCATTTTATCAGGATTATATTGACATTACCGTAGGGGTTGATGATATGAAACAATCTCTTGGTGCACTTAACTGGGCTTACGGAATCATAACCCAACTTGAAAAAGAATATGGTGCAAAAATCAGGAAAAACCCTTCTGAAAGAGCAACTGCAATTCAAAAACAGGCTTACGGAAGAATTTCATCTGTTGTAAATAAAATCAAAAAGGATTTGGATTTTTTGGATTTTGCAAAACAGAACCTGAGAAATATGCCTACAATTGATTTTGATGCAACTACAATCGTAATAGCCGGTTTTCCCAATGTGGGCAAATCAACTCTCCTAAAACAGATTACCGGTGCCGATCCTCAAGTTGCAAATTATCCGTTCACAACTAAGGGAATACAAATCGGACATACTGAAATGCATTGGAGAAGCATACAGATTATTGATACACCTGGATTATTGGACAGGCCCGTTTTAGAGATGAATGATATTGAGATGAATGCGATTGTGGCGCTTGAACATCTGGCCGATGCGATATTGTTTATTTTTGATGCATCCGAAACCTGCGGTTTCCACCTTGACAACCAGTATAACCTGTTAAAGCAGATTGAGAAAATATTTTCTGAAATTCCCGTTTACTACCTCTTTAATAAAATGGATCTGATTGAAGATAGGGAATATCTTAATGAATACATTGACAATGCCGACAATTCAATATTTATTTCGGCCATTGAAGGAGAAGGAATAGACGAAATCAATAAAGTCATACGCTCAATTAAAAAAATAGATAGAACTTCCAGTGAAGAAGACGATGATGACGAGTATTACTGATTGCAGATTCATGCATGCGGTTTGAAAATCAGATGCCTGAAATTCTTTCATCGACTATATTTTCCAGTCATTCAATTCCGTATAAGTCATATTTACATTAAGTGGGGTTAAACTTGGTCTTTTTTCCACAGTCAACGCATATCCGTCGCTTCCAACCTCATAATCCCTAACCAAATCAGAGACTATCATGATTAAATCATCCCTGTCCTGACTTTCATCGAGAGGATAGTTGAATATGTCTTTTTTTTCCTCATCAGTATTGTCAATGACTTTCTTATCAAGCATTTTATGGGACAGGCGAGTGATTTTAACGTCTTCACATTCATAATTTGAAGGCACATTCAGGTTAAATAAGTCAACGCCCTCAGGAAATCCTTCATCGATTATTTTTAAAACGAGATTGCGCAAAACCTTTTTTGCCAATGTAAAATCATAGTCCACATACCACTCCCCATTTTCATCCTGTTTGTAGGAAGTTTTAGGGTCTACAAATAACGAAGCAGCTATTGCAGGAATTCCCAAACTGGCCGCCTCCAGAGCTGCACAGACAGTGCCTGAAGAAGTGACATCACAGCTTATATTTATGCCCTGATTTATCCCTGCTATAATCAAATCCGGTTTTTCGTCCATAAGGTAGTCTGCACCAACGACTACAGAATCTGCAGGAGTGCCTGAAAGAGAATAGGCCAAGCTTCCATCATCAAGTTTGTAGCGATTAATTTCCAGATGATTAAATAATGACAAACGACGCCCTATACTGCTGTTGTTCTTATCGGGAGCCACAACAACAACATTTCCCAAATCCTCAATTGCCTGTTTTGCAGCCAGTATCCCCGGTGCAAAAACACCATCATCGTTAGTTATTAAAATGTTCATAATGTTCAAAACCTTTTTAATGCTTAATTCAATATTATATAATCCATATTTTAAATAGTCTATCCGAAAGAAATAGCTTTCACTAACCGATATAACATCAAAAAACATGACCTTCGAAAAATGCCATGCTTGGGTAAATCTGTCATTGACAGTTACTTTTATCGATTTTGCGAATATTATATATGGATCCGCTTATAAGAATCAAACCCTCAACAACGAACAACAAAATATGATATTTCCCATACAAACGCATCTTTATCCAATGTTTTACACAATATCTTCAATTATTGAATAAATGCTTGTTTCTAAGTATTCCGTCGACAATGATTAGCAATGCCAGTACTGCTGTGAAAGGTCCCATCATTCCGCTTCCACTGAGAAAATGAGATCCAACAAGAATGACGATTCCGCAAACAATTTCGACGATGCCATAAACATTCAATTTACCTGCCATGCTTAAACATATATTGAATCATGGATATCAACTTTACTTTTCACATCTCCGGGTGAAAATTCTGATTTTTGAAGATTTCAAAACAATGTATGGCATTGAATTTCAATCATAGCATATACTATTTAAATCAGATGATACATATATTAAGAATTGAAAAGAGCATTTTCAAAAGTGACAGTGCTGCCGTTTGTGCAATTCAACCTCAAAGAAATGATGTACTTTTGCACAATCAAGATAAAAAAAAATTGATAAATAGGAGAAAACTTAACATGAAAATTACAGTTGCAGGTGTGGGATATGTAGGGCTTTCACTTGCCGTTCTACTTGCTCAAAAACATGATGTTACAGCAATCACAACTACAGAATCAAAAGCAGAAAAACTAAATCAGTTTATCAGTCCAATACAGGACGATGAGATTGAAAGATTTTTTAAAGAAGCACGTGAAGGAGAAAGAAAACTTAATCTTAATACAACTACCGACAAGGAATCCGCATACAAGAATGCCGAACTTGTTATCATAGCCACACCAACAAATTATGATGACGTGAACCATTTCTTTGATACCTCTGCCGTTGAGGACGCTATAGAATGGACCCTTAAGGTCAATCCGGACGTTCTCATGGTTATCAAATCAACAATACCTGTTGGCTATACAGAATCCGTGAGAGAAAAATATGGAATAAAAAACATAATATTCAGTCCGGAATTCCTTCGTGAGTCCAAAGCGCTTTACGACAATCTCCATCCAAGCCGCATAGTTGTTGGATGTGATGATAATCAAAAAGAAGAAGGGCAGATGTTTGCAGACCTTCTTCTGGAAGGTGCAAGAGAAGAGGAAAAACGAGCAGGTTCTCCTGAACAGGACATTCCAGTGCTTTTAGCGCATTTAACTGAATCCGAGGCAATTAAGCTTTTTGCAAACACTTACCTTGCCGTAAGAGTGAGTTACTTCAATGAGCTTGATACCTATGCCCAGACCAAAGGCCTTGATACACAGATGATAATAGACGGAGTATGCATGGATCCTCGTATCGGAGGACATTACAACAACCCTTCATTCGGATACGGAGGATACTGTTTACCTAAAGATACAAAACAGCTGCTTGCAAATTATAAGGACGTTCCGCAGACCATGATAGAGGCAGTGGTTCATTCCAATTCCGTGCGCAAGGAGTTCATTGCTGACCAAATCATTTCAAGGAATCCTAAGACTGTCGGTGTTTACAGACTCACAATGAAAAGTAACAGTGACAATTTCCGAGCATCAGCAATACAGGGCGTCATGAAACGCATTAAAGCTGAAGGAATTCCAATAATCATCTATGAGCCAACATTGGATGATGGAAGCGAATTCTTTAAATCCGAAGTGGTGAATGACATTGACCGTTTCAAGAGCGAAAGTGATGTGATTATTGCAAACCGCTTTGATTCACATATCCTCGGCGATGTTACAGATAAGGTATACACAAGAGATTTATTTAGAAGAGACTGAAAAGAGTGTTTTAACAATTTAATTAAAACACCTCAAATTTTCTTTTTTTATCAAGTGTTGAATGTAATTTTCAATGCCCTTTTTTCATTTCAGAGAAATTATTCCACATATCAGGACAATGCGAAAACTACCATTATCTTAAGGTGCGAGAGCGCAATGAAATATTATTGCGGCAAGTCCTATTTCAACTCCCAGGACTAGAGTCATGGAAAATAATTCGATCGGATGCAAAATTGTATTTTTGGCTTTCATATTCAACATGACCAATAACTCAAAACCCAAACACTAGTCTGTCAAATTATCTATTTTATCAAAGAGTTTTCCATATTTTTTAAAGAGATCAGCGATTTCATCATCATTTCTGGACATTAAAACCATCTTCAGCTGTTTGTCATCCTCAGAGATTTTCACCAGACTTGATTCATAACCGTCGGCAATGATTAATGATTTGATTTCATTGAATGTATCCTCGGTTAAATTATGCCTTCTTGTATGGTTGAATACATCCATTGCATGAATAAGTCCCTTTTCCGGTCTGTCAATGCAGGAAGACATTCGGATTTTAGTAATCATGTAATAGGGAGCTTCAATCTTATCCCGACGAAGCACAACCGTAATTTTTGACATCACATGGTCATCATCGCAATTTTCATTAATGAATTTAATCATTTGAAACTGTTTTATGCTTGCATCATCATTCATGAAATTCATGTTAATATATTCTTTTTATAGCTATTTATAACTTAGGAGCCTTGCTCATCACATGCTGAGATATGATTTAAATAACAGGATGGCGATAATAATAATAACTAGGCAATGGAAAGTTTTGTTTTAAATTTTTTTAAGACAAAATAATTTAAGCCATAATTCCCATAAAGTCTCAAAAGCAGTTGCAGAATAATCCTATTCCTAAAGAATGTGCGAAGGAGGAATTATTCGATTAATGATTTTGAAAACATCCAGTGGCTTTAAAAACTATTGGAACACAATGTTAAAAATAATTTTAAAATAATGGGGGAGAAATCATGATTACAGTAGAGGAAAAAGAGAAAATTAAAGAGGAAATAGTGACCAAAGTAAACTCCGTTTTAGAGAAAAATAACGAATCATACAGAATGGATAAAGTAAATGTCCTAAATAAAAATGAAACTGTTAAATTCATGGGAAACTACAGGGTTTATGACAGGAAAAATTACAATTCTGTTTCAAGAGAGATCAATACTTTCTTAAAGAAATACGGAGACGTCAACATAAAATCTAAAAAAATCCGCGATAGCGGCATGAAATTTACAACCGTAAGCTTTAATTTCGAACTATGAATCTGAAAATACGCATACGAACATGTGATTCAGATTTATCACTTTTCTATTTTGCATAGTAGTTCTTTTTTTCAATATATTTAACTATTTTAGGAGTATATTTTTTTAGTACAGGTATTTTGTTAATATACTGGCTAAAAAAGGTTATATCACGTTTTGTTAAAACTTTTAACCTTATTAATGATACGCAATAGATGGCACTGCCAATTACAATTCCTATAATCAAACCAATTAATGTTTTAGGAATTAAATAACAAACTGCCATTAAAATTAAATTGCAAATTAACACTAGCAATATATTTTTCCATGGAATTGATATTTTGGTGGTCCTGATTACAAATAGCATTATAATAATCATCAATATACATGTAGTTATTGTTGTAGCTATGGCAGCACCTACAATACCCATCAGTTTAACAAAAACTGCATTCAACACAATATTTATTACAGTGCCCCCAAGCAGTATATACATCGGCAATCTGGGATTTCCAGTGCCCTGAAGTATGCTGCTACTAATCATGTATATGCTATAAAAAGACATTCCTATTACCAATATGCTTAAAACTCCTGAACCCGGAGTATAAACATTTCCAAACAGTAACTGAATAATAGGCATGCTGAACATGCTTATCATTACACACATTGGAATGACTGTAAGAATGCAATATCTCAAACAGTCCACAACATATTCCTGCAATAATTTTTGATTTTTTAAAACATAAGCTTCCGCTGTTGCGGGAAGCAATACTGTTGAAATTGATAGTGAAATAACTAAGGGAATTCTTGAAATAGGATCTGCGGCATTATAAAACCCAACATCGGTAGACAACATTAAAACACCTATAACCAATGTGCCAACATCATAAATTGCCATTTCAGATAATGCAGTAATAGCTACAGGCACCGCAAAACAGATTAACATCCACAATAATTTTAATTCCTCTTTAAGACTTAAATCCAATGAATCTTCAGAATAGAACATCGGACTGATGAATTTTTTATATAACAATACTGCAGTTACAGCCGAAACAATAAAACCGAATGCTCCTCCCAATACTGCTCCCATAGCATATAATCCGCAATAGACAAATACAACAGCAAAAACAATTGTTGCTAACTGTTCGGCCATCCTGTTATATACAGTATATTCATTTTTATAAACTCCCTGAAATGCACCTCTCATAGCCCCTACAATTACACTAAAAGGAGTTATTAGACTAACGGCTCTTAATGGCCATACGACCATCGGTTTGTGAAATATTACGTTTGCAATAAAATCTGATGAAAATAATAGGATAATGCTTAACAATATTGCCATTAAAACCATGAACTTGGTTGCAGTATAAATAACCTGCCGGGTCAGAGCTTTTTCATCTTTTGCATTATATTCTGCAACATATTTTGATATTGCAGGAGGCAATCCTCCGGCAGATAAAATTTGGAATATTCCCTGAAACGGTAAAGTTAATCCATATAAACCGTATCCTTCCGGTCCGAGCATTCTACTCATTAATAGTCTGTTAATGTAGCCGCCCACTCTAAAAAGTAAGTTGCCCACTACTAAAATGAAACTATTCCTAAGTACCTTATTAGACATGTTCCTCACTTGATTGAATATATTCATCAAAATAAAATGTTTATATAACTTTATAAAAATATAATTATATATTTACTATTTATTTGAGGCTAATTAACTATTTTATGGTAGATGATTATGGATTATAAAAAATATGATATTTTTTCACCAATGGTATTTGTTCTATTGGTCATTGTTTATTTAATATCTTCAGGAATAGCCTTTAATTATCATTTAAATAAGTTAATTGGTGTTGATTTATACACCATTGGAATAATATTCTTAGGAATCCTATTTTATATCATAGGAATGATATTGTCAAATTATTTCCTTAAGAATAAAGAAATCAATATAAATTCTGAAAAAACAGATAAGATTTTCTCAGAGCGCTTAGTTTTATCACTGGTAATAATTGGAATATTGCTTCAGATAGTGAATTTAATCTATTTGGGAGGAATTCCTTTATTTAGCGGTTATCTTAAAGCCCGTGCAGCAACAAGGATATGGCTATTGAGTTATTTAATCTTTTTACCTTCGATTAATATCCTACTGGCAAAATACGATAACAAAAAATATTTTCTGCTCTTTATATTGGGTTTACTGCTGTTCGTATCTACCGGTTATAGAACAACTGCAATAGCCATTGTAATAAGCGTGCTGATAACCTTGTATTATACCAAGGATCTGGCCTGGAAATATCTGATATTATCCATAATTGCCATATTTCTATTGCTGATGGTAGTGGGATATATTGCGGTTAAATCAATTGAATGGCAAAGCTGGACAACAACTCCAATTGAACTGTTATTTTATAGGGCAGGATACACTTTACAGGTCCTAGACCGTGCAGCATTTATGCAGGGAAGCACTCACGGCCAGTTATTATATAATACCCTTATGGGATTTTTTAAATCTTCAGATCCAAGGGTAATTGTCGGCTCAACCACATTAGGATATGCGCATTCAACAACTTCAACAATTTTTGGACCGGCATTGCTGGATTTTGGAGTATATGCAATGCTATTGCAAATGACAATCTTGGGATTCATAATTAATTTAATCTATAAAGTACAGATTAATGTCAGGAGCATCTTCATTGCATTGTATGCGATATTGATGGCTCATTTAATAATATGGATAGAAACAGGACCTACTGATCTGGTCGTATTTTTATTCTATTTAATTTCAATAATTATAATGATTTATCTGGTCAATATTAAAAAGGTGAGTAATAAATGAATATCGCTGTTGTAGCAGAAACCGCTCCGGCAAAAGCCTTAATTCCTATAATTGAAAAAGTCAATGCAGATATTTTATCTTTAACCCATAGTGACGGGGCAATGGAATTATTGAGTCCCTATAGTAATGAAATTTTTTCAATAGGTGAAGGGCGAAGGAACACAACAAAGAAAAGAAGCAATTTTACAATCGCAAGACTGGTTTTAAGAGATACTGTCCGCACATATAAGGCCTTAAAAAAACATCCTGTTGATTTAACGATAACATGCGGGAATGCAGGAGACGTTCGTAAAGGAATCGCAGCATCAAAAAAATTAAATCTGCCCAAACTTCATATAGAACAGGATATTTATAACCCCATAGAAATGATAGCCTATGCGGATTTAATCACCGTTCCGAATAAAACAGCTGCAAAACAGTTAGAAGAGATGTATGATATTACAAATACTGTAAATATTAAAGGATATCCTCAGGCAGAATATGTAAAGAGAGTTCCAATATTGGAAGCTGAAAAAATATATGAACAGTATCGGCATGATGATTTTTATGTTCTTTTTTTAGGCGGAGATACAAGAGCTTCAGATATTCCCGAAATAATTAAAGAAGTGGAAAAAATAGATAAAACAATACTGGTCATTCCATTCAGGTTTGAAACATCCACTATAACACCCCATATCACCAAAAACAATATTTTTGTTGTTGAAGGTTATGTTGATTTGATTAGTTTGATGAATGCTTCACAGGGAGTAATTTATTGTGCAGGAATGGGATTGACAATCGAAGTCGGGGCTTTAGGAGTTCCAGCGGTAAAAATTTTGGGTTTCCATACCCAACATGCAAGTAATGATTTGGCTCAGGATTTAGGAATAAATGTTGCTTCCGCACAGGATATAAATTATGCCGTTTCCCGGATGAAAAAACCTCAAGGCAAACGTTTAATTAAAAATGGTTGTAAAGCAAGTCTTAAAGTAGCTGAATTAACTGCGAATATGGACTCGTTTGACCAAAATTGTGGCGGTTTAAGTAGTTTAAGGAAAATCTGGAATCAGAGAAAACAGTACCGATAGGATGTTCTTAATTTTTGAAATTCTATTTACAAAAAGGAAATCAGCGAAAAATTGTATAGATACCCTTTTATCGGATTTGTGTAATCAGGAATTTTACTTTTGAAGTAAGTGTATTTTAAATTTTCCAAATTCTTGAAAAACATAAGAAACATAAGAATCATGAAAATTTTTTATGTTTTTATGTTTTAATAGGTTGCTTTTGAATATTGTTTAAATTATTTAAAAATAGTTCATTGAAATTATTTATCTTTTCCAGTTTGTTTTTTGATTTATCAATGAATATGAAAGTTGGTTTGTCGATGTTGATTAATTTAGCTAATTTTGAAGCAAGAATATCATATATTTCTTTATTGTCATTAATAATAAATATTTTTGAAGTGTGACTTTGTGTGAAAACACGCTAATCTTTTCTTGAATGTTAGTATGTAAAATCAGCGCCAACATTCGGGATGTTGATGAAAATGGGATAATACTTTTCTGGATTTAATTATTTTGAAAATATTTCAAGTAGGTGTGATGGGATTCGAACCCACGAAGCACTAAGCAATAGGCCCTGAACCTATCTCATTTGACCACTCTGACACACACCTATGAGAAAAATTGATTTAACTTTTAATTTGTAATTCAATATTTAAATACTTTAAATATATTTGCACATGAGTAAGATTGTACTGCTACTTTCTGATACCAATATTCCTATACCTCATACCCAAAGAGAATTATGAAAAAATTTATAATTATTGAAAAATTACCTGAGGATTTTAGTTTAGAATTTGATGAAGAAATCCGACTCATTCAAGTTCAAATCGAATGATATGTGGAGCAATATTCAACAAATATTAAATAAAAACAATTGATAATATTCTAATCTTTTTAGTGAAAGATATTCTTAGCTAAAGGACATCATGAAAAATTGTATAGTAACCATAATAACAGGTTAAGTAATCAAAAATTTTAGTTCGAAAGTAACTATATCTTTAAAAATTTACTAACAAAAAGGAAGTCGGAAAAAAATTGTATAGTTACC
>NZ_JAUNXX010000061.1 GCF_030539555.1 Methanobrevibacter sp. | reverse complement strand
AACATAAAAAATGAAAAAGAAAAAAATCACACAAGTTTTTGAAAGTGCCCAATAGTTTCCAATCTTTAACTTTATTAATATTGAAAAACAAAATAATTATATTATTAATTACTTAGGAGTTTTTATTTTATGACAATCGAAAAAGATGCTGAAGACATTATAGAAAAATTCTCAAAAATATTAGAAGACATTCCGGATTCAGATGAAACCTGGTACATTACTGATAATTTGAATTTAACACGTGAAGACAACTCTCAAGAGAAAAATCCTGAAAAAATATTAAGAAATGCAAAAATCGATAAAGATGGAAATCTTGTTGTTAAAAGAGCAGATTGGACTAATTAAGAGGGATTCATATGAGAATGGACTTAGTTCTAGAACTTTTAGATGTTCCTGGACAGTTAGTTAAAGTATTGGAACCGATAAGTGGTCTTGGTGCTAATTTAGTAACTGTAATTCACAAAAGGGACTATAAAAATGATAATGGTAAAGTTCCGGTTCAGCTTACTTTGGAAGGCGAACAGGAGGACTTGATTAATGTAGTCAACAGATTTGAAGATTTGGGGTTCTCCATCATTGAAATGGATGGTGTCGTTAAAAAAGAAAAAATAAGCACTATTTTATTTGGACATATTGTTGACCAGGACTTAAGGGATACAATGGACAGAATCAATGCACTTGAAGGTATTTTAATCGTTGCATTTGATATTAAATTAAATGGAGAGGAAAAATCTACTGCATTGATTAATATCGAAGCAGATATTGGAAAAAAACAAGTTTTATTTGAGAGAATTACAGAAATTGCTGAAGAAAAGGATTTACTTGTGATTAATGAAGTTTAGGGATTATTATGGATGAATGTAAAGTTATTATTATGGGATTTGGATCAGTAGGTCAGGGTGTGGCCAATGCAATTTCCATGAAAAAAGATTTGATTAAAGATAAAACTGGTGTGGCTGTAAAGGTAGTAGCGGCTGCTGACTCATCTACATCTGCAATATCACAAGATGGATTGGATGAGAAATTACTTGTTGAAACTAAAAAGAATAAAGGAAAACTGTCAGCCTATCCGGAATTTGGATGCGATATAAGTGGTGCAGATGTTTTGGACGCTGTTGAATATGATTGTCTTATAGAAGCGACTCCTACTAATATTATTGATGCAGAACCTGCATTTTCACTAACTTTAAAAGCATTTGAACAAGGTAAAGATGTTGTAACTTCAAACAAAGGACATTTGGCACTCAAATTCAAAGAGGTTGTAGGTGCTGCTGAAGCTGCAGGTGTGGAATTTAAGTATGAAGCCAGTGTCGGAGGATCCATGCCGATTATCAATTTCACTAAAGAAACTCTTTCATCATGTGAAATCAAATCAATAAAAGGTATCTTAAACGGCACTACAAATTATATTTTATCAAGAATGACTTCAGAAGGCTCAGCTTATGATGTCATACTTAAGGAATCTCAGGAGTTGGGAATAGCTGAAACAGACCCTACTCAGGATGTTGAGGGTATTGATACAGCATGTAAAACTGTAATACTTGCAAATTCACTTCTGGGAATTGATGCAACCTACAGTGATGTTAAAGTTAAAGGAATATCAGATATAAGTGCTGAAGCCATTGAACTTGCTAAAAAGGATGATTATCTAATCAAACTAATAGCTGAAGTGTCTCCTGAAAACTTACAGGTCTCTCCTCGTTTGGTTAAAAGGGGAAGTTCCTATGATGTAAGTGGAACTTTAAATATGGCCACAATCAAAACAGACCTTGCTGATGAGATTTCTGTAATTGGACTTGGAGCAGGTTCTCTTGAAACTGCTTCTGCGATGTTGACTGATTTAATTAGTATTTTAAAAAATAAAAACTAATTAAATATTTTTTTACTTTTTTTGATAATATGAAATACGTAATTTTTATCCCTGATGGGGCAAGCGATTATCCGATTGATGAACTAGATGGAAAAACTCCATTGATGGTGGCGAACACTCCAAATATTGACAAATTAGCCAAAGCCGGGTTCGGTGGATTTACAAATAATGTGCCTGAACAGTACACTCCGGGTTCTGATGTAGCTAACATGAGCATTTTTGGATATAATCCTGCAGATTACTATACTGGCCGTGGACCATTAGAAGCAGGCAGTGAAGGAATTCCAACAACACCTAAAGATGTGATATTCAGATGCAACACCATATTCAGTGAAAATGATGCAATGGATGACTTTAACGCAGGCCATATCTCAACCGCTGAAGCTGATGAGCTAATGAAAGGATTAAACGAGTATTTCATCCAAAAATATCCCGATTTTAAAGGAAAATTCTATACTGGCGTAAGTTATAGGCATTTATTCATCTACTCCTGTGACAGTATAGAAGATGCGGAAACATTATCAGGCATTCAAACAATGCCTCCACATGACATTGTAGGTGAAAAGTTATTGGATAACCTATTTGGTGACTGTGAAATGGCAGAGGAAATTCAACAGATAATGTTTGAATCAAGAGAGTATCTGAAAAATGCCGATGTTAACCAAAAAAGGGAAATCCCTGCCAATATGGTGTGGTTATGGGGACAAGGTGTAACACCTGAGTTACCTAACTTTAAGGAAACTTACGGCATCACAGCATCTGTAATAACAGGTGTGGACCTGCTTAAGGGAATCGGAAACTTCGCTGGAATGAATATTGTAAATGTACCCGGAGCTACCGGATACTTTGACACAGATTATAAAGCAAAAGGTGAGTATGGAATTGAAGCTTTAAAAGAAACTGATCTGTTATTGATTCATATAGAAGCGCCTGATGAAGCAGGGCATGCTCAAAACATAGAAGAAAAAGTCAAAGCTATTGAAAGAATTGATGAATTTATAGTTGGCCCGATTATTGATAGTTTGGAAGGCGAGGACTTTAGAGTGGCAATATTGCCTGACCATCCAACCCCAATTGATGTTGGAACACATACACGCGATGATGTACCTTTGGTAATTTACGATTCATCACGCGAAGGCGACGAATGCGAATCATTTGATGAGGAAGGCGTGAAAGATGGGTCTCTAGAAAACAGAAAAGGTCATTTATTAATTAAAAGGCTAATAAACGGTGATTATTGATGAAAGTTATTTTGGTGAATGGGAGTCCTAACAAAAACGGATGTACTTACACAGCATTAACGGAAGTTGAAAAAACCTTAAACGAGGAAGGAATAGAAACAGAAATATTCTGGATTAAAACAAAACCAATAACAGGTTGCATTGCTTGTATGAAATGCAGCGAAAAAGGAGAATGCACATTTGACAATGATGTTGTAAATGAATTTGTCAAAAAGGCATATGATGCCGATGCATTTGTATTCGGTTCACCTGTATACTATGCAGGTGCAAACGGATCTGTGGTTTCATTTTTAGACCGGGCATTTTACTCAAACTCTCATGGTGATGCTGGAAAAGCGTTTAAACACAAGCCTGGAGCAGTAATATGTTCTGCAAGGCGTGCGGGCACTACTTCAACTTATGATCAGTTAATCAAATATTTGGGAATTTCTCAGATGCCTATAGTTTCCTCTTATTATTGGAATATGGTTCATGGAAACACTCCTGAAGAAGTCCTTCAGGATGAGGAAGGACTGTCCACTATGAGGCAGTTAGGTCATAATATGGCATTCTTATTAAAATGTCTTGAAGCCGGTGCTGAAAAAGGTTTAAATTTAACTGAAGAGCCTAAAGCACGTACAAACTTCATAAGGTAATTTTTTACCTTCAAATTATTTTTTTTGGAATAGGTTTAGAGTTTCCAATTGACCAGTTTTTTTTGATATTATGAATGTTGGCGATTTAATTAAAACTCCTGAAGGTTATTTGTATTCAAACCGGGCATTGCTTGCCCTATTCATTCCACTTTTAATTGAATATGGTCTGGAATTCTTTGTGGGTCTGGCTGATTCAATAATGGTGGCGTCATTAGGTGAAGCTGCAATTTCGGGAGTTTCATTGGTTGACTTTTTAGTTCAACTGCTCATCTTTTCTTTTTCGGCTTTGGCGACTGGTGGTGCAGTTGTAGCCGGACAGTATTTGGGCGATAGTCAGATTGAAAAAGCGCAGGACTCAGCAACACAATTGATATGGTTTTCAACTATTTTGTCCACGCTTTTAATGATTGCAGTTGTCCTGTTGAGGCAAGTTCTAATCGGCCTGCTATTTGGACAGATTGAAGCTGACGTTTGGGCAAATGCAGATATGTATCTATACATTGTAGCATTATCCATTCCATTTCTGGCAATTTATAATGCTGGAGCTGCCATTTTCAGGACAACCAATAATGCATCCCTGCCGATGAAAATATTGTTGGTTTGTGATGTTTTAAATGTTATAGGCAATGCAATCTGCATCTATTATTTGGGATGGGATGTTCGCGGTGTGGCTATTCCAACAGTGATTTCAAGAGCGCTGTCTGCGATTCTGATTTTGTACTTTGTTGTTGATGAAGACTACAAACTGCACATCAAAAGGAATTTGAAACATAAATTTGACTTTTATATTCTCAGAAAAGTCCTGCAGGTTGGAATCCCATACGGTGTAGAAAATGGACTTTTCCAGCTTGGAAGGGTTCTGGTTTTGAGTTTGGTTTCAACATTCGGAACAATGGCGATAGCCGCTAATTCAGTTGGATATGCAATAGGGATATTTTCAGTCCTACCCGGTTTTGCTATTAATCTGGGGCTGACTGCAGTAATATCAAGATGTGTAGGTGCAAATGACTACGAACAAGCAAGATATTACAACAAAAAATGTCTGGTTATTGTGATTGTTTCACATATTGTTATAAACCTGCTGATTTTTGCAGGATTGCCGTTGATATTGGGAATATACAATCTGTCAGCTCAAACGGCTGCAATGACAACTGAAATGGTTATATGGCATGGAATATTTGCAATAATAATCTGGCCAGTATCATTCACATTGCCATCTACATTTAGGGGTGCAGGTGATTCAAAATCAGTAATGTACATCAGTTTGGCAGTAATGTTTACTTGCAGAATCGCGTTGTCCTATGTAATAGCCGACTGGATGGGTATTGGAGTATTCGGAACTTGGATTGCAATGTTTATTGACTGGTATGTTAGGGCAGGAATTTATATTTACAGATATTTTTCAAATAAATGGACAGAATATAGGGTGGTTTAATGGCGGAAATTGTATATAAAGAAATTCATGAATTCAAAAAAGAGGATTTGCAGGATCTTTTTTTATCTGTGGAGTGGTCATCAGGCCATTTTCCGGATAAACTCCAGATTGCAATGAGAAACTTTGAAACTGTAATTTCTGCATGGGATAATGAAAAATTGGTTGGCATGATATGTGCAATGGATGATGGAATAATGACAGCTTACATCCATTATCTGTTGGTGAATCCGGAATATCAGGACAAAGGAATAGGAAAACATTTAGTAAATAAAGTCAAAGATATCTACAAGGATTATCTGAGAATAGTCGTTGTCGGATATGATGAAGAGGTTGGTTTTTATGAAAACTGCGGATTCGAAAAGGCAGAAGATGCAAGTCCTCTTTTCATAACTGACCTGTGGACTTGAGGTGTTAATATGATTGAAAATGAAGATATTTTTAACAAATTAGTATGATTAGTAAATTTAAATGATGCACATTTTAAAGTAATTTTGGACAATCAGAATCTGATTTTAAAAAATCAGGAACTTTTATTTAAGGAATTTAAAAAAATAAATGAAAAATTGGATAAATTATAAGCAGGTGCTTTAATGGTATTGTTTAGAGGGGATGTGAAGTGTAAAAGCCTGCAGAGGCGAACATCAATAAGTGTTATTCTCCCATCTGATAATATTCATTTCTTGCAGGACACGGAAGAAATAGTACCTCAACCATATAAAACATTATATCTGCTGCACGGATTATATGGCAGTGATGATATATTTCTGGCCAATACATCTATTCAGAAATTTGCAGAGGATAATGGGATTGCTATTGTAATACCATGTGGAGAAAACAGTTTCTATGTTGATAATGTCAAGGCTCATGCTTATTATGGACAGTATGTCGGCCAGGAACTTCTGGATATTACAAGAAACATATTTCCACTTTCAGATAAACGTGAAGATACTTTTATTGCGGGTTTTTCAATGGGAGGATATGGAGCTATTCGAAACGGTTTGAAATACTCTCAAAACTTCTCGAAAATTGGAATGATTTCAGCGGCTTTAATCACTGATGATATTGCCGGTTATAGTAGTGACGATAATGTGCTTCGCTCAAAAGAATTTTATGAATCCGTTTTCGGCAACTTAGATAATTTGAAAGGTTCGGATTCAGATCCGAAAGCATTGATTGAAAAATGCGATGATATTCCTGATATTTACATGGCATGTGGGGATAATGACTTCTTATTGGATAAGAATATTGATTTTTATGATTTTTTGATTTCCAAGGGAGCTGACTGTAAGTTCGTAAAAGATTCCGGAGAGCATACCTGGGAATTTTGTGATAAACATATTAAAGAATTCATTAAAACATTGATTTAGTTGTGATAATATGAAATGTCCAAACTGTGGCAGTGAACTGGATGAAGATAACTACTGTAGTTATTGTATGGAATTTATCAATGACCTGGATTTTGATTCAGATGATAATTATGATTATGATTTTGATTCCATGGTAAACAATGGTGATGAAATTTGCCTGAATTGCACTTACTGGTCTGTCAGTCCATATGGTGCGGCTCACGGCATGGTTTGCAGACGGGGCTATATGACAGAAGGCCCTGGGGATTCCTGCAGTGAATTTGTTCAGGAGCATCATTTTGCAAACTATGGTGATAGTGGCCAGTATCAGTTTAATGAGACTGGAAGGGCTATTTCAAATAAGTTGTATCATTGGAAAAATAATCGATAACAACTTTTTTTCTTTTCTATTTATATAGCGAATTAAATTTTTATATACAATAAACAACTTAAATTATAAATGTAGTTTTAAATTTAAGGAGAGGATTTATCTGACAAAATATATTATTATAACTGGTGGGGTTGTAAGTTCCATAGGTAAAGGTATCACATCTGCATCTATGGGAAGGATTTTAAGATCATATGGTTTAAAAGTTTCAGCAATTAAAATAGACCCTTATCTAAACTGGGATTCCGGAACACTCAATCCGTATCAGCATGGGGAAGTGTTTGTAACTCATGATGGTATGGAAACCGATTTGGATTTGGGGCATTATGAAAGATTCCTGGATGTTGAACTTGATGGGATAGCAAACATCACCACTGGAAAAGTTTATGAATCTGTTATCGCTAAGGAAAGAGAAGGCGGATACTTAGGTGAATGTGTACAAGTAATCCCTCATATCACCAATAGAATTAAAGAAATGATTAGGGAAAATTCAGAACGCTCTGATTATGATGTGGTTTTAGTTGAACTTGGCGGTACCGTTGGAGATATTGAAAGTCAACCTTTCCTCGAGGCTTTAAGACAACTTAGAAATGAAGAAGGACGTGAAAACGTCATGTTTGTCCATGTTACATTCATCCCCTACCTGAATGCAGCTGGCGAATTTAAAACTAAACCAACACAACATTCAACAAAAGAATTAAGAAGTGTCGGTATAAATCCTGATGTTATAGTCTGCAGATCACAGGAGCCTATTGATGATGCATTAAGAGGAAAAATAGCTCACTTCTGTGATGTGGATGTAAATGCTGTAGTGAACACCCCTGATGCAGGCACAATTTATGAAGTGCCTTTGGTTTTAGACGAGAAGGATATCGGTGAGTTTATTATCAGCAGAATTGGTTTGGATATTGAGGCGGACTCTTCTAAATTGGATGAATGGAGAGAAATAGTAAAATCCCTTAAAACTACCGAACCTGAAGTTACTATTGGTATTGTGGGCAAATATGTTGAACTTGAAGATTCATACATCAGTATTCGTGAATCTTTACTTCATGCAGCGGCCAGTACTGGTGTAAAGGCAAATATAAAATACTTAAGTTCAGATGTTGAAGAACTCGACCAGAAAGCTTTGGCCGGTTTTGACGGTATTTTAATTCCTGGCGGATTTGGTGAAAGAGGTTTTGAAGGTAAATTGGATGCAGTTGATTATGCAATAGAAAATAATGTACCTTTATTTGGAATCTGTCTTGGAATGCAGTCCATGGTAACTCAATTTGCAAGAAGAAACGGTTATCCTAATGCAAACAGTTCCGAATTTGATGATAATCTTGAATTCCCTGTTATTGACATGATGGAAGAGCAGAAGAAAATCAAAAACATGGGAGGAACTATGCGTTTGGGATCTTATGATTGTAAAATTATCGAATCAACAAAAACTCATGAAGCCTATGGTAAAATTGACATCGAAGAACGTCACAGACATAGATATGAGTTT
>NZ_JAUNXX010000111.1:1296-3202 GCF_030539555.1 Methanobrevibacter sp. | reverse complement strand
TATTATTTTATATAAATATAATTTAAAAAAATAAATATTTAAAAATTTCCAATAATAATTTTAGATTATTAAAATTTAATTTAATCAATAGATTAAAAAAATAGAAGGAAAACTAATATGATTAAATCAAAACGATATGATGATAAAACATTGAAACATTTACAACAAGTTGAAATGAAAATGTTTAAATATTTCATTGAAGTTTGTGAAGAACATAATTTAACTTATTTTATGTATGCCGGAAGTTTGCTTGGAACTATCAGACACCAAGGTTTTATTCCATGGGATGATGATATTGATGTAATCATGTTTAGAGAAGACTTTGAAAAATTAAATAAAATTTTTGAAAGAAATATTGATGAAAAATATGGGTTTTTTAATGTTTTAAACGAAGAAACCTACCATTATACTTGGGGGAGATTAACACTGAAAAATACTCTATTTAAAGAATGGTGGGCAGAGCAAGTTGATTACATTCCAAATATCTTCCTAGATATTTTTATTTTAGATAATGTCCCGAATAACAAATTTAAAAAATTTATTCACAGATGGAAAAGTTTTTCATTAAACCAATTAACAATGTATTCTATCCTTAAATATGAAAATGAATCTAAAATAAAAAAAATAATTCAACAAACAATTTATTACCTCTTAAAAATAATTCCTATTTCATCTTCCACTATTAAGAAAAAATGTGTGGACTCATTTTCTAAATATCAACATGAAAATTGTGAAGAAGTATGTGATTTTCCATCAGAATTTTTAATGCCAATATCTTTCAAAACAGATTGGTTGCCTCTAAAAAAAGCAAAATTTGAAGATATTGAAGTTAACATACCTAATAATTATGATAAAATATTGAAAATGGATTTTAATAATTATATGGAATTGCCTCCTAAAGAATCTAGATTCAATCCCGCCCCGGAAGAAATCGATTTCGGAGAATATTAAAAAAATGCTTGATTAATATGAAAGTCGCATTAAAATTAATAATTAACGAAGGAAAATCATTTTATAATTAAAATATTGAAGACATTGTAATTACTCTTAAAATTCCATATTATTTTTATTTGAATGCTTAATCTTTAAAAATAGCTTCAGCCAATGTAATATCAAAAGGACGTGTTATTTTAAAATTTGTTGGATCACCGGGGAATAATTTTACTTCAAGATTTCTTAAATGGAAAATTATCATGGCTTCATCTAATTTAGCTATTTCCTCTTTTGATAAATCCTCATAAACTTCTAAAAATTTATCAATGTTAAAAGATTGTGGAGTTTGTGCATGATATAAATACTTCCTTAATGGGATGCTTGTGAGTTTCCCTTCTTCCCTAGATTCAAATATAACATCTATGGCAGGTATAACCGCACTAGCCGCACCCACTTCCTTAGCATATTTAATACTATCAGATATTAATTTTTCAGATACAAATATCCTTGATGCATCATGTGTTACTAAAATAGAATCATTTTCACAATTTTGATTTTTCATATATCGAATAGAATTTAAAATAGTTCCATTACGAGTCAAACCTCCTTCAATGACTATAATCTTATCATTTTGATTGAAGTATTCCTCCATTAATTTTTTTGTTTTGTCAATACACTCTTTAGGGGAAGATACAATAATTTTATCAAAATCTTTGACATTTAAGAACTTTTCAACTGAATGAACCAAAATTGGTTTATTATTAATGTTAACAAATTGTTTAGGTATCCCTTGTTTTAATCTACTTCCTATACCTCCCGCTAAAATAGCCGCACAAATCATCAGCATCAACCCATCATAATTTATTCCAAAATTCTTCAAAAGCTTTTTTTGGATTAATTCTGTCAATAATTACATCATAAGTAAAATCAACAGTTGCACATTCAATATCATATTTTTCACATAATTCCTTCA
>NZ_JAUNXX010000111.1:0-1286 GCF_030539555.1 Methanobrevibacter sp. | reverse complement strand
CAATCGTATTTTTCACTTCAAAAAGAACCCCCGATGATTTCTCATCAATTACAATTTTTTGACCATATAAAACACCTAAAGTATGATTTCTACTTACATTCAAAGTTGAAGCTGTAATAATATCTCCAAAACCACAATAATCATCAACAGTGGATCTTTCACCACCAAATTTTTCAATTAAATCTTTAGTTTCATTATAAGTTTTTGTAAATACTGAAAAACGTGCATTATCATTTATTTTCATTCCTTCACAAATTCCCTGAGATATGGCTATTACATTTTTTATTACACCGCAATATTCTACACCAACAACATCCCCACTTGCAGAAACTTTAAATTTGGAAGTTGACAATACATTTTTAACCTTTTCAAGATATTGTTTATTTTTACATGCGATGGATGCTGAAGAAAATGTTCGTTCAACCATCTCAGAAGCAATATTTGGTCCAGATAACACAGCGGCAGGCCTACCAATTTCTTCTTCTACAATAACACTCATTCTTTTTTTAGATTCCTTTTCAAGACCTTTAGCAGTGCTCACAATAACACAATCATCAGAAATAATGTCTTTTAATTTACGAGCAATTTCCCTTATTGTAGATGATGGTAATGTTAAAAAGATTACTTCTGCATTTTCTAATTCATTTAAATCATTAATGGCCATAATATTGTCTTGTAAACGAATATTAGGAAAATAATCCCTATTAAAATGAGTTTTATTTATTGAATTAACTACTTCTTCTCTTCTAGCATATAATAAAACATTTCGAGCATTATCACAAATTGTTTGGGAGATGGCTGTTCCCATAGCTCCCGCACCAACAACACCTATATTTGAAAACATGATTTAATATTTTAATTTTTATAATATAAAAAATTAATACTCACCAAAATCAAGAATATCCGGAGCAGCATTATATCTCTTTTCTTCAGGAGGAATTTGCATGTAATCGCCATAAATCTGAGTAAGTATTTTATCATAATTTTTAGGGATTTTTACTTTAAAATCTTCGAATTTAGCCTCAATTGCTGGTTCAAAATCATTTCTTTGATAAGGCATATACCCTGCAAGATTAAAACAATCAACAACTCGTTCAGTTTCTTTATTCCTAAAAAAGGTCATCTCTTTTGTGAGTAATTTCTTCCAAAATCGGCGATTTATAGGTATAAAATTTAAAATATCATATGCAATATGATGCAATTTAGTTCTTAATTTAGTATACATATCCACTTTAATACAAGAATTAATGACAGTAAGGGCTAGTTTGATATTGCTGTGATTTAAA
>NZ_JAUNXX010000028.1 GCF_030539555.1 Methanobrevibacter sp. | reverse complement strand
AAAGACCCAAGGTATAAAACTGATTTCTGGCAAACTGAAATTAAAAAGATGCTTAAGATAGGTAAAAAAGCAGAACAGCAATCTTTCTCAAAATATGGGCTTGAATACGTTGTAGACGAGTATTTCCCAGCCAAATTTGAGGAAATGGAAAATCAAGCATAGGCTTGATATTTTCCTCCTTTTTTTATTTTTTTTAATTAAATCAAAATATTTATATACTAATTTTAATATATACCCCCATAGGTATAGGTTGTGTTATTTTGAAAGAATGTATGGATAGTGAAAATCTACATAGAAGACTTAAAAAAATCATCGGACAAATCAATGCAATTGACCGCATGATTGATGAAGATATTGAATGTGAACAAATATTGATGCAAGTAAATGCTGCAAAATCAGCATTACACAAAGTTGGACACATAATTGTTGAAGGCCACCTTGAACATTGTGTTAAGGAGGCAATTGAAGAAGGGGATGCTGACGAAGCATTAGGTGACATCTCATCAATTTTAGAATACTATTCCAGACTTTAATTTTTTTTAAAATAACTTTATATACCCCTAGGGGTATACCTATACTATTGGGGCTGTTTAATATGAATTTTAAAATTGATAAAAGACAAAAGGTAGATTTGATACTTATCGCAATATCCGCAATAAGTATTATTGCCAGTTTTATATTATCCATCAGCTATCTCTCTTGGATTGCAATAATATTATGCGGGATACCAATATTTAAAGAATGTATTGAAGGATTAATTACAGAATTTAATATTAAGGCAGATTTGCTTGTAACAATCGCAATCATTGCATCAATTATTATAGGTGAAGTTTTTGCAGCAGGTGAAATTGCAACAATCATGACAATAGGTGGGTTTTTAGAAGAATATACCCTATCAAGAACTCGAGGAAGAATCGAAGAGCTTGTAAAACTTACCCCACAAATCGCAACAAGAGTTAAAAACGGTAAAGAAGAACAGATTCCAGTTGAAGAAGTGAAAATTGGAGATAACCTAAAAGTTCTTCCGGGAGAAAGCATCCCCACTGATGGTGTAATTATTGATGGGCAAACCTCAATTAACCAAGCAACCTTAACCGGCGAATCATTACCCGTTGACAAGGTTAAAAATGACGAGGTTTACAGTGGAACAATAAATCTTTACGGATCATTCACCATGAAAGCAACAAATACAAGTGAAGACAGTTCTTTTCAAAAGCTAATTAAATTAGTTGAATCTTCAAAACCTGAAAATGCCAAAATCGTGAAATCAGCTGATAGATGGGCAACATGGATTGTGATTATTGCTTTTTCTGCAGCAATACTAACATACCTATTTACTGGAGAAATTATAAGATCAGTTACCATTTTAGTGGTGTTCTGTCCATGTGCATTAGTACTTGCCACACCAACTGCAATCATGGCAAGCATTGGAAATTTAACAAAACATGGAATCTTAGTGAAAGATGGAGAATCCATAGAAGAGCTAGCTCATGTAAACGAATTCATTTTCGATAAGACAGGGACATTAACATACGGAACACCTGAAGTTACAAATGTAGTTTCAGATAACAAAAAAGAGATGATGTACCTATTATCTTCACTGGAATCAAAATCAGAACATCCTTTAGCCAAATCTATTGTAAAACATTATAACAATAATGACTTAGCAGAAGTGTCTGAATTTGAAATGTTGATTGGGAAAGGAGTTAAAGGAAAAATAAACAACGAATTAATATTAGCTGGAAATAAAAAACTTTTAGAAAGTGAAAATATTTCCACAGCCTATGATGACCAGCCAACTAACGGTGAGACTGAAATCTATGTATCAAAAAACAGAAAAGTTCTAGGAAAAGTGGTCTTAGCAGATGTCTTAAGAGAAAATTCAAGGCAAACAATCAAAAGACTCAAATGTCTTGGAATTAAAACAACTTTGCTTAGCGGAGATAATGAGAAAACAGGTTCCTACATTGCCCGTGAAGTGAAAATAACAAATGCACAATTTAATTGTTTGCCCGAAGATAAAAGTAAATACATAAAGCAGAGACAATTGAAAAACAACAAGGTTGCTATGATTGGAGATGGAATAAATGATGCACCCTCTTTAAGAAAGGCGAATGTTGGAATAGCAATGGGAAGTATCGGAAGTGACATATCAATCGATGCTGCCAATATTGCCCTCATTAACGACAATATCGAAGACATACCTCATTTAATAGCTATTGCTAGAAAAACCCTAAAAATAATTAATCTTAACATTGCATTCTCCCTTGGATTGAATATTTTTGCAATGGCTTTGGCCATCTTAGGAGTTTTAGACCCCATTGCCGGAGCACTAGTTCACAACATAGGGTCTGTTATCGTAATAATCTACTCCTCCACCCTAGTTAACTTCAAAATGTCCCGAAAAGATTACATGAAACCAAAAAAGTTAGGCATAACTAAAAGTTTAAATAAGCCGATAACATAATAATAGATAAGGTGAATTATTATGGCTGAAAAAGAAATTAAAGTTGTGGGTATGCACTGCCCATCATGCGTAAATGCTGTTGAACTTTCCCTAAAAGACGTTGATGGAATTGAAGATGCTAAAGCAGACTTAGACTCTGGAATTACCACCATCACAATGTCTGATGATGTAAGTGATGCAGACATTAATGAAGCTGTTGAAGAAGCAGGTTTTAAAGTAGAATAATTCTACTTCTTTTTCTTTTTTTATTACTTTCTTATTTTCAAATATCAAATTATAAATAACTTAAACAACAGATTTTAATTCATATAATAATTTAATTATATAATTTAAAAAGGGATTAAAATGAAAACTGTTGCTATTAATGGTTATGGAACCATCGGTAAAAGAGTGGCAGATGCTGTAGCTGCTCAAGATGATATGAAGATAGTTGGTGTAAGTAAAACTAGACCAAACTATGAAGCAAGAACTGCTGTTGAAGAAAAAGGCTATCCATTATACATTGGAATTCCGGAAAGAGAACAACTATTCAAAGATGCTGGAATTGAAATAGCTGGTACTGTTGAAGAAATGATTCAAGAAGCAGATGTTGTTGTTGACTGTACTCCTGGAAGTATCGGACCACAAAACCTTGAAATGTATAAAAAAGCTGGAGTCAAAGCAATCTATCAAGGTGGAGAAGACCATGAGCTAACCGGTCTTTCATTTAATGCTATTTCCAATTATGATGATTCATATGGTGCAGATTACACTAGAGTAGTTTCCTGCAATACCACTGGATTAACCCGTACATTATCCACAATTGACCCTATTGCTAATATTAAAAAAGTTAGAGCGGTGATGGTAAGAAGAGGATCAGACCCATCCGAAATCAAGAAAGGACCAATCAATGCAATTGTTCCAAACCCTCCAAAAGTGCCATCCCACCACGGCCCTGATGTAAAAACTGTCATGAAAGGAATTGATGTGACAACCATGGCATTGCTCGTGCCTACCACATTAATGCACCAACACAACATTATGGTTGAAATCAACAATGAAGTTGAAACTGAAGAAATTATTGAGGCTTTAGAAAAACGTTCCAGAGTGATTGTTGTTTCAGCTGAAGAAGGTTTAGGTTCAACTGCCGAATTAATGGAATATGCTAAAGAACTTGGAAGAAACAGAAACGATTTATATGAAATTCCAGTTTGGAAAGAATCCATTAATGTTGTAGGTAACGAATTATTCTACATGCAAGCAGTGCACCAAGAATCTGATGTAATACCTGAAAATATTGATGCTATCCGTGCACTTTTAGAAATGGAAAAAGATAACGAAAAATCAATAGCAAAAACAAACAAAGCTATGGGAATATTCTAAATTCCCTCTTTTTTACTATTTTTTACTGATTTAAATGAAACATGATGTACTTTTTGGACCTGCTGGAAGTCCAGTTGATTATAAAGGTGCAGCATATAAGGCTCCAAAATATATCTCTGAAGAGGGGCTTGACTCTTATGAATATCAAACACCATATGGAGTGAGAATTGGAGAAAAGGCTGCCACAACCCTTAAAGAAGAATCTCAAAAACATGACATTCTAATTTCCATGCACGGTCCATACTATATTAACCTATGTGCAAAGGATGAAGAAAAATTAGATAAAAGCATTGGCCATTTGATATCATTAGCACGTGCAGGAGAATGGATGGGAGCATACAGATTAGTGTTTCATCCAGGTGCCTACATGAACAGGAAACCTGAAAAAGCTATGGAAATATCTAAAAATACTGTCAGCAGATTATTTGAAGAACTTGAAGCCGAAGGCATTGAAGATTTTACATTCGCTCCGGAAACTACAGGTAAACGAGTCCAACAAGGAAATATTCAAGAGATTGTTGAGTTGTGCGCTACTTTTGATCACTTTGAACCTACAATTGACTTTGCACATATTCATGCTCGTGGAAGAGGATTTTTGACCAAAAAAGATGATTACAATTGCATTTTTTCAACAATTGAAGAGAAATTGGACATTGACCGCCTGCATTGTCACTTTACAACAATCGAATATTCATCACATGGGGAAGTAAAACATCACACATTAGACGAAAGTGATGAATATGGTCCGAATATAAAAGATTTGCTTGAAAACTTAATAGATAATGGATGGAAGGCCAATATTATTTGTGAAACCCCACTTAGGGATTTGGATTCCTTAAAAATGAAAGAATTATATGAAAAGATGATTTAATAATCTTTTACAGAATCAATTAAACTGTCTAGTTCCTTCGTTAAATTTTCAACTTCATTTTTACTTCTATCCGACAAATTGATTATCAGCTCATCTATGAATTCTTCCAATTTATCAATTATCCCATTTAGTGTGTGGATTTTATCGTCAAGTTCTTTTTTAATTTTTGTAGATGCGCCATCAGATAAATCAATAATGCTTAATGCAACTTCAACATTATTATAAAAAACATTATTGCTGTCGTTGATTGTTGAGATAAAATTATTGTAACTTCTTTCGGAAGGTTTAAAATGCTTATTGATCAATTCAATTGCATTATTCACTTTTGAATCATATTCCTTGCTTAAGTTTTCAATCTTGATTTTGTATTTTAAAAAGAAGTCATCATCATCTATTAATTCAAAATCACTATATCCCAACTTAACTCCGCAATTTGGACAGAATTTATCAGAAGGTTGTAATTTAAATCCGCATTCACTACAAAACTTAAACCCTTTCATGTTTTATACTCCCAGTTATATTTTTTCTCAATTTTAAAATAACCATCTCAGAATCCGTACCCCACCTCATTGGAGTATCCATAGACCCCACACCAGTCGTTACATGCAGATATTTGCCCAAATCATTTTTGAAAAGTCCCTTATTATACTTAAACATTAATTTTGTAAAATTGATTGCAGGATAAAACTGCCCTCCGTGAGTGTGGCCGGACAATTGTATATCAAAGCCTAAAGATGACAATTCCTCCCAATAGTAGGGAACATGATAATTGATTATATTAACCAAATTAGGATTTAAACTGTTCCTAATTTCATCTACAGTAGGCATTTCAACATCATCAAAGCTAAATGTTAATCCATATACATTCAAATTCTTAAATTCAAATTTATCATTATCCAATACAATAATACCTGCATTTCTACAAGCTTCAATAACATTTTCAATTCCAGGATAGAAATCATGATTTCCAGGTGTGAAAATTATCGGCATATCAACATCTTTTAATGCATCAAAATCACTACTTTCAACTACACTGGACCCATCTGCCAGGTCCCCCGAAATAATAGCCATCTCACAGGTATTTTCCAATTCTTTTAATTTATCTGCAACTTGTTGGATAATATTTTTATGCCTTACCGAACCAAAATGCACATCTGACAAATGGACAATGTCGATATCATGAGCTAAATCATCCAAGTATAATGTACACTCATTGACAATTAATTTATGTGCTTTATAATAATTATATATGCCCAAAATAGGAACTGCAGCCAATAACAAGAAAATTATTTCATTAGGAATCATGACAAACATTCCAATCAAATAAATTACAACAATATCAATCAGAAACATTAATGATGCCCACAGCCAAATGCCATCAACGGTCTGCAGAAATCTTGTGATTCCTCTTGATTTTTTTGTTTCAAATAACATTGGAATGAAATGCGATAAACCAATGAAGATTGCTATTGAACCCAGACACACATCATTCATGTCCCAAACTAATAAAAACACGTATTTTAACAAGAAGAATTGAAATACGATGTAGAATGGAGTCATAAATAGTACTCGTCTTGTTCTGAAACTCATGATTTTCGCCACCTACTTTTAATATATAAGTCATTGTTTAAATAATAAAACATACAAATAAGAAAAATGTTAAAAATTAGTGAAAAATCTAGGAAGTGAATTGTTGAAAACAGATAATAAAAAGCCGGAAATAAAATCCGCAACCTCCAAATCATCAAAAAAAGATAATGAAAATAAAGAATATGCTGAATATGTTGTTCTCAAAGCCGTTGGTTATCCTTTTGATTTCAATTTAATCGAAAACGACTTTGAAATTACCAACAAAGAATTATTTGAAGAATATGCACGAGAACAGTGGTTGGGATTAGAAGTAAACGAAAACTCTTATCTTTTCGATCAAAAAATCATACCTGATTACGGTTTTGAGATAATCACTGCAAAACCAAATGGATCAATAATTTCTGAAAAAACAAAAATAAAACTTATTGATGAAGAGATTAACAAATCAAAAGACGAAATCAAATTTGACTCTTCCATTAAACTTTCAGATATTATCGGACAGGAAAATGCTAAAAATAAAGTTAAAGTGATAATTAAATATTTGGAAAATCCAGAAAAGTTCGGACCTTGGGCTCCAAAAAATATTTTGTTTTATGGTCTTCCAGGCACTGGTAAAACCATGCTTGTAAAAGCATTAGCTAACGAGCTTGAAGTTCCGCTTCATTTAATTAAAGCAACTTCATTAATAGGAGACCATGTTGGAGATGGTGCATCCAAAATTCATGAATTATTTAGAAAAGCTAGTGAAAAATCACCATCAATAATATTTATTGATGAAATTGATGCCATAGCATTGCACAGGTCATTTCAGGCATTAAGAGGAGACGTATCTGAAATTGTAAATTCCCTTCTAACCGAAATGGATGGAATAATCGAAAACAAATCAATCATAACCATAGGAGCTACAAATAATCCCACTTCACTCGATTATGCAGTTAGAAGCAGATTTGAAGAAGAAATTGAATTTAATTTGCCTAATGACGAAGAGCGAAAAGAGATATTGGAAATAAATCTTAACACCATTCCTCTGGAATATGATTTAGATATGAATAAACTTGTTAAATTAACTAAAAATATGTCTGGAAGAGACATTAAAGAAAAAATTCTTAAAACAGCCCTTCACAATGCGATTGCAAATGACAGCAATACACTCAATATGGAAAATATAAATTATGCAGTAAAATCTGCAAAAATTAAAAATATTGATGTTAAGGGAATGTTTGAATAAATTTAACACCTAATTTGAATTGAATATATACTCTGCTGCTTTGATAACATCCTCATTATCATCTTTTGCAGCATCTTTAACTTTTTTAGAAATATCAAAAAATATTTTGTTAACAATGGAATTTGTAAGATTATTCAAAATTTTTGCACTACCATCTACATCAGACAATTTAGATGACGCTTTTTTAGTTTCACGTTGTCTTATCTCTTCCATAG
Source organism: Methanobrevibacter sp. (assembly GCF_030539555.1). Taxonomy (GTDB): domain Archaea; phylum Methanobacteriota; class Methanobacteria; order Methanobacteriales; family Methanobacteriaceae; genus Methanocatella. The sequence goes on along the minus strand of NZ_JAUNXX010000028.1, from coordinate 12,846 downwards.
ATGCCCTTAAATTACCTAGAATTTCATCAACTTCCATTATTTTAAACGATTCTTTAAGTAAAATGAACTCTTCATCGATGATGCTTTCTGCTTCACCAAATTCCTTAATCCTGAGATGGGTGTTTTCATCAGCAATTTCTCTTAAATCATCAATATTGAAAGATTTAACACCCAATTCACACACATCATCAGAAATATCTCTTGGATTTGCAATATCAACCATCATCAGGCTTTCATAATCCCTGTCAATGCCCAAAAGACGGTTCTTGGTAATGATTGCATGAGGTGCACTGGTTGCACTGATGACCAAGTCTGCAGTAGCAAGATATTCTTCCAAATCATTGAAAAGAATTGCTTCACCGCCCAAATCCTTAGCAAGCTCAATTGCAACATAGTAAGTTCTATTTGCTACAAAAATTGCATTTAAATCTTTCTCAGCAAGTGCTTTAGCAACCAATCGACCCATTTTTCCAGCACCAATAACCAAAACAGATTTGTCATTCAAGCTACCCATATGTTTTTCTGCAAGGCCAATTGCAGCAGAACCTATGGAAACTGCCCCTTTGTTAATATTGGTCTTATTTCTAACAACTTGCCCAACATGAATCGCTTTTGTAAAAATAGCATCTAAAGATTTGCCGCAATGATGATTTTTAGATGCTTTATGCTTTGCATCCTTGACCTGGCCCAAAATTTGGTCTTCACCGACAATCATTGATTCCAGACCGGAAGTCATACGTAATAAATGCATAACAGCAGATTGACCATATTCGATTATGATGCTTTGATTTTCATGTGACAACAACTCATCATCCTCTTCGATGTAATCATTGTTAATATAATATTCTTTCCGATTACAAGTAGAAATCTCAATATATTCATTTATAGAATATTTATCCTGCAATTTCCAAAACAAATCATCTATATCTTTTGATATACTTTCCATTGATTGTATATCAGCAATTTTATGGTCAACTCTTAAATTAAGTATCACTATAATCCCCTTATTAAATTGTCAATATAAACTTTAGCTTCATCAATCTGATTCCTTTTTATAAAATCATTAATCTTTTCATCTTCAAAAATTTCGTAAAGATATTTTCGTCTTTCTTTTTGAGTTTCAACGGAATCTTTTAAAATAGAACGTGCATAATCCTGGAGTTCAATTTCTAAAATATCCTCTTCAGTAATTATTGACTGTATTTTTTTTCTTAATTGACGAGCCATTAATGGACTTTTTCCATTAGTAAAAATAGATATTTCAACATCCCCGATTTCAAAACTTGTAGGAACAATAATATCTCCCTTTTGCGGAAAATCCGCCCGATTAATCAGTTTACCCCGAGCAATGTTAGAAACATAATCAGACAAGCCTTCATCACCGCTTGCAATTACAACCAAATCAGACCATTCAACTAATCCATCCACATCCTCAATAGAACATAAAACAGCGCCCTTATCTTCAAGGTCATGTGAGATATTACTTCCAGCCAATTTTACATTGGCACCATGATCCAAAAACTTATTTGCCCTTCTAGATGCAACTTCCCCAGTACCTAAAATAAACACATTTAAATTTGATGTTTTAAAATAAAGAGAAGTCCAATCCATTTTAATCAGAATTTTCAAGTGATTTGGCATGCAATACTTTTACTGCAGCCCTTAAATCATTATTACATTCAGTCAGAACATTCATAGCCTCTAATTTAGAAACATTGAATGTTTCAGCTAATGCTTCAGCTTTTTCATCAGGATCCGGTTTTTTAACACCAACTAATCTTTCAGACAATTCCTTTTTTAAATCCAAATAGTCATCATGACTCATACCCATATTTCTTAAAGTCATATCCCTTAATGGGCAAGGTTTAGATGGTTTACAACACCATATGAGTGAGCCGAAGCAAGTTCCGGCACCTTCACCTAATCTGGTTTCTTTTCCGAATTGAATCTTAATATCAATATATTCCTGCGGAGTTAAATTAACTTCCTGCAAAGCATTTAATACTGGGCATGGTTTTACTGGAGGACAACAAAATGCAAGTCCTCTTACATCTCCCCCTCTACAAATATGAGATGGTGCATCTTCCCAAGTCATAATAAACCTCCAAAATAATTTAAGTTCACATTATATAATAAGCTAATAATTATAAAATATTAATATAATTTATTTAAACTATGAATATATAATCTTTTTTATAAAAATATATATAACTAAAAAACAATTATGTAACAAATGACACTTGAGAATATAATATAAATTAACAGATACTAATGACTTGCTAAAAGCATTACAATTTAATAAAAAACACAATAAAGTTTTTAAACCTTAACAATTTTCAGGTAAAAAGATGAGCAAAGAAAAAATCATTATTGAAGACATAAACATTACACTATATCGAAAAAACATTAAAAATATGTATATGCGCATTTTACCCCCAAACGGCGAAGTTAAAGTATCTGCCCCACTATTTTTATCCGATGAGGACATATTCAATTTCATTAAATCAAAAAAAGAATGGATAGTTAAAAAACAAAAATTGATTCTGGAAAACAATATACATGGAGAATTGAAATATAAAAACGTTGAAAGACATTATTTATGGGGAAAAGAATACACATTGCAATTAATTTCAAATGAAAAAATTAAAAATGCCTTTGTTAAAGAAACAACCATATATTTACCGACACCAAAAAGAAGCACAATTGATAAAAGAAAGAAAATATTGGATGAATTCTATAGAACTGAAATGAAAAAAGCAGTACCGCCAGTTTTAAAAAAATGCAGTTCAATTGTTGGAAAAAGACCATCAGAAGTAAAAGTTAGAAAAATGAAAAATTGGGGAAACTGCAGATACCACGATAAAAGGATAACATTAAATTTAAAACTAGCAAAAAAAGACCCAAAATGTCTTGAATATGTGATGATTCATGAATTATGCCATCTGATTGAATTCAATCACGGAAAAAAATTTAAAAAATTAATGGACAAATATTGTCCCGATTGGAAAAAAATAAAAAAAATGTTAAATGAATAAGAAAACTAATGTTCTTTTAACATGTCTTCTTTTTCATCAGGAGTTAATTGTTGAACTATCTCTTCAGGAGTGCCAATATCAAGGAGTTTGCCTCCCCTCATCAAAGCAGCCCTATCACAAACATCTAAAACAAAGTCCATATCGTGAGAAATGATAATAAATGTTTGTTCTAATTCTGTACGTGCTTTTAAGATAGAATCAGTTACAACAACACGAGTAACAGGGTCCATAGTACCTGTTGGTTCATCCAAAACAATAAGATTTGGTTCTTTGATTAAAACTTGTGCAAGAGCCACCCTGTGTTTTTCTCCAACACTTAATTGATCTGGATATTTATCAAGGATACTATTAGCCACTGCTTCAGAGAATCCTACAGTTGTCAATGCATGAACCGCTTTAATTTTACCAAACTCAGCAGGTAAATTTAAACTAATAGCATCAGTTAGGTTACCTAAAATAGTCCTATGAGGATATAATGAATATTCTTGGTGTAATAAACCTATATAAGGCATGATACGACCACGGTTTAAAGGACCAACTTTAGTCATGTCAATCCATTCATCACCAAGTTTAATTTCTATATCACCGCTACTTGGTTCAGTCAGTCCCATTAACATTCTTGTAGTGGTTGTTTTACCGGAACCGCTTAATCCTACAATACCGAAAATTTCCTCTTTATTGATTTCTAAGCTAATTCCGTCAACAGCTTTAACTACTCCTCTTTCAATTGAATAATAATGTTTTTTAACATCTTCAAGAACTACTTGCTTCTCACCGAATTCCGGGATTTCTGGTTTTTTAGGAATTGGTACAGTTTCCATGAAATGATCTACAACAGTTTGCGGATTGCCTTCTTCTTTAATTTGACCATCTTCCAACCAGATTACATTATCTGCAAGTTCAGTCATTACTTCCGGCCAGTGGGAAGTGATTAACATAGTGATTCCTTTATCTTTTACACCTTCTTTCAAAGTATTGTGAAGTTTTACTGCAGTTTGCGGATCTAAAGTACCTGTTGGTTCATCAGCTAAAAACATCATAGGATTTTTAGCCAATTGTCTTGCAAGCACGACTCTTTGTTTTTCCCCACCACTTAAATCACGAGCAATGTGGGTAATCCTATGATTCATCTGAACCATTTCCAATAATTCTAAAGCAAAGTATAAACCTTCTTCATAATCTTTATCTTCAGGCATTGCCCTCATTACATTCTCGATTACAGTTTCTTCATCATACAATGCAAAGTTACGTTGCAACATGATGGAAATTCTTCTTTTAATGCTTGCAAACAATTTTCTTTCTGCATTAAAGAAATCTACCTCTTTAACTTCCAAAGTTGCACCACAACTACATTTTTCACCGACGTGGGATGGTGAGTCAACAGCCAAACATTTCGGACAAACGGCAAGATTCATTATAATACTACCAGAATCAGGCATATAATCTTTAGTTCCTCTTAACATGTTTATTAAAACAGATTTTCCACTTCCACTACGTCCCAAAATACCTAAAGTTTCCCCTTCGCTAATCTTTAAATTAATATCTTTAAGAACATCAACATCATCAAAAGATTTTGTTATATTTTTAAGTGTAATAAAATCCATGAAATCACCTATTAAAATAATTTTTATAATAAACTATTAATAATACTTTCTAATAACAATTGTTTTAAAGCACTCGTTATACATTTGACTAAAAATTGTTTAAAAATATTAAAATTGAGAAATTTTAAAGTCCAAATTGCCGGAAATAACTGCTCTTGCTATTGAAAATCCATAAATTCCAGTTTTAACCATTTTCTTAATATTTTCTTCGCAATTGATAGAGTTATTTCCAATAACTTTAACTTTAGTGTTGTCACAAACTTTTTTTAAAAGATCATAATCAGCATCAAACACGCCATTCTTCATAGCATCAATATGCAAATAATCCGCACCTGCATCTTCAATCAGATGAGCAACATGCAATGTATCGATTCCATCAACATTTGCTCTGATTTTTACTGAAACCTCACAGTCAACATTATCAGCAATTTGTGAAATGAAATCCTGCAAATCAGGCCTTTTCAACATTTCTTGTCCACAACCAATGGATGTGATTTCATCTTGGCGACAATGACAATTAATTTCAACAATATCCAACCCTTTAATTTTACCAACTTCGATAATTGGTTGTGGAGTGGTTGCTCTAACATTTGCAGATACTTTTACATTCCTGTGAACATTCTTAATTGAGGTAACTTCCTTTTCAATATGTGAAAATATTTCATCTAAAGAAAAATCAAATTCTTTTCTTCCCCTTTCAACAATTTTTTTGCTTGCTTCAATTGTTGGCTCATCCAAGCTATAACCGCCCAAAGTAGCTACATCAAAACCATATGGAATAACTTTGTTCAAAAATTCGGAATTAGATATTCCCGCCATTGGCGCAACTACTTTCAACATTGTCTCACTTAGTATTCTTTTTCAATTACCCAAGTCCACATTTCATTATTATTAGCACGGATTTCTTCAAGACCAATATCAGCCATATAAGCCGCATCTTCAGCATTTTTACCTCTACCAATACCGGCTTTGAGTTTAATGCCAATTTCTTCATCTATTTCAACCATTATTTCTTCAATTTCTTTTTCAGTCAAACCATTGCATGGGGACATGAAGTTATCACCGCCAATGAAGAACAATAATGCGCCTTTCTTAATTAATTTAGTCATCAAGTAATGTTGGGCTTTATTAACCATGAAACTTGTATCAAAAGCTGATTCGATATCAGTTAAAGTTTCGGTTACACTATTAATATCAATGTGCGCTGCCTGAACATAACTATCCTCTTCATTGACTAAGCTATCTATGGCCAATATCTCTTTTCTTTCACCAGATTGTGCACTACCTGCCTTTTGAAGAGCAATAGTTGCTAATTTTTGAGCTTCATGAGGAGTTTCAGCAGCACCTACACCCATACTGATAGTTATAGGATATCTATTTCTGATTGATCTTTGAATTCTTAAATGGTCTTCTTCATCAAGACCATTAGAAATTGCAAGTAAATTATCAAATCTTGTAAAGAAAACTAAACCTTTTTTATTACCGAAATGATTATTTAAATCAGCAAATAAATTAGCTTGAAGCATTTGTAAATCAGATTCTGTACGTGGCCTTGGAGTTACAGTCCATGGTCCGTAATTGTCAATTTGTATTAATGTCATTTGTATCATTTGATAATCGCCTCTTTAAATTAAGGAATACTATCTATAATAATTTGTGCCAAATTTTTCTTAGCATCTAAATTATTCATAATTGTATTTGTAATTGTTACCTTATTAACTATTTGATTTAATTGTTGTTTTTTATCAGCATCTTTATTATCTATAACAATATTATCTAAAAAATCTTCATATAATGATGCAACACCAACTGATGAAACATCAATATTTAATGCTTTCATGAACTTACTGGCAGGACCTGAAACAGAATCAGAACCAATAATTGGAGATACCGCAACTACATATGTATCTCTTAAAGCATCTTTAACACCATCTAAAGACAATATTGGAGAAATTGAAGTAATAGGATTAGAAGGACCAATAATAACTGCTTGTGAATTTTCAATCGAATTGATAATTCCTGAAGCAGGTGAAACATCAGAAAATTTAATATCAAGAACTTCGGGTTGTGATTGATGTTTTATTAAAAAATCATGGAATTCCAACTCACCGATATCCGTGATTATCTTAATGTCCGAGTTTTCATCACTCATTGGAATTATTTTAGAGGGTATGCCCATTTTTTCTGCTTGAATTTCAACAGCTTTAGAGAGACCATACTCTTCCATTAGCTGAGTTTTCTGTATTTTTGTAGCCCTATCAATATCCCCAATTCTGAGCAGTTCAGGACATCCAATTTCATCAAGCCTTTCATGAGTAATAAATGTATCTCCTTTAACCCCATACCATAACTCATCATTAATCATGTCAGACATAGTGTAGAGTACAGTATCAATGTCCGCAGAAACATAAACGCCTGAAAAATAATCGTTTTCTAAAGTATTCACAATAATTGTCAAATCATTTGGATCGACAATTTCTTTAAGTCCTTGCAATAATTTTGGAGTGCCTGTGCCTCCAGATAAAACAGTAATCATAAATTTCACTTATTTTCTAAATACATCAAATTCTTTTGGCATTATAATAGAATCCATACCTGCATCAATATTTCTCAAAGTGTCAAAACTAGAAAATCCTCGAATTAAAACAATCGGAAGACCTTCATCTGCCTGACCCATGATAAGTGATGCCGCTGCTGCCAATTCGTCAGCAGTTGCAATTTCCGTGGTTTCTAATTCACGCCCATATAAATCTTTTTCACCAACTCTTCTCCAAAGAGGAGATATTCCAGAACATCCAATTGCAGTTCCTATAGCACCAAATCTAAATGCTCTACCCTGAGTATCAGTAATTATAACAGCAATTTCTTCTTCAAATTCATTTTCTAATGCTTCTCGAATTTTGTTAGCGGATTTATCAGGATTTATTGGCATTGGAGTGGCTAAACCTTCACCCACATTAGATTCATCAATACCTGCATTAGCACAAACAAAACCATGCTTTGTTTCGGTTATTATGAAATTAGGACCAACTTCAACGACTTCATTGGACTCATTTAAAATAGCTTCGACCAATTTAGGGTCTTTTTTAGATTTTTCAGCCAAACTTATTGCTTTTTCAGAAGGAATCAATTCATCGATTTTGATAAAGTTTCCTTCAGATTTGGAAATTAAAGTCTCAGCAATTAAAATAATATCCCCATGATTAATAGAACAGCCCTGCTTGTCAATCGCATCTTTAATAATCAGTGCAATATCACTATCACTATCCACAATAGGCACATTATCTAAACCGATTAATTCAATTGTCATAATATCAACGTGAAATTAAAAAAAAATAAAAAATTATGGATTATAGACATCTATAGTCCATTCTCCATTAAAAACAGCTGCCCCAGAAGTTACTGGCTTTTTATAATTAGCAAAAGTACCTTCATCAAAAATAAATTTAGCTGATTCAGCAGCAGTTTTTGCATCAAATTCTACAACATCATGTACTTGACTACCATAAGTTGAAATAAATACGGCTTCACCATAAGGAACTGCCTCAACCAATAATTTCTTATCGTTAGCAATTCCAATATAACAACCGTATTCATCCTTCTTGTTAGTGGATGTGACAACACCAGCTATTCTTGGAGTATGATAATCATCTTTTTCATAGTCCATAGTAAGCAAGGAATATGCAATAGCATCTTTAATGTTCATTCCCAATGATATTTTATCAGCAATAACATCAGTATGAGCTCCATTTGATACAATTGCCATATCTTTTACAATACGAATACAATTATATGTAATATATGTGTTTTCGTAAATATCCTTTTCAAAACCTTCCTTCGGAACAATAGCTGCACGATTATCAAATTTTAAGCATTGCCTATTAGGAAATGACCTACTTGATACACGATAAGCAACGAAAGGTTTACCATCATTATTCATCCCAATTGATAAAATTCTCCCCGTATACATAGTTATCCCTCAATATTATAACTCCGGACGTTGAACAGCATTATCAGGTGATACTCCTGGAGGAGTAATAATTTCTATTTCACCAGGTTTGATTTTGATTTGACCATTGTCCATAACTTGCGCTTGCACACCTACGGCACTACCCGCAATTGAGTCCGAGTGATCTTGACCATTGACTGTCACTTTATGCAAATTGGCAACAGGGACAACATAATACTCTTGATCACCCGAAATATCAGTTACATTAGGTTTTCCAGTGGCATCATCCACAACATCAGAGTCATCAGCTTGAACATCAGTAGCTGAAAAATTACTTGTTACAACTAAGAAAATCATTATAGTGAATAAAATATCAATAAATGGAACCAAGTTAATACTTGGTTTTTGATTAAGAACTTTCTTTTTATGTCTTCTTACATCAATAGCCATTTAATCACCTATTGTCTTAGTTTACTTTCAGTAATTTCAGCATTAACATTACATTTCTCTAAAATAATATTTGAAATACTCTTATCCAACATACTTGGTTTGAACGAAACCTTAATATTTGCATAAGGATCTGAAATTAATCTGGTATTAACAACCCCTTCAGCTTCTTGAAGAGCTTCTAGAGCACATTCAACATTAGAATCCACTCTAACTTTAACTACTGCATAACCCCAATTAGTCATTTTGGTAGCAAGTTCAATTTTATCCATTTCAGCTTCAATTAATCCTTGGATATAAGTATGGAGCGGAAGTAAGATAATTGCAACTAAAAGACCCATAATTGTAGTTGTTAAAGCAACATAAATACCTTCAGCCATAGCTGCAGAATCAGGATGAACACCCAATGATTTAAATGTCATCCAAATACCGATAACAGTACCGATTAATCCTAAAAATGGGGCTAATTCAGTGAGTGTTTTAATAGTATTCAATCCTTTAGTCATTTTAGCAACTTCAACAATGAAAATCTGTTCCATACTTTCTTCAACTTCGGTTTTGTTTTTATAACCAATCTTTAAAGTTTCTGAAATAATTCTTGAAATAGGATTTTTAAAACCATTTATTTGTTTTAAAGCTTCGACAGCACCACCTCTTTCCATAGAAGCAGTTACAACACCAAAAATTTCAGTAGTGTCTACTTTACTAATTTTTCTAAGATATGAGATTTTTCTAATAGAAATGATGAGCCCATAAACACCTATAAAAAGAATAATATAAGTAATAAGCCCTCCTTGAGTAAAAATATCCACAATTCCATTAAAAAATGAAGTAATATATTCAATAATCATTTTCATCATCTATCTTTTTCAATATTGAAAAAACATATAAAAATAAATTTATTAATTCCTATACTTAAATATTATTTAAATAAAAAGGCATTTATTTCATTTTAGAAACAGTAGCCCATGACCTTCTAACAAACTCAGGCATTTCATCATAAGTATAATTAGTTAAGAATTCTTTTGTAGTTAGATCAGACGGATAACCCGAACCAATCCCTCCCATTTTAATGTATTCTTTATTGATTTCAGATATTTGAGCATCCCTTTCAGCTTTAGCTATTATGGAAGCTGCACTTACCACAATATATTTATCATCAGCCTTATGCTCGGCAATCACATTAACTCCCGTTGATTCACAGAGGTTATTTTGAAATCTTTCAGCTTTAACATCAACAGCATCCACAATTGCTTTTTCAGGATTTAATTTGATAATCAAATCCCTCATTGCATTTTTTTCAATATCATTGAGATTTATTCCCTCTGCCCTCATTTGGTCAATTTCTAAAGCAGTAATGACAACAATTTCATAATCAAACATCTTTTTTAGTTTTCTGGATAAAATTGTACGCCTGTTAGGAGTCAATCTTTTTGAATCTTTAACCCCCATTCTTTCAAGGACCTTTTCCATTTTTTCGGGAACCATAACTCCTGCAATAACCATAGGGCCCAAGACAGATCCCCTGCCCGCTTCATCAATGCCTAAAATATCCATAAAAATCAGTGAAAAAAGTGAAAAAAAAGAAATAAATAAAATTATTTATTTCATAGCTCTAAGACGGACTTCAGGTTCTAATGCAAGAGGTTCTGCAGCAACGATAGCAGTACCTTTTGCAACAACAGTCATTGGGTCTTCAGAGATTTCTACAGGAATAGAAATTTCATCGAAAATTCTTTCTTTTAATCCTCGAAGTCTTGAACTTCCACCAACTGCAACAGCATTATTATAAACGCCCATCATTAATTCAGGAGACAGTCTTTCTAAAATTACATTTAATCCACCTACAATTTGTTGCATGAATGGTTCTACAGCATCTGCAACTAACATTGAATCAATAACAACTTTTTTAGGTCTGTTAGTTTCTAAAGATTTACCAATGACTTCAACACTTAAGTTTTCAAGTTGTTCAGAACAGTGAACCATACCAACTTCAATCTTTGCAGATTCCGCATCATGAATACCAATAGCTACATCATATTTTTCCGCAACAAGTTCAACTATCTTATTATCAACATCATCACCACCACATCTGACGGTTTCAATATCATTAATACCACCAAGAGATATGATTACAATATCAGTTGACCCGGCACCAATATCAATCACCATTGTGCCGTTCGGTTCTGCAATAGGCAAACCTGCACCGATAGCGGCAGCTAATCCTTCACTGATAACCAAAATATTTTGAGCACCAGCTTTTCTACCAATTTCTTCAGCAGCATTCTTTTCCACTTCTGATGCATCACCAGGAATTCCAATAACTATTCTTCCAACACGTTCTCCCTCATTAATACCAATCTGCATTGCCTTAATGAGTAAAGCCTGTGCTTGGACAACATTCTCGATAACTCCTTTTTTCAAAGGCCTTACTGCGAGAATATCCTCTGGAGTTCTTCCAAGCATTCTTTTAGCTTCTTCACCAACAGCCAAAACTTCAGACGGGTCATCTTTTTTAACCGCAACAACAGAAGGTATTTGGTATAAATCAAATTTATCCCCTGAAGGTTTTGCAATAACAGTGTTTAAAGTTCCTAAATCAATTCCTAAACTATTGCTAATGACTTTAGTATCAGTAGTTTCTGGTTCTTCCTCATCCTTTCCAAAAATATTCATGATTATTCCTCCGTTACAATATCTTTAAAATCTATAACGAAAACTTTATTTGATGTAGCGATACTTTGAACCTTTTTAACAAAGGTATCTTTCTCAACTGAAATCAATATTGTAGATAAAACTACCTCATTTGCATTGTAAAATGGTTTCAAAGCAGATTTGACGAAGTTTGGTAATCTTACATCATTATTTAAATCAATATTAATGAAATTAGTAGTTTGTGATTCTTTCAAGATTGCAAATGAAATCCTAGATTTTTCAATGATTGAAACAACATCCCTAATTACGTCATCTGGAGCTACAAAAACCATCAAATTAGGTTCATCAACTAAATTATTTCTTGAAATGGCAATAAAAGCACCACCATTTCTTTCAGTTTCGCGTTTGAAATCATTTAAAACAATTGAATTACCATAAAGCATGATAAAATCAAATTTTTTATCTAATCTGCCTTCTTTTAATATAACATGTTCCCGAAACAGAATTTTAACATTATGATTTGAAGCGATAGCCTTATACGCCATTCCATCAATTAAATCATCGTTGCCTGCAATAATACACCAACTTTTATCAACTTTATAGTTGCTATCGGTGGTTAATCTTGCAGCCTGCCTAAGGACACGTATATTATCTTCAATCATTTAACTACTCGCATTATATTAATTAAATTTTAATTTAACTTTAAATCTGATTTGTCAAATTAAAAAAACATTAAATTTAACATTTAAATAATCGACAAATTGACATTTTTTAAAGTCTAACACTTAATATTTTTTTAAACTATTATTATATATATTTTTGTCTTTGAAGGTTATTTAGATTAAATAAGTTAATAAATTTCAATTATTAAAAGTTTCGTGTGAAAATCAATATTTAAATTAGAAAAATGATTTAAATTTTAAGTAAATTTTAAAATTATGGCTAAATTATTTCAATTGATGAAAAATAACACTTATCAATAACTAAAAATAAATATTAATAATAATAAAGTGAATTAAAAGATAAAATTAATAAGTGATAAGATAAAAAGTATTACTGGAGTTAAAACATGAAAATTGAAAGAACCAATATACAAAGTTTCATAGCGATATCAGACATTATATCATTATTAAATATGAGTTCTGGATTCTTATCA
>NZ_JAUNXX010000110.1 GCF_030539555.1 Methanobrevibacter sp. | reverse complement strand
TGAATTTCATCTTCATTTATTTTTGATGAATAAGAAATTGAAACGTTTATTTTGAAATTATTATCATTTAAATATTCAAATAAATATTTAAAGTCTTTATTAGGATTTATAACAAGTGAAATCTCTTCGTTTTCCAAAATAGCTTTATTAAAAAACAATATTTCTTTTGGATTATCAATCGATAAATATAAATCAATGGCCATGACATCGATTCCTAATTTATTATTAACATCTGTGGAAGTTGTAATCACAGGAGTTGCATTAATTAAGCTTGCTATTTTTTCTGTGAGTTTGTTAGCTCCACCTAAATGGCCGGATAATGTTGATATAACAAAATTCCCATTATCATCAATGTTTAACACTGCAGGATCAGATATTTTTGATTCAATTAAAGGTGCTATTGATCTAATTAAAATACCAGAAGCCATAATTGCAATTATTGCATCATATTCATAAAATAAAATTGAAAATTGTTTTTTAACATCTTTAAAATATAAATCAGCTCTAATTATTGTTGAATCTGAATCTAATTTATCTTTCAATAAAATTGATAAATCATGGCCTTTTTTTGAAACAGAAATAATAGCTATTCTCATAATATCACTTTGATTAAAATTAATAATAATATAATTGTTAGTGTAAACAATGCAATTGTCAATTTAGATAATCTGACTGCCTTTTCAATATCATTTATTTCAATAGGTTTGTTTTCGTCACCTAAAATATATGTTTGCTTTTTAACAAGTTTAATGTCTAATGCTCCTGCTGCTGATGCCATTGTATAACCTGAGTTTGGACTTGGACAATTTCTTGCATCTCTCATCATGATTTCAAAACTGCTTTTTCCATTGTATCTTAACAGATAAGCTGAAACAACAACATATATTCCTGATATTCTTGATGGAATATAATTTAATATGTCGTCGATTTTTGCTGGAACAAATCCAATATTAATCAATTCGTCACTTTTATAGCCAACCATAGCATCAAGTGTGTTGAACATCCTATACAACATAGGGACTAATAATAAGAAGTATAATTGATAATAAAATGGATTTAATAATATTATAATAGAAAAAATGAAATAATAAAATATTGGAGCAATGTAGGAGTCTGTAATGTTTTCAGTTAAACTTTCAATTGTTGCAGAAACTATGAAACTTTCAGTTAGTTCATCTGTGCTTCTGCTTACAAGATATGAGACTGATTGCCTTGCCTTATCCAAACTTTCATTTAAATCATTTTTAACACCAATTGCCGTATTCAGCAGCATTTTAATAGAAAATGTTGATGATAAAAAAATTATAAACACTAAAAATAATAAAATACTGTTATAACTGCATATGAAATAAATCACAAACAAAATCAAACATGTCATAGCTGTCGTGCCGATGACCAAAAGTAGGCCTGACGTTTTATTTTTGATTCCGATGCAGACACTTTTCAATGAATCAATTATTGATCCAATTATCACGACAGGATGAATCCTTCCTGGAAGTTCACCAATTATTACATCAAAAGCAATTGAAACCAAAAGAGCGAATATAATAACTATTAATAAGCTTAATGAATTTATTTTATCTGTTTGTGTAAAAATAATATCATTAATAATTTTATTATATTCAATCATAGTTTATAATATATATAATAAAAAAATATATAATTTATTATTAAATTTAAATGATGATATTATGGATATCGAAGAAAACATTAGAACATGGTTAATGGATGAAGAATGTTTATTAGAAAAAAAATTCGATGAAAACGCTGAATTTCACTATATTATTGAATTTCCAAAGGAAAACATAATGGATGTTGTCAAACCTGTTGGAAAAGATTGTATTATAATTGCCTGTGCCACTCAGGTTGCCCAGGAACATATTAATTTGATGCTTTCTTCAACACCTGACACCAGAAGGGATTTCATTCTTGATTTGCAAATGGGACTCAATAGTTACTTGGTTGATTTTGAGATTAACATAAACCAGGATCTTTTACAGCAGTTTGTCGTGACAGATACTGTTTATGAAGATGGTTTAACAAAAAATGAATTGATTAAAACCATTAAACGTGTTTTTAAAGCAAAATTACATTGTATTTTTTTAATCGACAAAAAATTTGGACCAATACCTCAAAATCAGGTTCAGTCAAATCAAAATGATATGTTCATCTAAAGAGGGAGAGGTGCATTTCAAGTATAACCTTTTTGTGGATATATTAAGATTGAAGAGGTGCATTTCATCTGTAAAAACACTTGAAATTAAACTCTTCAATTTTCTTGTTTTTTCAATTTAAATGATTTTTTTGCTGTTAATTTAGGGTTTTATCAAATGAAATTATTTTTTCATTTTCATTACACTTGAAACACATGTCTTGAAAATTGATTTTTGCATGAAATTCATTACACTTGAAACATACCTCTCCCACTTTGTGATAAATCATGATAATTTTTTCAAAAATTGCCTTTTTAAAGCCCAATACGGTCTTTGTTTTGTTGTTTTCACTAGATTTTTACACTTGAAATTGTTATTTTATATTTGAAATAGTACCATTTCATGTTTTAATTTTTAAACTGATTTAACAAAATTTTAAATAAATTAAATACTTTTTAACAGGTATAATCAAAAAATGTATCCATATATCATTTTTTAATCAATTTAAAGCATGTAAATTAATTTAATTTTTTTAATTTTATTAACTTTTGTCAATATTGCAATGAAAAACTTTATTTATGATACTTTTAATATATTATCACTGGAAATACTACTTACAGTTTTTTTCTAATTTTTACTTTAATTCTTATTAAAATTGATACTGGTGTTATTATGTCAAACATTTTTGATGATATTGAACGAACCGATTCATTTGGCAAGAACATATTCAAGGATAAAAAACCTTTGGATCACAGATTTTTGCCTGATAAGTTAGTTCACAGGGAAGAACAGATAAGACAAATTGCTAAATGTTGGGTGGATGCACTAAAAGAAGTAACACCATCTAATGTTACTCTTTATGGAAAAACAGGTACTGGTAAAACTGCGGCATCTAAATTTGCACGTGAACAGTTAATTGATGCAGCAAACAATAAAAACGTTTTTGTTAAAGTTGAATATATCAGATGCACAGATTACACTACTGAATACCAAGTCATTGCCCAATTATGTCAAAAACTTGGAAGAGATGTTCCTAACAGGGGTTGGACAAAAGGAGAAATAGTGAATACATTCAGGGACATTTTCAGAACAAATGCCTTTGGAAAAAAATTGATTTTGATTGTTATTTTGGATGAAATTGATATTTTACTTGATAAG
>NZ_JAUNXX010000060.1 GCF_030539555.1 Methanobrevibacter sp. | reverse complement strand
ACTATTTAAGTTTAACTGTTATTTGGAAAGATTTAAATATTTTAATGTATAACTATTCTTTAATAGATGTTTAACTCCATTTGGAAAGGTTTATATATTAAGTATTACTAATTTTAATATAAGTAATACTCTCATGGTTGGTAATTCATCTTCTATTAAACCTCCAAGTTGGAAATTATTGATTAGGGGAGTGTTGCATTGTCTGAAAAATTTAATGTGAGATGTGATGAAATGATGGAAACAAAACTAAAGGAAAATTCAAAGAAACTGGGTATATCCATCTCCGATTTGGTTGATAGGTATGTCCGAAGAGAGTTGTATATGGATAATCATTATTTGGAAAGACCAAGACGTTCTTTAGAGCAATTGAAAGAGATGTCAAAAAGGGACGCTGAAAGGGATAGAAAAAATGGCATTTATCCAAGTCCGCGTAGTGATTCCCTTGTTGGTATACTCAATAGGGACAAATAATTTTAATGGGGTCTAAACATGATTTTTCTTGATTCCAGTTATCTTAAAGGATTAATTGATGTCAAAGACACTCATCATCAGGATGCATTAATTGTAAGGGAGATCATTGAGGATTATAATGAAAAAACAGTAATTAACACAACCGTTCTTGTTGAAACATTGAACTGGTCGGTCAAAACGAATATTCTTGCAAAGGAGATATATTCTGATCTTAAAGAGGATAATACATTGGTGAACTTGACCTCTGATGATTATTTAAAATCGTTGGAGATTAATTGCTGGTTTGGAAATTCAATTAATTACAGTGACTGCACCATAATCAACACCATGTTTTCTATGGGCATTACAAGAATTGCAACTTTTGATGGTGATTTTAAAAAAGTCGGTGCATTTGATATTATTTCATAAAGGTGATGATATGTTATTTGGGTATGAAATCAAAAACAAGAAACTTAAAAGGATGGTTGAAAACAAGGCAGATGAGCTGAATATTTCTGTTGAACAATTGATATCCAATTATATCAACAGGGGCCTTATGTCTGATGGCATAAATGAGGATGTCTTTTGGCGATTGCACTCGGAGGAATATTTAAAACAGATTAACGATACTCTTGATGTTGACTAACAATCGGATTTTTGTGCTGTTTTTCCAACTTTTTGAGGAGATGATAGCTAAGTTCTTGTTTGGCAATACTGAAAACCAGATATCAAATGGTCAATTTTGAAAACTTTTTTTTAGTAAAATTGCTTTTGTTTTGTAAAATCGACCTCAAAAAACCATACTATTTAAGTTTAACTGTTATTTGGAAAGATTTAAATATTTTAATGTATAACTACTCTTTAATTGATGTTTAATGCTATTTGGAAAGGTTTATATATTAAGTATTACTAATTATGATATAAGTAATACTTTTATGATTGGTAATTCATGTTCTATTAAACCTCCAAGTTGCAAATTATTAATCGGGGGAGTGTTGCATTGTCTGAAAAATATAAAATACGATGTGATAAAATGATGGAAACAAAATTAAAAGAGAATGCAGATAAATTAAATATTTCTGTTTCGGATTTGATTGACAGATACATTAAAAGAGAATTATATAGTGATGATTATTATGTAGCTCCTAGTTTGTCTATTGAAGAAATCGAAGAAATGCTAAAAAAAGATGTAGAAATGGATAAAAAAAGAGGAATTATTAGGACCCAACCTTTTTCCAATGCATTAGTTGGAATATGTAATAAAAAGGATTAATTTAATTTTTTTGGTGGTAATATGATTTTTTTGGATTCCAGTTACTTGAAGGGATTAATCGATGAAAAAGATTCTTTTCACAAGAAAGCATTAATTGTTCGGGATGAAATTGGTGAGTATAATGAGTTAACTGTAATAAATACCACTGTTCTAGTTGAAACATTAAATTTCACTGCTAAAACAAATTCCTTAGCTGGTGAGGTCTATAATGAATTGAAATGTAATAATAAGATTGTTTCTTTAACATTTGAAGATTATATTAATTCTTTGAATCTTAACAGGTGGTATGGAAATTCAATTAACTATAGTGACTGTACAATAATCAACACGATGTTTGGTTTGGGGATTAATAAGATTGCGACTTTTGACAGTGATTTTAGCAAAATAAAAGGAATAAATATTCTTCAAAGTACTTTGGTGGTTTGATGGAATTCGAGCATGAGATTAAAAATGAGAAACTTAAGAAAATGGTTGAAAATAAAGCTAAAGAGCTTAAAATTAGTGTTGGGGAATTAATATATAATTATATCAATAGGGGTTTGTTGTATGATGGTTTGAATGAAGAAAACTTTGAAAGATTGCACTCAAAAGAAACATTAAAGGAGATTGATGATGCGTTAAATATTGATTAACTTCAACATTATTTTTTTTAAAAACTTATTAACAATTAACAATATAATATTATCAATGCTAGTTTTAAAGAAGGTAAAAAAACAGTGGAGACTGTATCCAATCGGTTCGCCGAAAGGTGCCCTTAATCACAAAAGAGAACCGGAATTTGTTGGAAACATCAAGTTCAGCCATGATGGGGATTCACTGTCCATTTCAAGGTTTGTGGCTGACTATAACTTTAAGGACAACTCCACATTAACAGAAAAGCTCATGCCTCCGGGAGAGGTAATCAGGCTTCTTCGCTCACAGGCAGTCTTTCTTGCCACTCCTGATGAAAAGGTTGAAAAATATCTGAAATCCCTCAACATTAAGGTCAGAAAAACACAGGTTTGCGACTACTGTGCCTTTGAGGGAAACATCACCATCGTAAACTCATCCTATTCATATAAATACAACAATCAATTGATCTGTAAGGACTGCGCCCATGACACCATCAAGGAAGAATTGAAGCTTCAGGGATTTGACAAAAGCATTTTCAGAAACCTTAAAAACACTCTGGAAAAGACTGGCAGTCTTGAAAAGACATTGTCAATTTTGGATCCTCACTTTGACCCGTTAAAAAACAGGAAATTGACATTATTTGACCGAACCAAAAAGTCAAGGCACATTATACCTCCTATTGATATGAAACGTTTAAAAATCAATAAGGACTTTAAAAGAATTCTTCTTGATTCAGGTAACACTAAACTGTTACCTGTCCAGTATCTGGCCATTAAGGAGGGGCTTTTGAAAGGAGAAGACCTTCTGGTTGTAAGCGCAACAGGTTCAGGTAAGACTCTGGTCGGAGAACTTGCAGGAATAACCGAAGCCCTTAAAGGAAAGAAATTCGTTTTCCTAACTCCCCTTGTGGCACTGGCCAATCAGAAATATCGTGATTTTAAAAGGAAATATTCAAAGTTGGGACTTAATGTTGCAATAAAGGTCGGAAGAAACAGGGTGAAGGCAAAAGGAGAGCTCAATTTCCCAGACAGTGATGTGTCTTCATCAGACATTGTGGTTGCAACTTATGAAGGAATTGATTATCTTTTGCGAAACGGCAATTCCTCATCACTGTCCAATCTGGGTGTCGTATTGATTGACGAAATTCACATGATTGATGATGAAGACAGGGGAACCCGCCTCAACGGTTTAATCAAGCGTGTAAAGCACCTCTATCCAAAAACCCAACTCATTGGACTGTCCGCTACAGTTAAAAATCCAGAGTTTTTGGCATCCGAGTTCAACATGAAGCTTGTCAAGTATGATGAGCGTCCGGTTCCATTGGAGCGTCATCTGGTTTATGTGAGAAATGAGTCTCAAAAACATCATATAATGCTGAAACTGGTTCAAAGGGAATTCAACACCAAATCCAAGAAGGGTTTCAGAGGCCAGACTATCATTTTTACTAATTCAAGGCGAAAAACTCACAAGATTGCAAACTTCCTAACAAACAAAAGAGTAAAAGCGCAGGCGTATCATGCGGGATTATCATATTATAAAAAGGAAAAGATTGAAAAGGACTTTGACAAGGGTAAACTATCCTGTGTTGTAACGACTGCAGCTTTGGCTGCAGGTGTGGACTTTCCGGCTTCACAGGTTATTTTTGACTCACTTGTCATGGGAAACAAATGGATTAATCCAAATGAGTTTTCACAGATGCTCGGCCGTGCAGGAAGGCCATCCTATCATGACCGTGGTATTGTTTATCTTTTACCGGAAGTTGGAAATGATTTTGCAGGTGAATCCGAAGAGGCAATGGCATTGGAGCTATTGGAAAGCAATAGCGAGGATGTCTTCATTGAATATGATGAGGAATCCTCATATGAACAGATTCTGGCTGACATTTCCTCGACTTCCATAAAATCATATGAAGAACTGAATGAATTTTATCAAAACATTGATGTACCTATTAGTATAAAAATAGCTATTGATGAGATGGAAGATTTGGGCCTGATTGACAGGTCCCCATCCAATAAGTTGGCAGTGACTAAATATGGTCGTGCAACATCAGTGTCATTTTTATCAATTGAGGATGCCGAGTTTATTAAAAATACTTTAAATGATTACAATTATCTTAAAAGATATGTTGGTCTTTCTCCAATGTATAAAAAAAAGGACAAGTATGACAAGCTTAAGGTTTTAATACTTGCAATGGCACTGGATTTGGAGATGTTTGAAAACGCGTATCTCTCAAGTGTTATTCACAATCAAATCGCAAATGCCTTAAAGATTAAATTCTCGACAAGGCTATTTGCAGAATCAACTCTGGATATAATATCTTCAGGTGAAGCTATTGAAAAGGTTGATAAAAAATTCCAGGATGCATTAATTGCTCTTCAAAGTGATTTCATGCAGTGCAAATGTCAGGACAGGCCGTTTTGTTCATGCATGCAGAGAGGAATCTCTGAAGTAATTGTTCATGAGCGTCTCAAGGGCAAGGACCCTCAGGATATATCAAATAAATTGTTTAGAAAATATCAGATTCAGGTCTATCCGGGAGATATTTTCTCATGGCTGGATAATTTCGTTAAGAATTTGGATGCTATCAGAAGAATAGCTAAAGCTTACAACAGACAAAATTTTGTTAAAAAGACTAGTTGGTTAATTAAAAAAATAGAAAACGGGTGAAAATGAATGTATGCTGAAGATAAAATATTAATAGGTTGTAATGAGAATGCTGATGTGTTTTTATTACCGAAACTGGCTAACAGACATGGTTTAATAGCCGGTGCAACAGGAACTGGAAAAACAATTACTTTAAAAACTCTTGCTGAATCATTTTCAGACATGGGCGTTCCTGTATTTTTAGCAGATATGAAAGGAGACATTTCAGGACTTGCAAAATTGGGTTCTGAAACAGAAAAAATCAAAACAAATGTCGAAAAATATGGTCTTGCCGCTAAAGGATTCAAATACCGGGCATATCCTGTTGAATTTTGGGATCTGTTTGGTGAAAAGGGTCTTCCGGTAAGAGTAACATTATCTGAAATGGGACCAGTTTTACTTGCTAAAATTCTAAACCTGTCTGAAGCTCAATCTGGTGTTTTAAATATTGTATTTAGAGTTGCCGATAATAATTCATTACCAATCATAGATTTAAAAGATTTAAAAGCCATGATTAATCATGTCGTTGAAAATAAGGCACAATATGAAAGTGAATATGGCGCAATAGCTGAAAAATCAGCAAATACAATTTTGAGAAGCTTAATTACACTCGAAGACCAAGGTGGAAACGACTTCTTCTTTGAGCCTGCGCTTGATTTGAATGACTTCATAAAGGTTGATGAAAACGGAAAAGGAATCATTAACATTTTGGATTCACAAAAATTATCCCTTTCTCCTGAAATCTATTCAACATTCCTGCTTTGGATGTTATCCGAATTATTTGAGAACCTGCCTGAAGTGGGAGATATGGACAAGCCAAAATTCGTATTCTTCTTTGATGAGGCACACCTTTTATTTGATGATATGTCACCCGAGTTCGGCAAAAAGATAGAACAAATCGTAAGGCTAATAAGGTCAAAAGGGGTTGGATTGTATTTCATCTCACAATCTCCGGCAGACATTCCTGATGATATTTTAGCACAACTTGGAAACAGGGTTCAGCATGCGCTTCACGCATACACTCCAAAAGACCAGAAGGCTGTTAAAGTGGCTGCTGAAACATTTAGACCAAACCCTGACTTCAACACTGCAGAGGTAATATCTGAACTTGGAATTGGTCAGGCATTGGTGTCAGTTTTGGATGATAAAGGAGTCCCTACTGTCGTTGAAAAAGTGGACATCGTACCTCCCCAAAGTTTCATTGGAGCCATCGATGAGGGAATGAGAACTGAACTTATTAATTTATCAGAACTCAAATCAAAATACTGGGAGCCGGTTGACCCTGAATCTGCTTATGAATTGCTGTTAAATAAAATTGAAGCAGATTCCAATCTGGAAAGTGAAGTGATACCTGAAACTAAAGAAGCCGTTGAACAAGCTATTGAACAAAAACATGAATCTTCAGTTGAAATGACTCCTCAAGCAGATGTTCCTGCTCAAGAAGAATCTTCTCAATCTGCATTCGGATTAGGTGATATCATAGGAACTGTTATGGGTGGAGGCCAACCATCAAAAGGTAAAAAAGCTAAAAAATCTGAAGCTCAAAAAATGGCTGAAAGGGCAGCATCACAAGCTGCAAATACAGTTGCACGTGAAGTGACAAAAGGAATAATGAGAGGAATATTCGGACAGATGAAATAGGTGATATTATGGTACATCCGCATAAAGAAGCAATTGCAAATATGAGTCCTGCATCATTAGTGGGAATGATTGAAGAGTCTAAAATGATTTATATTAAGGATAATTTGAGCATTCATTTGCATGACAGTCAAATCAGATTGTTAAAGCAAGTCCAAAAACATCAAAAACCTCGCCATGTGGCAATTAGGGTAAGAAAATTCCAAAATGCCAACAAGGATGATTTGTTCAACATGCATTTGGATTTATATCTGAAAAAATATCAGAAACTTGCTAAAAAAGGTTTAATTGAAATTGATGATAATCCTGGAAATGGACTTGCCTATGACTGCAGGTTAACAGAAAAAGGTGGGGAAATATTGGATGAAATTACTTCTCTTGAATCTGACTGGGAAAACATTGTTAAAATTAATATTAGTAATATGGATGCATTAAAAAAGATTGCATTGAATGCACATGATATAAATTACAAACACAAGAAAAAACAGGAATTCATATTCTAAAAAATTCATATTCCATGGCTATTGAATCGTATGCATTTTTTACACATTCAATAGCATCATTTCTATTTTTGAAAAAATACAGATGACTTTCACACTCGCAGTCAGAACATTCGAAGCCTTTAATTCCACTTGTTTTAGTTTCCAGATATTTTGATAGTTCACATTCAACCTTCTTGTTTTTGTTATAGATTATATCTGTAATTTCTGCTTTTTTTAGAAGGTAGTCTATGTGCCAATGGAGCTTTTTTTCATCACTTAAGTGTCTTTTAAGTCTTGCTTCGAGTGAGTTCATGGCAGAGCCTATATAAACGTAATTACCTTTTTTAAATTTGATTTCATTTAGTTTTCCAATTTTGATAATCGATTTTTCAGTTAATTCTATGATTAAGCAGTAGCATCCTTTCATCATATTCTTATTATATTTAAAGTATTTTATATTTTTTTTAAATTTAAGTTGATTATTTATAATATTAATTATATAAATTTATTAAATATAGAATTTTTTTTATTTATGGAGGTCAAAAAAATTGTTTGTAAAGGGGGAAAAAACCATTATTCTGACTGTATTGCTATTTTTTTTATTAATCATGATTCCAGCAAGCTTTGCATCAGATAATGGTGGTGAAATATTGAATTATGAAACTACAAATCTAACTGAAGTAGTTTCAATGCCTTTGTATGATAATGAATTATCAGCATCCAATGATTATTATTTTAATGCATCCGCTGAAAGTGATGGGGATGGATCTATAGATAATCCCTATAAGTATTTGACAGCCAGCAGAATTCCGGGAAATTGTAATTTGTATCTGGCAAATGGGGAATATCAACTGGACAGTTCAAAATATATCCAGGAGGTAAATATAATTGGCTGTGATGTTGACAAAACAATAATAAAATATGATGGTGTTGCATTTACAGTTAACAATCAATTAACTGTTAAAAACATAACGTTTATAGGTGCATCAATTACCAATTATGCTAAATTTATGGCAAAAAACACTGTTTTTGAAGATGGTTATGGTTCTAAGCCAGACAGTTATGGAAATAATTGGGGTGGAGCAATTTTCACCGATGTAAACAATGCAAATGATAATTCTTATGTAAGTGTTGATAATTGCACATTTAAAGACAATTATGCAGTATATGGTGGAGCCATTTACATTGGTGCAGGCAGTTTAAATGTAAGCAATTCTTTATTCTATAATAATATTGCATTTAATTACGGTGGTGCAATTGCATGTGAGTATGGTGAAAATGTAACTATCTCCAAATCCAAATTTTATAATTCAAAGTCATTGTATGATGCTGGAGGAAGCATCTATATTAAACAATCCTCCAAATTTAATGCAGACAATATTGAAGTTGCTAATTCATCCTCAACCTTTGGAGGCGCAATAACAACATTAAATACTCCCACTTATTTTGCTTACGTTAATATGGCTAATAATTCCGCCAAATATAATGGCGGAGCA
>NZ_JAUNXX010000059.1 GCF_030539555.1 Methanobrevibacter sp. | reverse complement strand
ATAAGATAATACAAGAAATAAAGAAGTGTTTATTTAATGAAAAGAGAATGTTTAACAATAATTGGTACCGCCCATGTATCTTCAGAAAGTGTTGAAGAAGTGAAAGATGCCATCTACGAACAACAGCCAGAAATGGTGGCTATTGAACTAGATAGAGGAAGATATACTAGATTAAAAAAAGAAATGAGGGGCATTGAAGAAGATGACACAATATCAGTTACCCAAATTATAAAAGAAAATAAAGTAGGATTATTTTTCACCACAACTCTTTTAGGATATTTCCAATCAAAAATTGGTGCTGATGTGGATGTGAAACCCGGATCAGAAATGGTTGGTGCAATTGAGGCTTGTGAAGATTTGGGAATACCAATAGCTCTTATAGACAGGGACATAAGCACCACATTACAAAGAGCATTAAATAAAATGGGATTTATAGAAAAGGCCAAATTCTTATTTGGACTTCTCACTTCAATATTTGGTGATGAGGATATTGAAGATGAACTTGACATTGAAGATTTGAAGAATCCTGAAAATATTGATGATTTAATGGAAATGTTCAAAGATGAAGCTCCCAGCGTTTATGAAGTTCTTGTTAAAGAAAGGGATGCTTATCTTGCAGGAAGATTACTTCAGATTCCTCAAGACCATGTTATTGCAGTTGTTGGCGCTGGCCACAAACCGGGCATTTTAAGATATTTGGACAATCCGGAGAAATTGCCGCCATTACATGAATTAGAGATAATCGATGATAAGAAAGGGATTCCATGGGTTAAAATCTTTTTAGCAATGATCCCTATTTTATTTATCGTGATATTTTTTCTGGCATATTTTAGTGGGATAAATATAACCGGAAACATCTATGAGTTTATAATCATAAGTATGATTATGGGATTTGTTGGATCCATTCTTTCAGGGTCCAAAATTCAATCAGCAATTGTTGGAGGGGTTGTAGCTCCTTTAACCATAATTCACCCATTGCTTGCTGCCGGATGGTTTTCTGGTTTGGTTGAAGCCAAATTTAGAAAAGTCAGAAAAAGTGATGTTCAAAATTTAGCAAACATTGAAAGCTTTAAAGATTTATGGCACAACAATATATTCAGAATCCTGTTAGTTGTTGTTGGAACTAATTTAGGAGTTAGCATAGCCACGTTAGTAATATTGCCATCTAAAGTTTTCATCCCATTATTCATGAAAATATTTGGCGGATAGTGAAAATTTTATATAATATATCCTATTATAATATATTACAATTAATTTTAAATGGGAAAATCATGTATCTTATATTTCGTTGCGACTGTGGTCGTGCATTATATGCAAAAGAAGGCGTAGCTACACGTAAATGCGTTTGTGGAAAAACTTTAAAGGTCAAATCCAGGAGAATATTTAAAAAAGTGGCTACAAGAGAAGATGCATCTCTAGCAGTTCAAGAAATGCAGGATAAGATATATGGTAACACTGACTTTCAACTAGCCAGTGATTTATAACTAGTTTTAATGGTCTGTTAAAAATGATTGGAACGACACTCGAGATAATTATAATATTAGTTTTAATAATATTAACTGGATATTTGTCTATGGCAGAACTTGCCATAGTATCTGTAAGAAAAGCAAAAATGCAAAAATACTTAGAAGAAGGAAATAAAAACGCTCAAATCGTTATGGATTTATTACAAGATCCTAATGAATTTTTATCTACAGTTCAAATTGGTATTTCTCTTATTGGTGTCTTAACAGGGGCTTTTGGTGGAGTAACTTTAGCTGAACCCCTTAGCAAATTAATTTCTTTTATACCATACAACGAACCTATTAGCGTAGCCATTGTAGTTATTGTTACAACTTACCTAACATTAGTAGTTGGGGAAATTGTCCCTAAGGTAATTGCCTTAAATAATCCTGAAAGAGTTTCCCTAAAAGTTGCAAAAAGCATGGTTATTCTTGAAAAAGTTTCAAAACCAGTTAGTTTTGTTCTTGCAAAATCCAGCAGTTTTCTTTTATGGATAATGAGAATTGAAAATAGAAACAATGACATTGTTACTGAAGAAGAAATCGAATTGATGATTAAAGAAGGACGGGAAGACGGAACAATTGAAAAAGAAGAAGAGGACATTATCAAAAGAGTTTTCAAACTTGATGACCAAAAAGTCGAAAGTATAATGACTCCTAGGAATGAAATCATTTGGATTGATTTAGATGATGACCGAGATATCAACAAAGTCAAAATCATTGAAAGTAAACGGTCTATTTTCCCAATAGCCAAAGGAGAGTTAGATGACTTTATAGGAGTTGTGCAAGCAAAGGACATTCTTTCAGTTATGTTTAGTGAAGATGAATTTGATGTTTATAAAATTGTAAAGGAACCTTTAGTAGTATCTGAACACTTGGAAACCCTGGAATTATTAAAAGAATTCAAAGAAAACCAGGAATATGTGCACATGTCTTTAGTTGTTGATGAATTCGGAAGCGTTGAAGGATTAATTACATTGAATGATTTACTCGAAGGTATTGTGGGAGACATACCTGGAATTGACGAAGAGGACGAACCGCAAGCAGTGCAAAGATTAGATGGAACCTGGTTAATCGATGGAAGATATCCTATTGATAAATTTAAAAAACTGTTCGATTTCAAAGAACCACTGCCTGATGAAGAGGAAGACAATTACACCACTTTAGCAGGGTTCATTCTTAGTATTAGTGGTACAATACCTGATGAAGAAGACAAATACGAATGTGGCAGATTCATATTCGAAATTATTGATATTGACGGACATCAAATTGATAAAGTCCTTGTAACCGACTTAGGACCTGAAGAAGACATTAAAGGAGAATAATGATGGATGCTGGAATAATTATTCAAGCAGTACTGTTATTAGCAGGATTTGTATTTTTAATTAAGGGATCTGATTTTTTTGTTGATGGTGCAAGCAGCGTTGCTGCAATCTTAAAAATACCTACCGTCATTGTTGGCCTAACCATTGTAGCTTTTGGAACAAGTGCTCCCGAAGCAGCAGTATCAATTACATCTTCCCTAACTGGAAGCAATGCAATGGCTGTCAGTAACGTTATCGGAAGTAACATGTTCAACATGCTGTTGATTATAGGAATTTGCGCATTTCTCAACGAATTGCTGATGGAAAAGGAAATTCTCGAAAAGGATTTGCCGTTCCTTGTTGGAATCACAATATTGTTCGCGTTGTTTATTGTGATTGGAGGAGATATTTCAAACATTGAAGGTATAATTCTGTTAATCCTATTAGTAGCTTACATAGCCTATCTCATTCGCAACGCAGGAAAATCCGGTGCATCAAACTATGTGGAAAAACCTAAATTTACACTAAAGAAAAGTGCAGTATTCATATTGATTGGTATTGCAGGTATCGTTATCGGTGGCGACTTGGTTGTTGATAGTGCTTCATATATAGCATTGGCACTGGGAATGAGTGAAACACTGGTAGGTTTGACTATTGTGGCAATGGGTACCTCTTTGCCAGAACTTGTAACATCACTTACCGCTTTAAAGAAAGGTGAAAATCAGTTAGTTATAGGAAACGTAATCGGGTCAAACATATTCAACATATTGTTCGTACTCGGAGCAAGCAGCACCATAAGCGCAATACCTTTAAATTCAAGCATGATTCTTGATGTTATAATAATGGTGGCTGCAACAATACTCTGTTACGTTTTCGGTAAGACCCAAGATAAATTTGATAAAAAAGAAGGTACAATACTTATTGCATTATTCATTGGATATATGGCTTTTGCCATTATCAGAAATTAGTTTTTTCAACTCGCAAGCCTTGCAGACGTTGGATGATGTCGGCTCCCCACAGACTTCACATTCATTGAGGCTTGTGGAAATATCATTTTCAAAGGTCAATATCTTTTGAAATGATTCCATCACATTACTTTTTATGCCAGGATACTTATCCTCATTGACATTCAAAAACTCCTTAATCTTTGCCCTTAAAGACAAATGAGAATAAGGGCATTCATCAAGATGAATGTCAATATCATTTAATATGGCCCACATTCCGACTTCCTTTTCTGGAGTGTTCCACAATGGCTTGATTCTTGGAACCAGCTTCTGATGGATAACGTCAAGTTCCGGGCCGAATTTGGAGAATTTGATAGTATCTCCTCGAGCAAAACTCATTAAAAAGGATTGGATCTCATCATCCATATTATGGCCAGTTGCGATTTTGCAGGCCCCCAATTCATAAGCTGTTTTATTTAGAATATTTCTTCTAAAAACACCACATGGAATGCAGGCGCTTTTAAAATCCTGATAAATATCATCCAAGGCAAATCCTTCCTCATCCCTGAATGATTTTTGAACCAATTTTACGTCCAAATCCTCTGCGTTTTTAATGGCAGAATCAATGCCGTGTTGCCTGTAACCTTCAATTCCCTCATCAACACTGATTGCCACCAAATCAAAATCCAAATAGCTTTGATAATTTTTAAGAGCATGTAAAGTTAAAACACTATCTTTACCACCAGATAATGCAACAGCAATTAATTCATTTTCCTTGATTAAATCATAATCCTTAATTAAAGTGTTTATTCTTGTAAAAATCTTTTCATTGAATTCATCTTTGTTTAATTTAGCCATTACAAATTAATTTATACGAAGATAAATAAATAGGTTTACGGTGATAATATGATAACTTGTGATTTTGCAATATTACCCGTTGGAAGCGAAACAACAGAATGCAAAGACTATGTGACTGCGGCTGTGCAATCCATTAAGGATTCAGGTTTAAACTACCAGTTGACTGGAATGGGAACTCAAATTGAAGCTGAAAATTTGTCTGAACTTTATGAAGCAATAGCTGATGCTCAGGAAGCCATTTTTGAGTTGGGCATTGGTAGAGTATACACTGTGATAAAAATTGATGACAGAAGAGACATTGAAAACAGGACTTTGGCCGCCAAAGTTGAAACCGTCGAGGAAATGCTTGAATAATGGTGATACCATGACCGAATTTGCAACTCCCCCAAATCATTAAAATTTCATTGCCAAAAAGCTGTTTTGAATCTGTTGGTGAAATAATCGCTGAAGCCATTGTGTATATTGATTTAAACGGTGAAAGACCTCATGAAAAACATACACACGACCACAACCATCTGTTCATCGTGACAAAAGGAGAGGCAAAAATCCTCCTTGACAATGAGGAAATCATTGTTAAAAAGGATGATGCATTCATAGTAGACGGAAGCATTCCGCATTCCGTTTGGAACAATCTAGACAGTGAAACGGTAATGATTGGAATTTCAGTGAAATAATCTATTTCGATTTGAAAAAAAAGAAAGTATAAAAGAATTATACTTTTTTAGAAGCTGTTCTTACAGCTTCAATTACTAAATCCAAATCTTCTTTTGTTAAAGAAGGATGTACCGGAAGAGAAATTACATTGTCCGCTGCAAGTTCTGCATTAGGGCAATCCCCTTCAATACCCAATTTTTTATAAACCGGTTGATTGTACAATGGAATCGGATAATGAATACCTGTACCAACACCACATTCATTAATTATATCAACCCATTCATCACGGTCTCCTTTTTCAACACGGATTGTATACTGGTGATATACATGTTTTGATCCGTATGCACAATAAGGAGTAATGACTCCATCAACATCCTTTAAACCTTCGTTTAAATAAGAGGCATTTTCAATTCTTTTGTTATTGAATTCATCTATTTTATTTAATTGTGCAAGTCCAATAGCTGCTGAAATATCAGTCATTCTGAAATTATATCCGACATAATCATGATGATATCTTACGCTAGCTCCATGGGCTCTGAAGATTTTTGCATTTTCGGCCAAATCTTCATCATCAGTTGTAATAATTCCTCCTTCAGAAGTAGTCATGTTTTTGGTTGGATAAAAACTAAAACAAGACATGTCCCCTAAGCTACCTACATTAACACCATTGCAAGTTGCACCATGTGCCTGAGCAGCATCTTCAATAACACAAAGACCATGTTTTTCAGCGATTTCATTAATTCTGTCCATATTGGCAGACTGTCCATATAACTGAACCGGAAGAATAGCCTGAGTGTTTTCAGTTATTAAAGATTCGATTGATTCTGGATTTAATGTATAAGTTTTCAAATCGATATCTGCAAATACCGGTTTAGCGCCTGTGTATAAAATTGAATTTCCACTAGCAATGAATGTGAATGGTGAAGTAATAACCTCATCCCCATTACCAATGCCACATGACAATAAAGCAACATGTAATGCGGCTGTTCCTGAATTAACAGCAATTCCGTAATCTGCTCCAACCCATTCAGCAAATTTTTGTTCAAATTCGGCCACTTTAGGTCCTTGAGCTATCATTCCGGATTTTAAAACTTCAACTACATTTTCTATCTCTTCATCGCCAATTATTGGTTTTGCTATAGGAACTTTAATCTCTGACACATTTATCACCAAATCATAAAAATTAGATTAATTACTATACTAATGTTTAAATCTAATAATATTTAAAACATTACATAATCAATAAAGAAAGAATGAGTGAGAACTAATGGATGAATATAAAATTAAACAAATTGAAGAAGGATTGACAAAAATTGAATTTCCTGAATTTGATAAAGTTTCATCTGACGCTCCTGTTTTTTATAATCCCCACATGGAATTAAATAGAGATTTATCTATCCTTGCAATCCAAGTATTTCAAAAACAAGAAGATAGGGAAATTGACATATGCGACTTGTTTGGGGGCAGTGGAATTCGTGGAATTCGTTATAAAAATGAAATAAATGGCGTTGGAAATGTGGCAATAAATGATATCAGCGAATTGGCTAACGAATATGAACAACACAATATTAAATTAAATGGTCTAGATAATATTGATGTTTTTCAACATGACGCAAGCATGTTTTTGAGAATGAAACGGGGCGAATTTGATGTGATTGACATTGATCCTTTTGGAACACCTTCCCCTTTTTTAGATTCCGTGGGATATTGTGCCCGTAGAAATTCACTGTTATGTGTTACGGCCACCGATACATCAGCACTATGCGGAACTTATAAGGAACCCTGCATCAGAAAATATAATGCGAAACCATACAAAAGTGAATACTGTCATGAAAATGGCATAAGAATTTTAGCAGGTTTTGTAGCACTCACCCTTGCAAAATATTCAAAGTGCATTGAAATACAAATGTCACACAGCACTGAACATTATATGAGATTATACATAAAAATTAAAAAAGGTTCAAAAAAAAGCGATGAGTCATTAAAAAATATAGGTTATATCAGCCATTGTAAAAATTGCCTGCACCGACAAACCACCACGGGATTGGCAAGTGCGATTGAAGAAACATGCCCCATATGTGGTGAAAAACTAATTCATGCAGGACCATTATGGTTAGGAGATATTCAGAATGCAGAATTCATTGAAAAGATGATTGATGAAAACAATTATAAGAAAATAAACAGTGAAAAAGAAGCCTTAAAATTGCTTAACAGTTGTCTTTTAGAAGCAAAAGCTCCTGCAACATTCTTTGATGTTCATGCAATTTGCAAATCTTTAAAAATAAGTGCTCCAAAACTTGACCGGATATTTGATGAAATGAAAAATAAAGGATTTATTGCAATAAAAACCCATTATAACCCATTGGGCATAAAAACTGATGCAAATATTGAAGATATAAAAAAAATTCTAATAGACTTATCCAAATGACAAATAACTATTTAAAAATTTAAACAAACATAAAATATTAAAAAAAATACTATGGTTATAACTGAAATATAAAAAAACATCATAACTTTGGAAAAATAATTAAAAATATTTTGGCATAAATAAAAAAAAATAATTAAAAATATATAAACTTTTAAATATAATAAACAATTAATGATTTTATATAATAACTACTAAATTGATACACTAAAAATTTAGTAAATTAATATGAAGTGATTATAATGGTAAAAACAAAAGATAATGTTGTAAAACTTGATGATACAGACATAAACATTCTTAAAATTATTAATGAAGATGTTAGAACATCTTACAGACAAATATCTCGTAGTTTAGACGTATCTGTCGGTACAGTTCACAACCGTATTGATAAAATGGTAAAATCCGGAGTTATCAAAAAATTCTCCCCTGTTATTGACCATGAAAAACTAGGATTTGTTTTAACCACAATTATTGGTGTAAGAGTAAAAGGCGGAAAACTTAAAAATTGGGAAGAAAAAACATTCTTTAACAAAAATGTAGTTGGAATATATGATGTTACCGGAGAGTATGATGCATTTTTAATTGCTAAATTCAGAAACACAAATGAATTAAATGCATTTATTAAAGAATTGCTAAAAGACCCAATTATAGAAAGAACTTATACCCAAACTGTTCTTGATGTAATCAAAGAAGATATGGGATCATCAAATATTTTATAAATATCATAAAGCAGTTGAATAATTAACAACTGCTTTCTTAATATCTTATTTTAAATAATTATCTAAAAAACAATGGAAACATTCCTAGATTAAAAAATATTTAACTGTTTTTGAACAACGTTTAGAATTTTAATTCATATCGATTAGCAAAAAATACCTTCCAAAAACAGGAATAATTCTTTAAATATATAAATATGAAAACATAA
>NZ_JAUNXX010000109.1:2490-3355 GCF_030539555.1 Methanobrevibacter sp. | reverse complement strand
AGTGATATATTCCACCTGTAGCAATTCCAGTGGCTGCACTGATTTCTCTAATTGAAACGATGGAGTTCTCCTTTTCAATCATTAATTTTAAAGTCTTTTCTAAAATTAATTTTTTTGTATGCATACATTTAATTATTTATATTTTATGGTTATTAAATGATGTAGAGAACGAACGTTCTGTTTATGAAAAATTAATAGGAATAACAAAGATTCTGTTATGTTGGAAAATAGTGACTAAATTCTTAGTTTTTATTCATTAAGCAACAAAAACTTTATAAAATAATAAAAGGATAAATATTAATAAGAAAAATATTGAACATATATGCTAAACATTATTTGTTGATATTTTCTTAAGTTTTTATATGGATATGGAGGATTAAAAAATATGAATGAAACTCTTAAGGAACACTCATGGATTCCATTAATATTAGTGGCCTGTGCTTCATTTATCATAACATTGGATGCTACATTTATGAATGTTAGTATTTCCAAGGTTGTAGTTGACCTGCACACTGATGTGAGTACCATTCAATTGATTATGTCATTCTATACTCTGATTACCGCTGCATTCATGCTACTGAGTACCAAACTTCAGGACATAGTTGGTAAAAAGAAACTGTTCATACTCGGTACTGTACTTTATGGTATAGGTACATTTACTGCAGCAATCAGTTGGAGTACACCAGTGTTATTCATTGGATGGGCATTAATTGAAGGTATTGCAGGAGCATTAATGACACCTGCTACTGTTTCTCTTATAAGTGGAATTTATTCCGGTGAAAAACGTACCTTTGCTTTGGCAATTGAAAGTGTAATGGTTTCCATTTCTGCTGCTGTCGGTCCGCTATTCGGAGGAATCATGACA
>NZ_JAUNXX010000109.1:0-2480 GCF_030539555.1 Methanobrevibacter sp. | reverse complement strand
TGGGGATTCGCAATTGAATTAATATTCGTTATATTTATTTTAGTAATGCAACACAAAATACCTGATTTCGAACCTACTGAATCCAGAAGCGATTTAGATATTACTGGTGCTATAATCTCATTAATAGGACTTGTATTATTCGTATGGGGTATTTTAATGCTGACAAAAGATACCTCCACCAGTATAATGGTAATCGTTGCTGGTTTAATTATCTTAGCAGCATTTGCATGGTTTGAAAGCAGAAGAAAAAGTAACGGCAAAGTGCCATTACTTGACATGGGATTATTCAAAGACAGAAATTTACGTGTAGGAGCAATCATCAGATTAATTGGTTGTCTTGCAATGGGAGGAGCTTTGTTTGCTGTTTCCTTGTTCCTACAAAGTGTAATGCAATTAAATGCATTAAATACAGGTTTAACTACACTTCCGATGACTATAGGTCTGCTTATATTTGCAATAGCAGCTCCAAGTTTATCCACTAAATTTGGTCATAAAAAATTGATTGCAGTAGGATCTTTAATCGCAATCGTTGGATGTGTAATCTTAAGCTATCAATTCAGATTGAATACATCAATGTATGATTTAATGCCTGGCTTATTTGTATTGGGTGCTGGACTTGGTTTCGTAATGTCCTTAAGTACTGATATTTCCTTAATCAATATTCCTAAGGAAAATGAAAACAATGCATCCGGTGTTCTTACAACCACCCAAACATTAGGTGAATCAATGGGTACAGCAATTATTGGGGTAATTTTAATTCTTGGAGTTATGGGAGGTCTAAGTACTGCAATCGATATGTATGCACCAGACCATGCAAACGACCCACAATTCTTTGATGATGCAGCAAATTACCTACAAGCAGCAGGTACTGATAATATTACACAGGACAATACTGTTATGAAAGCTGTAGATACCATTATTCAGGAAGCTATGGGATTCGTAATGATAGTAACTGCCATTCTGCTGGCAATTGTATTTATTGCAACGTTGCGGTTGCAGCCGAAAAAACAATGAGAGTTTAACTCTCATTTTCTTTTTTTTTAATTGATGAAGTGTTGGTAGAAATTATTTGATTTTGAACATTTTTCATTTTCTCATTTTTCATGAAATTTTTTTTTAATTTAATGCTATGAACATTATAACTGAAAATAAGTCCATTTCATTCTCTTAATATGTTCACTTTCCATTAATCTCTCAGTTTTGTATGCAGCTTCATGATTATATCTGGTTATGGTTCTATGATTGATAAGAATCTGTTGGATTTCATATAATTTTAAAAAAAGAATGAATGTTCTCTTCGAACATAAAAAATAGATTAAAGGTTTAGATTTAAACCTTTAATACAAGTAAATTTGCTCCTTCAACGATTAATGATATTCCAAGTAATATTGGAGCAATAATCGGGTTGTCGATTGTTAAAGCACCAATTGCAATCATGACAATTGCTAAGATTATCATTAAAATTGAAAGGATTTTTGAAGTTTGGTCTCCTGAAAATATGCCTGCTATACCAATTAAAATCATTATGATTCCTATGATATAGAATTGGAGACTCATTATTATTGGTATTGCAAAGATATTGGTTGTGAATATGAATCCGAATATTACGGCCAATATTCCTGATATGATAAGAAGAGCTCCCATTCCTGTGCCGCCGAAAATTCCTGCAAGTATTGAGAATATACCTAATAACAAGAAACTTATTCCTATAAAGGTTGAAACAAGGGCGGTACTGAAAACAGGGCATATAATGAATATCAATCCCAATATTATTGACAATATCCCTAAAATTTGATTATTGTTCATTTTTCTCACCTTTAAGTTTTATTTTAAAAGTTAAAATTCAAGTTATATCTTTGAATTTCAATATAATTTTTGTGTTTATTACTATTAAAACTTTATTGCTTTAATATTAAAAAAAGAGAACGATTATTCGGTTTTTTTGTGAAAAAAATGGTCTGTTTAATTAGGAATACATATATAATTGAAAATTAAAAAAAATGATATGGCTTAAAATATTAAGCTATATCAGAATATAATAATCCCACAGCCCTTTGAGCAAAGAATATTAAGTATGGAGTTATTATAATCGAAAGAATTGATAATATTGGCACATGGCTGAAAATAAATGATAGAAGCATTTCAATAACTGTGACGATTACAATAACCAATAATATTAATATGATTACCTTGCCCACACCTATTCTTCTTATGTCTTTTGCTGATTCAAAAATATTTAAAGCTTCAGTCAAGCTGCCAGTATTTGCCAATCTTGCTCCTGCTATGGTTTGAAGGAATGAAAAAATTACAAATAAAACTACCGCAACAGTAGCAGTAACGGCTAAAGAAACAGCCAAATTGGCAATTGCCTGAATCATTGCATCAGATACAAAAATAGTAGAAGCTCCCATATAAACATTTTGGGATTGTGAAATTATTTCTTGAGAAACAACTAAAAGATTGCCAAAGATATTTGTAAG
>NZ_JAUNXX010000108.1 GCF_030539555.1 Methanobrevibacter sp. | reverse complement strand
ACAAATGCAATTTTACTTTTTCTAGATTCCTAAGGTCTTTAATTTTTTTAGACTAATAAGTTGTTATCCGGTCACTAAATAATTTTTAACTTGTTTTTAATCAGTTCAATAAGTTTATATTTTTATTTGTCATTTTAAATTGATCATGTTTGATTTTGAAGTTTTTGTAAGGAGGGGGACTAGTCTTTGTTTCATCGAGTTTTGAAAAGAAGTGGACTAAATTTTCATTAAATTGGACCAATTGCATAAAATTAATTTAATACTGTAAAATTGCTTTTAAAAAACTATTTATTAAATGATTTACTTTTTAATTTTAAAATTAAGCTTTATATTGCTGATTTAATAAATTTAAAGTCATGGAAATTAAAAATATTATTCTTTGTTTAATTGTTATTGTATGTAATTTGGTGAATGTTGGCAGTGATTTTGAGGAGTATGAAATTTGGAAAATAAAAATGTGCCGGTAATTAAAAAAGTGGATTTGCCGGATGAATTTGGTCATAATGCTTATAATACTATTGTTGATTTCATACAAAAGACAAGATGTCTAGATTATGAGTGGGGTTTATTGTTTGATTATGTTACTGGTGAAATTCTTAAATGTGTAAAAGGAAAAGAGGATAAAGTTAGGTTAGATTCTGCAGGTGGTGAATTTGAAGGTAAACATATTTCTTCTATTCATAATCATCCTGACCATGTCTTGTCTCCACCCTCCTATAAAAATTTTAACATTTTTTTGAGAATTCATGAAGATTATGAATTGGTTGGGGGAAGGGAGGGGTTGTGGATTTTAAAAGCTAAGGGAGTTCATGAAAATTTAATTAAGAAAGTTAGGGAAGCTTCATTTGTATATTATATTTTTACATTGTCCCAATGCAATGATTCAAAAAGATCAATTGGGGAAAATAATGAGTGTGAAGATTCATTATATGGTGGAATGTTATCAAGGTTTATTAATGATAAAAATATAAATGGTATACAATTAACTAAAAAGGAGTATGGCTCTATGAATAATGGCTCAGAAATTGATGTATTTGAGTTTGAACATTTTAAAAGGATTTCAAACCCTGATGATTTGAAATTGGTTCGCGATTTTGTGAAAAATCCTGAGTTAAAAGTTAAT
Source organism: Methanobrevibacter sp. (assembly GCF_030539555.1). Taxonomy (GTDB): domain Archaea; phylum Methanobacteriota; class Methanobacteria; order Methanobacteriales; family Methanobacteriaceae; genus Methanocatella. The sequence goes on along the minus strand of NZ_JAUNXX010000108.1, from coordinate 2,278 downwards.
AAGAATGGAATTACAGAATTTTTTGCAAAAATGAATATTGAGATAAATGCCGATGAATTGGCTGATGCGATACAAAGGCATAGTGAAGAATTCTTTTAAAAAATTGGAGTTTAAATCTCCATTTTATTTTTAATTATTTTTTAAAAGACTATTTGAAATCGATTAACTGTTTTTAGAGAATCATTTAGATTTCCTTTTTACTTTTTTTCGCTTTTAGATTAAATTTAATAATTGCCCAATGCAATTTTGAGTCGTAGCAATATTTTCAGAAGTAAATTTATCCTGAAAGTAACTCCGTAAAAATAATTTCTGATAATTAAAAAATTATAAATCAATTTTCGTCAAATCATGACAATACAAAATTAAAATCCTTTTATTTAAAATCAAAAAGTAATGTTAGCAGAAACTGGATTTTAAAGCATGAGCAGGCGAAATAATAAAACAAAAAATTATTTATATATTAATCTATAAAGTTGTCAATGTGTTGGGAATATGAAATTTAGAAAAGAAATTATTATATTTTCATTGATATTGATATTCATGCTGATGTCTGCTGTCAGTGCAGAAGAAAATATAACAATTGATGACGGGTCTGATTTGGCTTCAGATTACATTGAATTGGGCTCTGATCAAAGTTATAATGAAAATGATATTGACGATAATCCTCTCCCTGAGGATAATGTTGTTGTTGATGAAAATATCTCTGAAGACAGTATTAAACAGGATACTTATCAGCGCCCATTGGACGAGAACGATGCTTCTTCAGACTATGGGTTTAAGGGCATGACCTATGCTAGCGCTTCCTTAAATAAGAATTTCGCTGTTCAAAAGCCATCTTCAAGTTCACTGTATTCAGAAGGTGACGATGCAGATGTCAAAGATGATGAATGCAGTGTTGATGGAAAGCATTCCAATTCCCAATCCCCTGATGTTATGTGTGCTGAAGCATTAAAGGATATTCCCGCTGAAAATCTTTTTGCGCAAACATACTCCAGTTACAGAGAATATTTCGATTATCTGAATTTGGATTCATTAGAACACCTGTTAGAAGAAAATAAAATTGGAGATGTTTTTAATGCCAACAGCCATATTATTGATTTTGCAAACCTTGACTCTTTGAAACATGATTTAATCAAGTTTATGGGCGCCGGGGCGAAATATGTTGATTATTCCATGAATTTAATTGATGTGGACGCATTTCTTGATATTTTTGATAAATTCATGAACTTCCCATCTACTCATGATGTGATGGCCAATATTCCATCGTCCAATTATAATCCAATGTTAAGAAACCATAAGGATTATTCCAATTATTCGGATTACAGTTTTTATCCGGATGCAGATTTAATAATAAATTCCTATGACTTGGATGATGAAATGGAATTATTTATGGAATCAGATAGTAATATTTCGGACATGCTAATTATTCAGGACAATACGGCATTAATAAATCAGACATCTGATTTAAATACAATGCCTGATGTTTGTATTGATTCATATGATATGAAATCTGATTTGCAATTATCCGATGATACAGGTTGTTTGCGCGATGCACAAGACAATTCTGATAAAACTGCAGAAATACAAAGCTTTAAATTTATCCAACAGATAAATTGCTTACCAAGCAACATATCAGAAGATATCCAACACAATTCACATCATATGATCGGATGTGAATGTACCAACACCAGCTTCACTAAACAGCATAATAGTTATGAAAATCTTCCAAAAGTTAGTGAATTCGATACCATTGCCAGTGCCGAACAAGAAGATAACCACGATCATGTTCTCTTTAAAAAATATAATGTTGATTCTCCATTTATTGTAGAAAATACTTCTATTTTTGCATTATTCGGAGTAATTGAAATCACAATCCCTTAAAAAAATTTTAGGGATTTTCCCGCTGTTTTTATAAAATATTTAAATTAATGAAAAATACTTTTTATTGATTTTAAATATTAGGAATAATTTTTTTAGCTCGGATCTTATTGTTTTTTATAAAAATAACTATGCTAAAAAATTGCATTTAAATATTGAAAATAATTTCCTTTAAAGCTAAAAACATTATTTCTAGTTTTTAAAGAGAATTAGGAATAAAAATTAAAATCGAGGTTTAATAAAATGAAATCTAAAACTAAAATAATTATATTTTCATTGGTTATCCTGTTGCTGTCAGTTTCAGCAGCAAGCGCACATGAAAATATACTCGCAGATGGAAACGAAGCAATAAATGATGATGTGATAAGTATTGATAATTTTGATGATGGTTTGGACGATT
>NZ_JAUNXX010000027.1 GCF_030539555.1 Methanobrevibacter sp. | reverse complement strand
TTGTGTATTAAACTTTGTGAACAAGGTGCAATTATAGAGGAAGATGGGGATGTAAAAATAAGTCCTGAAAATTGTGATGATTGCGACCTATGTATCCAAAATTGTCCAAATCAAGCTATATCTAAAGCATGAGGTGTTTTATGTTTACTTTAGAACGTGGAGGTGAAGAACGCCGTAAATTATCTTATAGTGATATAAATTGTGTTGGATGCGGAATTTGTGTAGATTCTTGTCCTACATCTTCTTTAAGATTAGGGCCTTTGGTTCCAATTGCTAGAGGATTAATTGAAATGGATTTAATTTCTGTTAGTGATTCTTGTGTATTCTGCGGATTATGTTCTGTAGCATGTCCATTCAATGCCTTATCTTTAACTATTGATGGTGAGGACATTAAAGAATCAGATGCATATCCAGAATGGGATATTCAATCAGAAATTGATGATGAAGAATGTATCTACTGTGGCAGATGCAGTTCTGTTTGTCCAAGAGATTCCATATTATTTGAAAGAAGACTTCCTGATATTTCTACATTGGTAAGAGGAGAAATCAGTTTCGATCAAGATAAATGTATCTACTGTTCATTCTGTGCAGATTTATGTCCTGCTGAAGCAATTACCCTTAGCAGTGTCCCTGCAACAAGTGTTGATAAATTAAATAACAATATTGAAGTTGACACTTCTAAATGTATTTATTGTGGAGTTTGTAAGAGGATTTGTCCTGAAGATGCAATTAGAGAAATCTGTGCTACATGTATGTATGCTGACGAAATTGAAGTTCCAGAAGTTACAGGAGAAGCATTCATTATTGAAGATACCTGTGTAAATTGTTCATGGTGTTCTGAAATTTGTCCTGTTGATGCAATCACAATAACTAAACCGTTTGAGGGCACTCTTGAATTGGACGAAAATGAAGCTGAAGAAAAAATCTGTAAAGGTGATTCTTGTCACGCTTGTCAAGATGTTTGCCCATGTAACGCTGTTGAAATCATCGACGGAAAATCTGTTACTAATTTAGACTTCTGTAATTTATGCGGTGCTTGTATTACAGCATGTCCACAAAATATTAGGGTTTTATCCAGAACTAGTATGAAACTTGAAAATATTAATTCAGAAGCATGGAATGAAATCTTAAATTCATTAATTAGTGGAAAATAGGGAGGAACCCTATTTTCAAATTTTATTTATTAAATAGTCTCTTTCTTGTTTTAACAAATTAATCAGATTTGTTTGTGTTTTTTTAGTTATATTTGACATATAACTTCCAACCAGAAGTATTATCACAATTAATCCGCCAGTTATTAGGATCAATTCTGCACTTCCTTGTCCTTTATTGTCTAATTTTTTTCTATACATGGGTCCTATTGTCAAGTATTGTGTTTCTAACATCCATAATGTCGTCTTTTGCTTTTAAACTTGTATCACTTGTTTCCATATATGTCCTGTAGATTGTTAATGCAAGCAGTGCAATAACAATTACTCCACCAAACAACAATATGTATTCTGCAGCGCCTTGTCCAGAATTTTCTCGCATTAATGTTTTCATTTTTTTCATTTTTTTCACCGGTTCTATTTTAATATTTTCAATTATATTAATATTACTATTATTAAAAAAAGTATTACTTAACTGTTTTTTTCAGTGATTTTTTCCTATTTTTTCCATTAGGTTTATTAATAGTGTTGTAGATAAAATATAATTAGTTAAATATAGAGTGATTAAAATTGATAAGGGTGAAATCGTGGGAAATACATTAAAGTTAGTTTCAGGTTTTATTTTATTTGTAGTAGGTGTTCTCATAGCATATGAGACTAGTGTGTATAATTTAGTAGATTTTTTATTGATTGTTGGTCTGATTATAGCAATTGTTGGAATAATTATGATTATTAGCTATTTTGTTGATTCCAATGCGGATAAGACTACAAATGCTATTAAAGATTTTATTTCATCAAATGAATTTAATTCTCCTTCTTTGAATAGGTTTGAAAGAAAATCCAATAAACCTAATCAACCTTTACATGTAAGAAGGGATTTCAATGAATATGATGATACCAATTATGAAGAATTAGTGCTTGATGATTATCAGGATTCTTCTTATCAGGACTATTATGAAAATTCTCATCAGGATAATCCAAAACATGTTTTAAATGTCGTTCCAAGAGAAGAAAGGGAAGTTGATTTTGACAGGCAACTTACTTTCACCCCTAATTACGATAAACCAATAAAAGTCACTAGGGCTCCAAAGAAACGCGAAGAAGATTATTTCACCACTAATGTACCTGAATTTGTTGTTGAAACTGACAAATCTCAAGAAATTAAAAAGGCATTATCTCAGGAAGCTCCTTCTGAAGAGATTATTGTTCAACATTCAGAACCTGTTGTTCAGGAAGTTAGTGAACCTAGGGATATAAAAATCGATATCAACAATCCTGAAAGTCTTCCAGTTCCTAAATTGCTTCAAAGTTATGTAATATACAATGATGGTTTAGTAACTACCCAAGATGCTTTTGATCAATTGGCTGTGGATGTTAATAAGGAAATAATGTTGGAAATTCCTTCATTAAATGATTTGTCTGATAGATTTTTATCACATGTCCCAACAATATATTCTAGAGTGATTATTGATGAATTTGATGTTTCTGATATGTCATACATGTTTTTAATATCCTCTCTTTTAAGACAAGGAGTTCACATTAGAACAGTTCCTAAAGTCCATACAGTTAATTTGATTACTGATGATTCTCATGCAATGATTATTTCAGATGGTGTAAACGGAATTGAATATGGGGCAATCTATGATGATAGAAACTCTATTTCAGATATAAGGTCTGATTTTGAGAAAACATGGGATATTGCTTCTACTTTAGATGAATCTATTATGAACGGTATTGGAGGAACTGCATAATGGAAATAAGATGGTTAGGACATTCAGCTTTTGAAATCATTAGTGATGATAACGTTAAAATATTAATTGACCCTTTTATAAGTAATAATCCTGCTTGTCAGGTGCCTGTGGAAGAATTGAATCCAGATATTATTTTACTTACTCATGGCCATTCAGATCATTTTGGTGATGCATTGGAAATTTCCAATAGCACTAATGCTCCTATTGCATGTATCCACGAAATTTCACTCTTTTTAGCAAAACAGGGCATTAGAAATATTGGTGTTAATATCGGAGGTTCATTCATCTTCAGAAATATTAAATTCACCATGCTTGAAGCTAAACATTCTTCTGACATTGATGTTGTTGAAGAAACAGTTCCTGGTGGAACTCCCGCAAGTTTCTTAATAACTTTTGAAAACGGTACCAAAATATTCCATGCGGGGGATACTGGTTTATTTGGTGACATGAAAACAATTATTGGAGACATCTATAAGCCTGATGTTGCATTGCTGCCTATAGGTGATAAATTTACTATGGGTCCTTTTGAAGCTGCATTAGCTTCTATGTGGTTAAATCCGAAGGTAGTTATCCCAATGCATTACAATACTTTTCCGCCTATAGAACAGGACCCTGCAATATTTGCCAATTTTGTCAGCCAGTTCAATCCTAACATTGATGTTGTGGTTATGAATCCGGATGAATATTATGAATATGATCCTGAAAATTATCAGGATTGACTTTTTTCATATTTTTTTCTTTGATGATATTCTTCGTCAATATCACATTTTCCAGATGGTAAAACCCTTATTATATCATCAAGGCTAATTAAATCATCTTCATTGATTTTATGTAATATTTTTTTAGCTATTGCTTCTTTTTTTGTAAAACCTGGTTTTAAAACGACAAAATTTTCACATTGCGCTTCAAGAGCATCAACTGGTCCGGCCATAATTCGTCTGCCTTCATAGTCAACAATTCCTATTGCTAATTTCACACGTGCACTTCTGATATAGTTGCGATGACCTCTTATGACAAATGACCCTTTCGGTAAAAATTCTCCGGCTTCAGGTGTTTTTGAAACTTGATCCGGATGGACCCAAAATACGTCCTGGGATGTGAAACCTTTCGACCAAGCAGATGAAAAGGATGCTGCAAACTCACCAGATTCTTTAAGGATATTGTCATTTAATTCAGCACCATTTAATTTTATGGCTGTTGATGTTGCACCATGTATATCAGCATGTAAATAAATATCGTTTGGTTCTAAATATTTTTTCACAACACTTTCGTTACTGTTTGCATCACGGCCTCCAACTACCAGAACTCCTTCAGAGCTTATAAACCATCTCAGTTTTTCATACCACTTCAGATTCTTTTTGACTCTTTTTTTAGGTACTGAAATATTTTCCATGGCAATGTCCTTTTTAGCTTTGATTTCCTCAAGTTGCCTTTTGGTATTTTCAATAGCTATTAAAGCACCTTTTGTTTTTCTTTTAGCTTTTTTAGCTTTTTCATAATAATTTTCAGCATTTTCCGGAATTGTCAGTTTGGGGTCAATGTTTATTTTAGTATTGTCGATGTCTAATGTTAGCACACCCAATTTATCAATTGATTCATAAATTTGGGCTTCTTTCATCCCGTCTTTTTTAGCCTTTTTTAGTGTTTTTCCAATTTCTTTAAAAGAATAGTCTTTCTGTCTTGCTGTGTTTACAACGTTTATTATGTTTTCGATGGTGGTGTAATTAGAATAAATTACTTCTCCTTTATGTGTGCTTTCAATGATTGTTTTGTCAAAATTATCAAGTGTTTCTTGCTGTAGTCTTAATCTTTTTTCAAACTTGCCGACCTTCTTGTTCCAGGCTGTTTCTTTTACTTCTTTGATATCGGTGTTTACTTTTTTTGAGTAAAATTCGTCGCAGGCTTCGTTGAATGTGTCATAATATGATTTTTCAAATGAATCATATTTGATTAAGTCAAGGGGAACAACATCCTCTTTGGAATCGTTTTTAACAATTTGTGGTTTGATGGATTCATTATTTAAGTTATCAAACAGATTTTTAAGTCCTTTGTATAATCCTCCATATTGTTCTTCAGTAATCTCATTGTTTGGAGTGTTTTTATCAACTGAGATAATTTCATTTGCCCTTTTTACAACCTCTTCAGCATATAGGCTTCCAAGCCCACTGATTGCAAGGGTTCTAACAACATCACTGTCTTCATTGTTTCTAAAAAGTTCCTTAAATTTATCTTCTGTAACTGAAATAGGATTTATTCCTCTTTCTTCGGGGAATACATATTCTCTTTTGGAACTTATGTCTCTTGCACTCATCTGTTTTCTTTTAAGTGGTAAAATGATATTATTCTCTTCATCTAAAAGAATTATATTTCCTTTGTCAAACAGTTCCACAATAATTGTATAGTATTTGTCCTTCTTTACTCTGATTTCAACTACTCGGTCAAAATTATGCTGTTTAATGCTCTCGACATGGGCTCCCTTAATTCTTTTTCTTAAAAGCATAGGGAAAGTAGGTGGTGTGGTTGGATTTTCCAGAGGATATTGGCTGGTATGTATTCTTGAGCCGCATTGCATAACTAAATCCACTCTACCTGTTCCAGGGACATGAAATCTCATAACAACGATATCTTTGGTTGGTTGGAATGATTTATCTACTCTGGCACCACTTAATAACTTATTCAATTCATCACTTATTGTATAAATGTCTACATTGGACATTGATTTCATAGTAAACACCTTTAATTTATCAATACTTTAATATATTATAATCACTAAAATTATATTAATATATTTAATTATGGAGGATATAAATGGACACAACTATTAAAGTTACAACAATTCATATTATTTTTGGCCTTGTCGCAGCCTTGATTTCAACCGCTTTGACAGTAGGCTGGTTCGGATTTAAAAATGAAATTTTTGCAGGATTTATTGCATTAATTATCTTATATTTTGTTGGTCAATTCTGTCAAAAAATGGCAGGGGATGAAATCTCCGGATTTTCCCAATGGTTATGGGATGGAATTTCACCATTCTTCTTTACATGGGTTATTTCATATACAATATTTGTAATGTATTTATAATACACCAAAGAATATCCATATAAATACTATAAACAATGCTGTAATTAGCAAAACTGGAGCTATAATCTTACTGACGGCCACAACGGAACTAATTGTTGATATCAGTTCTGTTGAATTTTTAGGTCCGAATGTTTTTAAATTGGTGATTTTTTCGGTTCCAGTTCCAACTTCAACTTTTTCTAAATCATTTATTGCTTCGGTAATACTTAATATCACGTATTCTATGATTTCTGCTCTTTTTGCAATTCCAATAGGATTGTATCCTCTTGAAAGTGTATTTACAGTATGTGTATCGGTGGTCATCACTTCAATTTCATCTATCTCCAGATCACTAACTGCATCCATGATTTCCTGTCTAAATCCGATTTCCATATTGTTGGCGTCGAATAATACATAAGCTGTTCTTTGGCTGTCGACTTCAACAACCATGGTTTTAACACCGCTTTCTCCAACACCCTCCTGTTTATCTAAAGTAGGCATTGAATCTGCATGACATCCGACTTTGATTGAAGCCTTATTCTGGTCTGCGTCAATTTTATCAATCACATCAATCAATTGGAATACCTCAGCATTTCCCGGAAGAACTTCACCGCTTTCGGGTTCAAATGAATTATGGCAATCAACGATAATTGAATCTTTCACATTACATTTACTTCTACTTTGAGCCATCATTGTCAGTCCAACGCCAAACTCAATATCGTCTGCAGCCTCTGGAGCGAATGTGGATAGGATTACCATTCCTTCATTAAAAAACTGGACTCCAATATTGGCTTTATCGCAATTATATCTTATAAATTTGCTGGCGTCTTGTGAATATTCGATTTTTTCCAAACCTTTTTTCACGTTATATTCAATTTTATCAATTTCGGAAACCGCAATCGGATTGAAATCGTGAGTTGACGGACCATGTGCAACCATGGTGAAATAATCGAACTTGTTTGCAAGGATTGTTGGCATGTTGGACCCTCCCAAATCACCTAAAGGTCCTGGATGTACAGATGGAGATATGAAAAGTGCTTTTATGCCTTCGTTTGTCTTAAAACTAACGAATGTGACTATTGTATCAATTGCTTCTCCCATAGTTTCAAACAATCCCTCAAGGGAATTTGACCCCTCATTCATGTGGGCAATAAATAAGCTTAATAAGTCTAAAACACCAATCCCCAGGTTTTTCTGAAATGGAGAGGCAATAACTGTAATGAATGCATAAATGGCCAAAACAAATATTATTGCTGCAATAAGTGCCTTGATTGTAATCTGTAATATTACAGGACCCATGAAACTTGTATCAATAAATAAAAATGTAATTAGTGTATACATTGCCAATATGAGTATCGGTTGGATAAAACCTGTAATTGCAGCTATTGTAAATCTGACTTTGGATGTTGCCCAGAAGACCAATGTGTTGAATCCGTAGATTATCACGCAGCCGAATAGCATTGAATTTAAAAAAAGGTCTGAATGCACTATCCAAGAAGCAGCACATCCTAAAGTTATTATTATTCCAAGTATTGTCATTGAAAGGCCAGATAAAAACATGGAATGTTTGATTTTCAGATTTATCCCATGAAGTCCACTAATAACTTGCTGGTTAAGTGCACCGCTCATGATTGAGGTAATTCCAAAAACCACTATACCGTAAAATCCACCGTAAATTAAATCTTGTAGAATTCCTGCATTGGGCGTTGCATCAAGCAAATAAACTGCGCTGCCAATTAAAAAACTTAGAATTGTAATTCCTATTATGGAAAATCTGGTTTTTGGCAGGGTTTTAATGTATTTTGACAATCCTGCGACACTACTCATACTTGACATGATATTTTGTCCTACACTTTTTTCATCGTATGCTAATATAAAAGTTGGTCTTAACGGATATATTAAACTTGTCAAATGAAAATAATACTTTCCACTATCGGCCAGAGCATACTTTATTTAATATAAGTTTTGGTCACAACAGTATATAAATTAACATTAATTCGTTAAATTGATTTTGGATGTTGATGTTGTGGATGTTGGTGTGTCATGTCTATCTTTAAAATGCGAGAATAGCATGACTTCTTTTAAGTTGTTGATGAATTGTAATGATAGGCATTATTATTTTTCAAATGTTCTCCGATAGGGTTTAAATAACTAAATAAATATAATAATAAATGTCAATAAAAGTTTAATTCAAAATTTTTCAACGAAAACCAAGTTAAAAAAAATAAATTAAACTATAGAAAGTCTTAATCTTCGGGATGAGAGGGATAGTATGGTAATCCTGGCTCACAAGAGTGTATAGTCCATGAAGTAAGAATCCTCAAATTCTATAAGTTGAGGTAGTTAAAATAATCATAGATTTGTATTATTAATCAATAATTTTAGTTTTAAGGTGTATACATGGAAAGAAATTTGAATGTCCCAATTAAAGATGAAAATTTAAATGAGTTAAAAGCGGGTGATGTAGTTTATCTAACTGGTAACATTTTAACTGCGCGTGATCAGGCACACAAAAGGCTTCTTGAGGAAGGAGCTCCTTTAGATATCGAGGGTGCAGCTCTTTTCCATGCAGGCCCAATCATTACTGAGGAAGATGGGGAATATAAGATGGTTGCAATAGGTCCGACCACTTCCATGAGGATGAATCCGTATCAGAGTGATGTTTTGGATATGGGTCCGAAAATTGTAATCGGCAAAGGTGGAATGGATGATACTGTTAGAGAAGCATTGATTAGGAATAATGCATTGTATGTTGTGGCTACAGGAGGATGTGCTGCATTGTATGTGGATGCTGTTGAAAAAATCGAAAGCGTTGACTGGCTGGACTTGGGAATGCCTGAAGCGATGTGGAATTTGAAAGTTAAGGATTTTGGTCCACTCATCGTTGCAATGGATAATGAAGGCAATAGTTTATATGATTAACTTTTTTGTAAAAATAAGGAATACTTATATATAATTTCATTTATAGTATATCTTAATTTACTTTAATTATAACTACTTTGGAGATTGAAAATAAGAAGTGATATTATGGCTGATATTAATGAACAAGCAGAAAAGAAATTGAAATCAAGAATGACTAAAATTAGAAAATGTAATAGGGAACCTGAAGAAAAAGCGAAGTTCTCAGAAAAATTCGGTACTTCTTTTGAGATAGAATTCCATAATAAAAACCCTGATAAACTTACTGACGGGATAACTATTATTACAAATCCTGATGGTAAAATTTTATTTGCAGATTATTTCTATCAAATTCCCGAAGAGGAAGAATACACTACAGTTCCTATAACTGATAAACAATTGAAATCAATTTTAGAATTCTTTGAAGATTATAAATTACAATTAGACGACTCTGATTAGATGATAGTAAATAATTCATTAGAAGAAGTAAAAAAAAGAGAAAATGCTCTTTCAATTATTAAAAATAAAGTAGAAAACAATGGCCGTTCTTCTTTATTTGATTTAACTGGATTGTCTGGAGGTTTCATCGCTTCTCCTTCAGATATTAATCTTTTAGAAACTTATGTTGGTCCAGCCATCTTTGAAGAGGAGTTGCAGATTGTTGGAAAAGAACATATGGGTGGAGACAAAGTTCTTCCATTAAACAGAACTTCTTCAGGAATACTTGCAACTATTTTGACCCTTGTAAGTAAGGATTCTAATGTTGTCCATTATCTTGCAGAATTGCCAGCTCATCCTTCTATTCCTCGAAGCTGTAAATTAGTTGGCGCCAATTATTCGGAAACTGATAATTTCGAGGAATTTTCAATTCCTGAAAATACTTCTTTGGTTGTCATTACAGGTTCTACAATGGATCACAAAGTAATTGATGAAGATGAATTTAAAAAAGTAATTGAAATGGCCCATCAAAAAGATATTCCTGTTATGGTGGATGATGCATCAGGTGCAAGACTAAGGACTGTTGTTTTTAATCAGCAGAAAGCATGCGATTTGGGTGCAGACATTGCCATTACAAGTACTGATAAACTGATGCCAGGTCCAAGAGGGGGATTAATGGCCGGTCGTGAAGACTTAATTGACCAAATCAAAGTGAAAGTTAATCAATTTGGTCTTGAAGCACAACCTCCAGCGGTTCTTGCGATGTTAAACGGAATTAAGAATTTCAATGGCAATAATTTAATAAACAGTTTTGAAAGAAAGGATAAGTTATTTGAGCTATTGGATGAAAAATTTGATAATTTCCAGAAAACCCCTACAGGGGTCATGATTTCACCTGAAGGATTAAGTAAAGAAATCAAAATAGAAAATAATTTGTCTGAAAATGATTTGGCATTTGTATTTTCTTTCATTTTGCTTAGGGATTATGGAATTATTACTATTCCTCCGGTTTCCATGCCGGGAGCATCTGCAACAATAAGATTTGATTTATCAACAACAGATGCTTTTAAATTGCATTTAAATGACTTAAATAAAAAAATAGAATCTTCATTTATAAAACTACAGGAAGTAGTTTCAAATGAAGATGAGTGTAGGGAGATTGTATTCAGTTTTTAATTATACATTCTCCGGAAATTACTTTTTCTAAGGTTCCATCAATCTTTTCGACAACAAGAGCACCTTCTTTTCCAATGCCGATTACATATGCATCGTAGTAAGTGTTGAACGGTTCTCTCACTTCAACGATTTTGCCGATGGTGTATGAACGTTTTCTCCATTCTTTTAGGATATCTTCATATCCTTCATGGGTAAACTGTTCACTGATTACTTCGAATTCTTCTAAAAATGTTTTTATTAAAAGATTTTCATTTCCTTCTCTTCCAAGTTCTTCTTTGAGTGTTGTTGTCCCGTCTTGTAATTCTTTTGGGAATTCATCAACATTTAAGTTAGCATCAATACCCACTCCTATGATGACACTTTCGATGGTATTGAATTTACTTACCGCTTCAGTTAATATTCCACAGACCTTTTTACCGTTAATCATGATGTCGTTAGGCCATTTGATTTCAGAATTTTCAACACCCACTTTTTCAAGAGTTTTTGCAACTGCCACTCCGGTAGCTAATGTAATTAATGGCAATTTTGAATAATCAACATTAGGATTTAATATAATAGATAACCATACACCACCCAATGGTGACTCCCACTGTTTTCCAGATCTTCCTTTCGCTTTTGTCTGTTTTTCGGATATGACTACAGTTCCGTTTTCCACACCATTCATTGACAGGAATTTGGCAACGGTATTGGTTGAGGAGACTTCATTGTATACATATAAACTCTTGCCTATATATTTTGTGTTCAATTCTTTTGAAATTTCAGATGCTTTGATGTATTCTGTTTCATTTTTTCCGATTTCTTTGACGATGTTTGAAAAATCACTTAAGTCAATATCTTTTATTTCACTTATTGTTTCATCAGAAAGTTTATTTTCTTTTTTTAATAAGTTTATAATTTCATTTTGCATTTAATAATCTCCAAAATTATTTCTTTTGCATTTGTTGATTTTTAACAGCATTTTGGTAAGATCCAACAGCAGCAGAAATTGCGGCTATTTTTTTACCAGGCATAAATGTGGATTTTAATTTGTTTACAATTTCTAAATCTTCAATGATTACATTTTCCATTTCTTTGTCGATACCTTTTTTGTGTTGGTCAATAAAGTGTGTATTCAAATCTCCTGAAAGGAAATTCTGATTTCTTAAAATGGCTTTGTGGAATGGAATTGTTGTTTTCACTCCTAAAATAATATACTCACTTAAGGCTCTTTTCATTCTATTAATTGCATCGTTTCTTGTTCTTCCGTAGGTAATCAATTTGGAAATCATGGAATCGTAAAATGTAGGAATGGTATAGTTCATGTACACTCCACTATCCAGACGCACACCCGGACCTCCCGGAGACCGGTATCCAGTAATCTTACCTGGATTTGGTGCAAAGTCATTGAGAGGATCTTCTGCATTGATACGGCATTCGATTGCATGGCCTGTAACTTGGATGTCATTTTGGGAATAACTCAATTCCTCTCCGGCGGCTATTCTGATTTGTTCTTTGATTAGGTCAGTGTTGGTGACTAGTTCTGTAATAGGATGTTCTACTTGAATACGGGTATTCATTTCAAGGAAGTAGTATTGTCCGTCATCATATAGGAACTCAACAGTGCCCGCACTTGTATATCCAATGTATTCTGCTGCTTTTACAGCACTTCCACCCATTTCCTCTCTCAATTCTTCAGTCATGATTGGGGAAGGTGCTTCTTCTAGAAGCTTCTGGTGTCTTCTTTGGATGGAACATTCCCTGTCTGCCACATGAATTACATTTCCATGTTCATCAGCCAAAAGCTGGAATTCGATATGGCGAGGTTTTTCAAGGTATTTTTCAATGAATACTGTTGAATCACCGAAGTTAGTGGATGCAACAGATTGGGTGGATTCAATAGCGCGCACAAGTTCATCTTCCTCATAAACTGCACGCATACCGATTCCTCCACCGCCTGCGGAAGCTTTAACAATTACAGGATAACCAATTTGAGCGGCAATTTCCTTAGCTTCATCAATATCAGTAACTCCTTCAGGTGTACCTTCAATAACCGGCACTCCAGCTTTTTTCATGAGAGCTTTTGATGTGATTTTATCCCCCATTTGGTTAATTACTTTTCCGCTCGGGCCGATGAGTTTAATTCCATTTTTCTCACATTCCTCTCCAAATTTTGAATTTTCAGCTAAAAATCCGTAACCTGGGTGAATTGCATCGGCACCTGAATCCAGGGCAATGTTTATAATTTTTTCAATATTTAAATAAGATTTGGCTGGTGAAGGGTTACCTAAAGGATAACTTTCATCAGCATAATTTGTATAAAGAGAAGTTTTATCTGCATCGGAATAAATAGCTACGCTTTCAATGTCAAGTTCACGACATGCTCTCATAACTCTTATTGCGATTTCTCCTCTGTTTGCAATTAATACTTTTTCAAACATATGAAACCTCAAAGTAATTTTTTTTTATTAATAATATAATTATATAAAATATAATAATTAAATATGTTGATTAGATGAAAAAAATTACTCGTAAAAAACATTTAGAAATGAGACTTCAATCCATTCCATCTCATCCAAAACCAAAGGCAAATCTTGAACAGTACACCACCCCATCTGTTATTGCCGCTGATTTGATATGGAATGCTTCTGCACTTGGTGATATTGCGGATAAAACCATTTTGGATTTGGGGTGTGGTACTGGAGTATTTGCTATAGGTTCTGCTTTGATGGGTGCAGATTTGGCAATTGGTGTGGATGTTGATGGTGATTCAATTGAATTGGCTCGGGATGTTTCATATAATCTTAATGTTGCCAATTTATATTTCATTGAAAGTGACATCTCTGATTTTAATTGCAGCCGTAATGTAAATACTGTATTTCAAAATCCTCCATTCGGATCTCAGAGGAAAGCGGAAAGCGGTCAGGATTTGAAATTTGTTAAAAAAGCTATTGATATGGGGACTGATGTTTTGTATTCTTTTCACATGGCATCAACTGAAGAGTTTTTAATAAACTACTATAAGGAAAACAGTTTGGATATAACCCATATTTTCAGGTATAATTTTCCAATTCCTAGGATTTATGATTTTCATATTAAAGAAAAGCAGAATATTGATGTAATTGTGTTGAGAGCCATATTGTAATCAATTTAATTTTTTCAATTCCTCTTAAATTTTCTATTTTTTCTTCAAAAAAACAATACCTTTATATAGTGGTGGGTATATATTTTATATTAATATATTCTCTGAGTATAAAAAAGTTGGTAGCATAAAAAGAAGCTACGGATATTATAATTGATATAATATTTTTGTAAATGTGTAAGTCTATTAGTGATAGCTATATAAATGTAGGGTAATCTTTATATACTTTAGATTACATAATTTTAAAGTAATGTATAAAGATGAGCTATCTATATTTATTCCAAACTCATTTCTTTCTGAGTCTAAAGATCTTAAAATCCGTACTTATAAAGTGGGGATTTTGGGCAGAGCTTTAGCTATTTTTCAAGCAGATAATGTTGTTATCTATAATGATGGTAACGTTAAAAATGAAGATGGAGAAGATGATGGAAGATTCATTGCTGAAGTTTTAAATTACATGAATACTCCTCAATATTTGAGGAAGCAAGCGATTCCTATTAAAGCTGAACTTAAGCATGTTGGTATTCTTCCGCCGCTCAGAACTCCGCATCATCCTGTTAATAGTCAACCAGACGTGGGGGATTATAGACAAGGTTTCACTGTTAAGAGGAATAAGAAAGGAACTTTTGTTGACATAGGTATGGATAAACTTGCATTCTGTAAAGAGCAACTTTCAGTCAAAAAAATTTTTGACTTTAAGATTACTAAGATTGCTAAGAAAGAAGTAATAGTCACACCTGATAAACCAGATGACGTTTACTGGGGATATAATGTTATCTCCTCTAATAAGAGTCTTAAAAATAGCTTAAAATTAATTAAACCTAATCTTGTAATTGAAACTACAAGATACGGAGATTATATTGATTCTATTTTTGATGAATTAAAGCATAAAGTAGATGAATGTAATAGTATTGCTATTTTATTTGGTGGCCCTTATTCTTCAATTCAAGAAGATGTTTCTAATGCAAATTGGGATTTGTTAAAGATTAATACTATTCCAGGTCAAGGAACTGAGACTGTAAGGACTGAAGAGGCAGTTGTCGCTACACTTTCTTTATTTAACTTTATGAGATTTTAATTCTCTTTATAAATTTATTAGTTTTACACGCTAATAGATAACTTGCTCAACTTTTTATACATTGATGTTTTTAGGACTCACCTAAAAATAAACTTAGCACAGAATGATTTATACATTGAATATATTCTTGATTGTGCTTCAATTGAATTAGACTCAATGGAATATATTGAAATTTAATATTTATCTAGTTGTAATCATTTTTACAGCTATTTATTAATTCGATGAAGTTATACTTGGTATAATTTTGTCAAACTTGCATAACAGCTATTCATTTGGCTGTTTGTTTAAAAATTGAAATTGATTTAAAAAATAAAGGAAAAAATTATAATTAAGGAGGTTAAATTAAATGGTAAGACATCACCAGCCAAGAAAAGGGTCTGTTGCTTTTAGTCCAAGGAAAAGAGCAGCTAAAGAAACCCCTAGAGTAAAATCTTGGCCTCAAATTGATGAACCAAAATTACTCGGCCTCGCAGGTTATAAAGTCGGTATGACTCATGCTTTAGTCACTGACACTGATAAAAACTCTCCAACCAGTGGTATGGATGTTTTCACTCCAGTAACTGTATTGGAAGTGCCTCCGGTCGTAGTAATGGGAATTAGAGCTTATGAAAAAACTTCTCGTGGTTTGAAAGTAATCACCGAAGTACTTGCAGATAATTTAGATGAAGAACTTTCAAGGAAGATTTCTCTTCCTAAAGAGTACAATAAATCTGAAGCTATTGCAAAAATACAAGGTGCATTGGAAAACACAGAAGAAATTAGAGTCTTAGTACACACAAATCCTAAAGTTACTAGCGTACCTAAGAAAAAACCTGACATATTTGAATGCGGTATTGGCGGATCCAATCCTGAAGAAAAATTAAATACTGCATTAGAATTATTAGGTAATGAAGTAAAAGCTAGTGAAATCTTCAATGAAGGAGAATTTGTTGATGCTATTGCAACTACAAAAGGAAAAGGATTCCAAGGTGTAGTTAAAAGATGGGGAATTAGAATTCAATATGGTAAAGCTGTTAGAGCAGGTAAAGGTAGACACGTAGGTTCTATTGGACCTTGGACTCCAAGAAGGACCATGTGGACTGTTGCACAAGCAGGTCAAATGGGATACCATAAAAGAACTGAATTCAATAAAAGAATTTTAAAAATTGCATCAGCTGATGAAGTTGACCAAATCAACCCAGACGGCGGATTTGTAAAATACGGTCTTGTTAAAAACGATTATGTTTTAGTAAAAGGTTCCCTTCCAGGACCTTCCAAAAGATTAGTAATCTTAAGACAACCTATCAGACCTAATAATAAAGCTGAGGATATACCTCAAATCAATTACATAAGTACAAAATCTAAACAAGGGGTATAATCATGAAAGTTAATGTTTATTCTATTAATGGGGAAGTAAAAGAAGAAATTGAACTTCCAGCTATTTTTGATGAAGTTTACAGACCAGATTTAATCAAAAGAGCTGTACTTTCTGCACAATCTGCAAGAGTACAACCATGGGGTAATGACCCAATGGCAGGTAAAAGAACTTCCGCTAAAGGATGGGGTTCAGGTAGAGGTACCGCAAGAGTACCAAGGATTAAAAATGGTTCAAAAGCAGCTTTCGTACCAATGGCTATTGGCGGTAGACAAGCACATCCTACTAGAGCTGAAAAAAATCATCACGAAAAAATCAACATAAAAGAAAGAAGATTTGCTATCAGATCTGCTGTTGCAGCAACAACCAATAAGGAAATTGTTGAAAACAGAGGTCACAGAGTTGCAGATTTAGAACAAGTGCCTATTATTGTTGAAGATGATTTGGAATCTGTAAAAACTGCTAAACAATCTCGTGAAATCTTTGAGAACTTAGGAGTTTATGATGACGTCATCCGTGCTAAAGAAGGTAAAAGAATCAGAGCTGGTAGAGGAAAAACCAGAGGAAGAAAATACAAAAAAGTAAAAGGACCTCTTGTTGTTGTCGGTGAAGATAAAGGTATTTCCTTAGGTGCAAGAAACCACGCTGGTGTAGATGTTGTGGTTGTTGAAAACTTAAATGCTGAATTGTTAGCACCAGGTACTCACCCAGGAAGACTCACTGTTTACACTAAATCAGCTGTTGAAAAGTTAGGAGGTTTATTCCAATAATTTGGAAAAATAGGTGATTATTATGGATTCATATTCAATTATTATTAAACCTCATGTTACTGAAAAAACCATGAACTTAATCGATATGAACAATGAAATTACTTTTGTTGTTAACCGTAAAGCTAACAAAGGCCAGATTAAAAGAGCTTTTGAAGAGTTATACGAAGAAAAAGTTGCAAAAGTTAACACTCATATCACTACCAAAGGTGAAAAAGTAGCATATATCAAACTTGTTGAAGAAGAAATGGCAGAAGAACTCGCTGTCAGAATAGGAGTATTCTAAGGAGGAATTGTTATGGGAAAACGATTAATTCATCAAAGAAGAGGTAGAGGAACTCCTGCACACCGTGTTGCTTCTCACCGTTTTAAAGATAAAATCAGATACAGATCTTACGATGCATTAGAAAAAGAAGGCAGTATCAAAGGTAAAGTCATCGATATTGTACATGACCCGGCAAGAACCGCCCCTATTGCAGAAGTAAAATTCGAAAATGGTGAAAAGAAATTTATCTTAGCACCTGAAAGTATTCAAGTCGATGATGAAATTGAATGCGGTATTTCTGCACCTATCAAATTCGGTAACACATTACCACTTGCTGAAATTCCTGAAGGAACTCCAATCTATGACATTGAAAACACACCTGGAGATGGTGGTCGTTTTGTAAGATCTTCCGGAACTTATGCTAATGTTGTTACTCATGATGCTAACCAAACTGTTGTTGAATTACCATCAGGGGAATTAAAATATTTAAATCCTAACTGCCGTGCTAGTATTGGTGTAGTAGCTGGTGGAGGAAGAAAAGATAAACCATTCCTTAAAGCTGGTAAAAAATGGCATGCTTATAAAGCTAAAGGTAAGAAATTCATGACTGTAAGAGGAGTAGCGATGAACGCTGTAGATCACCCTCACGGGGGAGGTAACAGACAACATCCTGGTCGTCCAACTACTGTTTCAAGACATGCACCACCAGGAAGAAAAGTTGGTTCAATTGCAGCTAAGAGAACAGGTTTAAAAAGATAGATAGAGGGTGTTTCATTGGCAAGAAAAGTATTTAAATATAAAGGTTATACTCTTGAAGAATTACAAGCTATGTCTTTAGAGGAAGTAATGGAATTGTTCCCTGCAAGACAAAGAAGATCTTTAAAGAGAGGATTCTTACCAAGACAACAAATTGTTTTGGATAAAATGAGAAAATTGAATAAAGAAGGAACTAAAGATGGTCGTCCTGTTGTAATCAGGACACATTGTAGAGACATGATTGTTATACCTGAAATGGTTGGAACCACTTTCGGTATTTATGATGGTCAGAATTTTGTAGAAGTGACTATTGCTCCTGAAATGATTGGTCATTACTTCGGTGAATATGCACCAACCAGAAAAAGAGTTCAACATGGAGACCCAGGTATGGGAGCTACAAGATCATCTATGTTTGTACCACTTAAATAAGGAGATTAGAACATGGCTAACAAATATGCTTATAATAAAGAAGTTGATGAAGCAAAAACTGCACGTGCTATGGCAAAATCTCTTAAGATTTCTCCAAAGCACAGTGTTGAGATTTGCAGTGCAATCAGAGGAATGGAAGTAGGAAAAGCAAAAGCTTACTTGGAAGATGTTATTGATATGAAAAAATCAGTTCCTTTCAAAAGACACAATAAGAAAGTAGGTCACAGAAAAGGACAAGAAGGATGGCCTTCCGGTAGATACCCTGTAAAAGCTGCAGAACAAATTTTAAAAGTTTTAGAAAATGCTGAAGCTAATGCAGAGTACAAAGGAATGGACACTGAAAAATTATTCATTGAACACATTTCATCTCACAGAGGTGTTGTAATTCCTGGATATATACCAAGAGCATTTGGTAGAATGACTCCATTCAACACACCTACTACTCATATTCAAATTGTATTACAGGAGGCTAACTAATGATAGAAAAAGATTTTGTCACAGAGGGCCTTAGAAGAACCAGAATTGACGAATACTTAGAAAAAGAACTAGAAAGAGCTGGATACGGTGGTATGGAAGTTCAAATTACACCTTTAGGTACTATGGTTGTCGTTTATGCAGAAAGACCTGGTATGGTAATTGGTAGAGGTGGAAAAAACGTAAGAACTATTACCAACACTCTTAAAACTGAATTTGGTTTAGACAATCCTCAAATTGAAGTTAAAGAAGTTGAAGTTCCAGAACTTAACCCTAAAATCATGGCTTATAAAATTTCTAACATGTTACAAAGAGGTATGCACTTCAGAAGAGTAGCTTATTCCACCATTCGTAGAATTATGGGTGCTGGAGCTCAAGGTGTAGAAGTAACTATTTCTGGTAAAATCAGAGGTTCTAGATCTGCTGTAGCCAAATTTGTTGAAGGATACATTAAAAAATGTGGAGAACCTTCAACCAGATTAGTACAAGAAGGATTTGCTACCGCACAATTAAAACCTGGTGTATTAGGTATTTATGTTAGAATTATGCCTCCAGAAACTGTATTACCTGATTCTGTTGAAATCCTTCCTCCAAAAGTCATCATTGAAGAAGATGGTGAAGTAATCGAAGAGGAAATCGATGTCGAAACCGAAGAAATCATCGAAGAAGAAATCATTGAGGAAGTTGAAGATCTCGAAGAATTAGAAGAAGTTGTTGAAGAAGATTCTGCTGAAGAAGTAGAGGAAGACGATAGTTAAATATCTAAATTTAATTATCTAAAAGAGTTGGAACAATGGCGATTTTAAGAAGTAAAGAAATTTGGGACATGGAAGTTGATGAGATTCAAGATAAATTAGTTGAACTCAGAACTGAATTATCCAAAAACGTTTCTAAAAGTGCAGCTGCTGGGGTAAACGAAAACCCTGGAAAAATTAGAGAATTAAGAAGAACAATTGCTCGTGTTCTTACAATTTTGAATGAAAAACAAAAGGAGAATTAAATGTCAAAAATCTGTGATGTATGTGGGCTTCCTGAGGAACTTTGTGTATGTGAAGAAATAGCACGTGAAGTTCAATCTCTAAAAGTTTTTACTGTTAGAAGAAGGTTCGGAAAACTCATGACTATTATCGAAGGTATAGATGAACATGACATAGATATCAAAGAACTCACCAAAACTCTCAAGGCAAAATGCGCTTGCGGGGGTACAGCTAAAAACGGTCAAATAGAACTTCAAGGAGACCATAAAATTAAGGTCAAAGAAGTTTTATCTGAATTGGGTTTCTCATCTGATACTATTGAAATTCGTGAATCTAAAAAGAATAATAAAAAGAGGAGATAGTTCATCTATTCGGTATGTTTTTCAATAAAATTTTGTAATTTTTCTGCATGATTTATTGTAAATATTTCATTAAGAGATGGGATTATGATAACTTCTAAAAATTTAGTTCATCATGAATTTATTGGATTGAATGTTCATGTAACTAATGAGAAGAATACCTCTCTTAAATTAATAGGAACAATCATTGATGAAACTAAAAATACCATTAAAATTGAGGATGAGAACAATATTGAAAAAATAATTCCAAAAGAGGGTTCAATATTCATGTTCGAACTTCCAAACGGGGAAAAAATTGAAATTAATGGTAATATTTTATCAATTCGTCCTGAAGATAGAATTAAAAAAAGGTTTAAAAAAATATAAATGGTGATAATATGGTTGGGCTTAACGTTCAAGAACCAGAAACTACATGTGATGATCCTAACTGCCCTTTCCACGGAACTTTACCTGTTAGAGGTCAAGTTCTTGAAGGTGTTGTTGTAAGTAACAAAGCGGAAAGGACTATTACTGTTGAACGTAGTTACTACAAATTCATTAGAAAATATGAAAGATACGAAAAGAGGAAATCTAAAATCAATGTTCACAAACCTGATTGTTTACAGGTGAATGTTGGTGATTCTGTAAAAGTTGCAGAATGCAGACCATTGAGTAAAACTAAACATTTCGTTTTAGTTGAAGTTAAAGGAGAGTAATTATTATGAAACCATTAACCTCAAATGTTTCTAAAGCATTACCAATCGGAGCAACTTTACAATGTGTTGACAATACCGGTGCACGTGAAATTGAAATCATTTCCGTAAAAGGATTCAAAGGTGTAAGAAGAAGACTCGATGTAGCTGGTGTTGGAGATTTAGTTGTTGCTTCAGTTAAAAAAGGAACTGCTGACATGAGAAGAGAAGTTGTTAATGCAGTTGTAGTTAGGCAGAAAAAAGAATACAGGCGTGCAGATGGTCTTCGTGTTAAATTTGAAGATAATGCAGCAGTTATTATT
>NZ_JAUNXX010000107.1 GCF_030539555.1 Methanobrevibacter sp. | reverse complement strand
GTTTTCCGAGATTGTTGGGCAATATTTTGAAGTTTCCACCATTCCTCAAATCCACAAGATTTTGGATATTGAGTAGTTTTGTTTTTAATATATTGATTTATTTTTAAAGGAAATATAATTATATTAGAGGTGTGAAAATGAAAGATAAAACATCCATTAACAGAAAATCAAACACAGGCGCAATTGAACGTGAAACTAAAGTTCATGATAAAGAAGGAGATATCATGGCTATTGCAACTAGAGACGTAGTTTCAATCCCTCCTTCAAAAAGTATCAAAGATACTGCTAAAATAATGATGGAACATGAATTTAGAAGATTACCAATTACCGACCCTGGTTCTGGTAAAGTGTTGGGTATTGTAACAGTAATGGATATATTGGACTTCTTTGGTGGAGGAAGCAAATTTAACATTATTGAAAAAAAATACGAAGACAACTTCTTAGCAGCTATCAATGAACCTATTAGAGAAATCATGACACGTGATGTAATTTCATTATCCAATAAGGCTTCAATTGCAGAAACTATTGAAACAATGTTAGCAAATCAATTAGGTGCTATTCCTCTTGTTGATGGTGATGAAAAACTTGTTGGTATTGTAACTGAAAGAGACATTGCATTATCTTTAGCAGGTATTGCTTCTAAAGAAACTGCACAAGATTATATGAGTACTAAAGTATTCACAACCACTCCTGGAACTCCTCTTGAAAGTGCATGTAAAATCATGGTAAGAAATGGTTTAAGAAGAATTCCGATTGTAGGTGGTGAAGCAGACATTTCCAAAGCTGCTAAAAAATTATTAGGTATTGTTACATCTACCGATATTATAAGATTCTTAAACGCAAAAGAATTATTTGATAATTTAAATTCCAATTTAGCTACTGATGTTTTAAAAACAATAATTTCAGAAATAATGGTTAAAGAACCAGTCACAGTAGATCCAAACATCACTATCGGTGAGTTATGTGAATTATTTGCTGAAAAAAATATTGGTGGTGTTCCAGTAGTTAAAAATGATAAAGTAATGGGAATTATCACTGAAAGAGATATTTTAAGAGCAGTTAAAAGATATTAAACATTTATAGGAGATGATAATATGCAAATTAAGAATTTGATGTCTGAAGACTTAATCACTGTAGACAAAGATCAAAATCTTACTGATGCCTTAAAATTGTTACGTAAACATAATGTATCTCGTTTACCAGTAACCAATAACAAAGAACTAGTTGGTATTATCTCAGAAAGGGATATTGCCAATAAACTTGGTTCCTCAAAATATGAAAGTATGCCTGCATCAAGACTTCATATTTCATCTGTAATGGTTAAAGATGTAATTACAGTTCCTCAAACAATGCAATTGGGTGATGTTGCAAAGATAATGTTGGACAAAGGCATCGGTTCAGTTCCAGTCATGGATGAAGAAAAAATGGTTGGAATTGTTTCTAAAGCAGATTTTGTTACTTTAGCTACTGGAATTGCATTTGATAAGATAACTGTAAAAGAAATAATGTCTAAAGATTTAATAGTGGTGTCTCCAACTGAAAGAATCGTTCATGCAAGAAGACAAATGATCGAGTCTCATGTTGGTAGATTGCCTGTTGTTGAAGATGAAAAACTTCTTGGAATGATTACTTCTAAGGATTTGATGAGGGCATTCATCGAATTTAGAAAATCCGTTCCCGAAAAATACCAAAAATCTCAAATTAAAGATCTTCTGGTTGAAGATATCATGTCTTCAAATCCAACTTTCGTTTCAAGAGACATGACTATAACTGAAGTGTCTGAAATCATAATGGAAACAGGTTTTAATGGATTGCCTGTCGTTGATGATGGGAAAGTTATTGGTATTATAACACAAACTGATATTTTAAGACTAATTGAAAAATTAGAATCTTAAATATCCTTTTTTTTATTTTTTTGGAGGAGTTAATATAACACGGATATCATTTTTAGGACCTAAAGGAACATTTACCCATGAAGCGGCCAACATTGTAGGGGATGAGTTAATTCCATATTGTACTATTCCGGCAGTAATGGAAAGTGTAAAAAATGGAGATTGTTCATTAGGTGTTGTTCCGATAGAAAATTCAATAGAAGGTCCTGTAGGGATTACTTTGGATTCTTTAGCTCACAAATATGATTTAAAAATATTTAAAGAAATTATCATCCCAATCAATCAGAATTTAATCGTTAATCCTGGAACAAAACTTGAAGATATTAAAGATGTGTATTCTCACTCTCAGGCCATATCTCAATGTCAGGAGTTTATTAGTGAAAATAAAATCCAACCTCATTATGCTGTAAGTACAGCTAGAGCAGCTAAAAGTATTATTGGGGATAAATCAAAAGCAGCTATCGGCAACTCAAAAGTTGTTGACTTATATGGTTTAGAGATTTTAAGGTCAAATATTCAAGATACAGACAATAATGAAACCCGATTTGTTGTTCTTTCAAAAAAAAGTCATGAAATGACTGGAAACGATAAAACTTCAATTATTTTTTCCATATTTGAAGATCGTCCTGGTCAATTGTATCACATTTTAGGAATTTTTGAAAGAGAAAATATAAATTTAACTAAAATCGAATCCAGACCCTCTAAAAAAGGTTTGGGAAAATATTTATTCTTCGTTGATTTTAATGGTCATAAAGATGAAAGTGTAGTTCAAAACATCTTAAAAGAAATTGAAGAAAATACTTATTTTTTAAAAGTTTTGGGTTCCTATCCTGAATTTTAGGTAAACTTATAAATTAATGTTGATATATATTATAATATTATTAAATTCAGGGAGGGTAGGAATGTCTGATGATAGAGAAAAACTTCTTAGAATTATGAGCAGTTTGGAGAAAGATTATCGGTCTGGTAAAATTTCAGCCGAAAAATATAGTTATTTTCGTTCTAAATATGAGGATAAACTAAATACTATTGATGCCCAAGCAGCTACTAGAAGAATTAGGTCTATGCAAGGTAAACCTGCCGATAATAAAAAGAAAAGAAGAAGTAGAAAGTCTACCAAAAATAAAAAGAAAGAAGAACAGGATTTGGTTCAAAAATACATTATCAACCCTAAAAAGGGTGATGCCAAATACAATAAACGTGAAAAATCTTCAATGGATAGCGGTACATTCAAGCTATTTTTATTATTAGTATTGGTCATTGCTTTTACAGCAGGTGTTGCTTATGGTATTTTTAATTTTGACTTTGATACATTATCTCAAACTAACTCTGTAGCGGTTGTACAAGATACAGCATTCCCTGAATTTACTCAAAATACTGCTGCAAATACCACCACATCTTCATCTCAAACTTCCTATACTAATTATAGTTCTACTAGTTCAAGTTCGGATTCCTCGTATAGTAATGTTGAAACCACGTCAGATTCTTCAAGTAGTTCTAGTTATGATTCCGGCCCTACTTCATCAGATAGTAGTTATTCTTCTGACAGTAGTTCAAGTAGTTCTGATAGCAGTTATTC
>NZ_JAUNXX010000026.1:3821-21359 GCF_030539555.1 Methanobrevibacter sp. | reverse complement strand
GTAATATAATTTTAAACAATAATTATTAAAATTTAGTAAATTTGAACAAAATTAAAAATTTAAAATTTTAATTAATAAAAGTAATTAAAATAATTATTTTTTGAATGAATTCATGGCTGCCCTGGTCAACTGATTGTCTTCAATCAGTTTTTTCAGTTCATCTCGGGTAAACCAATTGTAGTCATCATGTTCATCGCTTATGGTGACTTCATCGCTATTTGAGGTTACTTTCATAATCAACTGTATTGATTTGACCTGTTCTTTTGTTTTGCAGGCAGTGTAATTGTTCTGAATAGTGTTGTAAAGTGATTCTATTGTGATTTCAAGACCTGTTTCTTCCATAAATTCTCTTCTTAGAGCATCATCGAAAAATTCCCCTTTTTTAACTTTACCTCCGGGAATTTCCCATTTATTTGCATCATGACTGGATTTTGATCTTATTTTTAAAAGTAGTATCTTATCGTTTACTTCACATATTCCACGTACTGCCAATCCCCACATGTCCTTCATTGTAACACCTGCTCTAGATATTTATATCTTTCTACCATTCATTTTATAATATTTTTGACTTCAAAAATGATGATATTATTTAAAAATAGTTCGAATTGATAAATTATTAACTGATTAATTACAAATATTGTATCATGAATATATTCATTAATCAAGATAGACTCAATGAAAAGTCAGATAATGTCAAAAATCAGATTCACGAAATTTCAAAAGACATTAACATCACCATAGTTGATGAAGTTGATGAAGCAGATATGATAATATCAGTTGGTGGGGACGGAACATTTCTGAAATCTTCAAAACTCTCAACAGACAAAGCGATAATCGGAATAAATACCGGCACATTAGGTTATCTTACTGAAATTTCTCCTGAAAACATTAAGGATGCATTAGACAGCATTCGAAAAGGAAACTATTATATTGAAAAACGCATGATGGTTGAAGGTGAAATAACACGGTTGAATGGAGAAATCATTGGAATACCTGAAAGTCTTAATGAAATAGCCATATCCAAAAACACTTTCGGAGTTGTGAGGTTTGATGCAATAGTTGACGGGAAATTAATCAATTCGTATACTGCAGATGGAATATTGGTATGCACTCCAACCGGTTCAACTGCATATAACTTATCCTGCGGAGGGCCGATTGTTGATCCGACAGCCAATATCTTAACCTTAACACCTATTGCTCCTCATACAGTCATAAACAGAAGCATCATTCTTTCAGATGACTCAAATGTAGATATCAAGATTACAGAACTGAGAAGCAACACCACATCCTACGTTCTTCATGACGGAAATCCTATTGAAGTTTTCAGCGGTGACATAATCCGAATTAGAAAATCCAATAAGATTACAAAAATAATTAAATTAGAAAACAGAAGTTTCATAGACAATATTCGTGAAAATATCAGTTAACTGTGATGCAATCGTTCGGACAGATTGCCATACAGACTTTACAGCTTTTGCAGACTTGGGGATCACGAACACTGGACACTCCATCAACAATAATCAGTACGTTGTTCGGACATGCAATGGAACATTTTTCACATCCTCCGCAATCGTCCGTATTAATGTCAATGTGTGACTCAATGACTTCTTCAGCTTTGTTTTCCTTGTTTCTTTTAAAAAAAGAACCTAAACCCATTTTAATCAAAAAAAATAATTAAAAAGTTTTAGTTAATTTAAAACTTTTTACCTAATTCGTAAGCTTCTTTTAGCTTGTCTTCTTGTTCTTCTGCCACAATTCCTGCAGGGCCTGCGCTTCCTGCATCAACATGTCCTATTACATCATATCCCATAAATGTGAATGGGGAGAATTTAGTAAGCTCAATGTAATCTGCATATGTTCCTTCCGGTTGATTTTCGGTAAATATCAATGCAGCTTTTCCGGATAAGCTTTTATCCGGGTTTTGACCGATACTGTAGAAACGGTCTATAATCAGTTTTCCCTGTGCAGTCATCTGACCGTAATAAATTGGTGTTGCAAAGATTACTCCATCTGCTGCAACAAGTTCATCCAAAATCTTGTTTCCGTCATCTGCCCTTACGCATTCAGGGTTTTCAGCGCAGTACATGCAGGCTTTACATGGTGCAATTTCACATTTTTCCAGGTAGTATTTTACTACTTCCCCGCCGTTTTCTTCAATACCTTTAATCATTTCATCCATCAGTACGTCACAGTTTCCGCCTACACGAGGGCTTGCTTGAAGTGCTACAATTTTCATCTTTTCATCTCCAAATAATATTAATTTACAAAATAGGAAATTAATAATAATATTCTATTGAAAAAAATATATAAATATTATTTATATACTTTAAAATCCAATATAATAAACTAGGTGAATATTATATGAAAAAACTATATGCTTTACTCATTATTTTAATCGTTATCTATGTAGGTATTAATGTAGGTGCTAATGGTTTAAATATTCTTAATTCTAATGACAATACAACTGCTGCTGTTGGTGCTGGAGATGGCATTGCAGTAGGTGCAAGCAGTTTTGCTAAATTGGACAATTTTAAAGATACAAAAATTAATGATTCTGCTGTAAAATTGGTTGACAGCAGCAATGGAGTAACCATACAAGTGGAACAGATTGACAGCTCACTTAATTTAAATGATACTTATAGTAGCTTATTGAATGATGGAAGCTATACTTCAGGTCAGGAAATCGACCAGAATGGAGTGGATGCATTCTTCCTATACCGGGAAGGCACTGAAAGCTACAATACCGATATCTACTTCGCTAAAAACGATCAGAATTATAAGATCAGCGGAACAAATACAACTTATGAAAACAGTGATTATTTCATAGACAGCTGCAAAAACATTATCGACACTCTTGGCGGTTCCTCAAGCGACGACGGTAAAATCAGCAGATGGTAGTATTTTAATTCATGAGAGTTATTTAACTCTCA
This sequence comes from Methanobrevibacter sp., assembly GCF_030539555.1. GTDB lineage: Archaea > Methanobacteriota > Methanobacteria > Methanobacteriales > Methanobacteriaceae > Methanocatella. The sequence continues at coordinate 18,429 of NZ_JAUNXX010000026.1, read as the reverse complement.
AAACTAATTTTTTTTAAAGGTTTTATGTTATGAAACTATCCAAATCAAAAATCAACTCTTATCTCAAGTGCCCTCTTGAATTCAAGTTTCAGTATATTGATGAGATTGAAGTTCCTGAGAACAAATACATGGCTCTTGGAAGCGATGTTCACCTAATCGCTGAAAAGTTCACAGACAGGTTTGCAGACGATGTTGAAGACATCGACACTTACAACGAGCTTTTGAAAATTGCTTATGATTTGGATATCGGATATGATTTAACCGAACACATTGATAATCTAAGCTCATTTTTTGATGAAGTCTTTGTTGAGAATGATTATAAACTATTTTCTTTTGAGGAATACCTTGTTGATGAAGAAAACAGGTTTTCAGGAATATGCGACATTATCCTTGAAGATGAAAACGGGGATTTGGTTGTCATCGACTACAAGACAAGCAAATCAAGTTCATTTTCAAAGTATCGACTGGAGCTGTGCTATTATAAGCTGCTTGTTGAAAATGTTTATGGCCGGAATGTATCCAGAGTGGGCGTATTCTTTACAAAAAATGGTAGATTGAGACTTCTTGATGTTTGTGATGAGGAAAACAAACGCAAATACCTGAACCAGAATGAAATCAGGGAAGCTATTGAAACATTTCATGAAGTCAGAAAATCAGTCAACAATGGTGTTTTTCCTGCCCGAAGGCAATTTCTATGTAAATATTGCACTTACAAAGACATATGTGATGAATATTGACTAACACCTACCTCATGAAAACTATTTAACCATTGAAAGCAAATGAATTATTATGAAAATATTAGTAATCGGTGCAGGTGGAGTCGGAATAGGATTGGCTGCTTCTGTTGCATCACAGGGAGCGGAAGTCTCAATATTTGCAAGAGAAAAAACTGCAAAGGCAATTAGGGAAAACGGAATCAGAAGATGCGGTTTATTTACAAATTATTCTATTGATAAAAGTGAAATTGATGTATATGAAGACTACAGAACAATAGAAAGTAACCTCTTTGATTATGTTTTCATCACATCCAAAACCACTGCAAATGAGGAAATCGCATCAAAACTAAATGAAAACAGAGACATCTTAAGGCAGAATGCAAAGATAATCATTTTCCAGAACGGATTTGGAAACGATGATGCATACCTGAAATATTTCCCAAAAGACAAGGTATTCTCAGCACGTGTGATTACCGGTTTTACACGCCCTGAAAGACACATAAGTGAAGTGACAGTCTACACAGAACCGATACTTCTCGGATCTCTTCAGCATGAAAATCCGAATTGCCTGCGGGAGATAGCTGACATGATAACAGCTTCCGGAATCAACTGTGAGCTGACACATGAGGTGGACAGATACCTGTGGGCAAAAATGCTTTACAATTGTTCACTTAATCCTTTAGGAGCGATACTCAATGTCAATTACGGGAAACTCACCGAAAACGAGTTTTCAAAAGATATAATGAACAGGATAATCAATGAGATATTTGAGGTCATTAAAGCATCAGGCTATTCAACACTCTGGAATACTCCAAATGAATACATGGACGTTTTCTACTCAAAGCTTGTTCCTGACACTTATAACCATTATTCATCAACACACCAGGACATCCAAAAAAAGATAAAAACAGAAATTGACTCTCTCAACGGCAAGGTTATCCAGCTGGGTGAAGAGAATAATGTTGATGTAACTACAAACAAAATTATCTACAATCTCATAAAATCTATTGAAAGTGACTTCTAATTACCAATCGGATACTAAAACTTTATATATGTTGAAAATTAAAATAGTATTGTTCATATTGTTATATACTATTTTTTTATAATATGAACAATGGTGATGGTTGAAATGAGCATTCGTTTGTATTCCTTTAGTGGTGTTTAGGAAGAGAATGTTCATTTGTTTTTAAAAGCTTATTTTATTATTAATTTTTATTTAGGTGAAATTATGAGTGAACTTAAAAAATTAGTTGAAAAATTCATTGAACTTGATGATGATTTAAACGAAAAAATCGAAAAGGAACTTGAAACTTCAGAAGAACTCAGTGAAACTTTTGAAGAGGACAACAAGGAACAGCTCGAGGAACTTGGTGAAATCTACCATGAAATCGAACATGCTGTATTCAACGAAGAATTCATCATAGTTTCAAATGCAAACAGTGAAGAAACAGAAATCGTTGCACTGATCATCAGCGATGAAGATGATGAAGCCGAAGAGTTTGTTATTCCTGTCTACACTGATGAAGGCGAAGCAGATGAAGCTATTGAAGTGTTCAAGGAACAGTTTGCTGAAAACGAATTTATATGCGATAAAAAATTAGGCAGTGAAATCGTAGCCGATTATGTTGATGATGAAGGTTTCATCGGCCTTGCAATCAATGCTCCTCAATGGGACTTTGTAATCGGCAGCGAAGATGTTCACGATTGCTGTGAGTAGACATGAACCCTAAAGATTACGAAGACTATCAGAAAAATAATGTAAAGGCTTCCAAAAGCCAGCTTAAAGACTTTATTCAGATATATGCAGACATGGCCAAAAAGCTCAAAAGCGAAAGCGCAATTGAGCTTGAAGCTGTTAAGACAAATATCAAAAATACCTATCCTGAAGAGATATACTTCACTTTGGTTGATGAGATTGAAAAACCTGTCAAATTGACACTTACCGAAACAAGCAAAGAGTATATTATTCCAATCTTTACAGACATCAGAGAATATGCCATCGGCAGTGCCAAGATATCAAAGCTGTTTTTGGACAAGCTTGAAATGAAAGTAATCACACCAGATGACATTTCAAAAATGGCTGAAGAAAATGAGTTTTTCCAGGGTTTTGTCATCAATCCCCACTCACAAAACTTCAATATGGACAGGAACGGTGAATTCTGATGCAATTCATCTGTCCAACCATAGGTGAGGACCACGAAAAAGACTTCCTTGTTTGCGGAAGCATTGACAATTTCAGGATTATAGTCTTTTCAAGCCTTGATGAATATGAAAAAGGCATAAAACACTTAAAAATAGCTGATTATAATCCAACTGAAGTGTCAGCTGAACTTTTTGTTGAACTTTCAAAAAATGATGATGCTTTTGATGGTATAATATTGAATATACATAATGAAAACAAAGTTATTGATAAAAATGATATTATAGAAGGATTATTCATTTAATTCTTCCATTTCATCATCATCTACAACATCATCGACATAATACTTATATCTGTAGGACATTTTAAATCCGCTCATGACTTCCCGTTTAGGTCTTTTCTTGCGCCTTGCAACAGGAGCATGGGATTCTCTAAATTCCTTTTGATGAATTTTTACCAAATTTTTATTTTCACGATAATATGTAGAATTTCTATGACGGGAATGCGGTGATTTATACATCCTTTTTCTAAGCAACCGTCTGCTGCTTGTTACACGTCTTATCACAAAAATCACTTATTTTCTTCTGTTTAAATTTTTGGTAGCGGATTTATCTAAAGTAGCTTGAATTTCATCAATCCTTTCAACAACCACTTTAATAGCCTGTTCTCCCTGACGGGTAGGATTAATACCTTGTTCAACAAGTAGGGCATCCCTAATATCTCTTAATCTATCGATTGAGTCGATTTTCATAATAGTACTATAAAACATCAGTAATTCCTCCAATAATTACTATAATGTTTATGATTAAAAAGTTTTTTGACGGAAAATCCCTTGCCAAATTGATATTTAAATAACAACAAACAAAATAAATAATATGTTTACAAAATTGAATGTAATTTATCTGGCCGGAGGATGCTTTTGGGGTGTTGAGGCATTCATCTCAAGACTGAAAGGTGTTAATCAAACTGAAGTTGGCTATGCTAACGGGCATGATTTGGCTCCAACCTATGAAAAGGTTTGCACCGGCAAAACAGGTCACAGTGAAACCGTTAAAGTTACATACAATCCAGAAATCATCTCACTTAATGAAATATTGGATAATTTCTATAGGATAATTGATCCCTATTCCATTAACCGTCAGGGAGCCGATGTCGGAACACAATATCGGACAGGCGTTTTCTGGCAGGAGGATTCACAAAGGGAGTGTGTTTTGAAGTTTTTTGCAGAAAAACAAAATGAAAGCGAGAAAAGAATCGTTGTTGAGGTAGGACCAATCAATAATTTCTACCCTGCCGAAGACTATCATCAGAAGTATCTTGAAAAAAACCCGCAGGGCTATTGCCATGTTAATTTAAATTTAATAGACGATGAAGAATTCGACCACTTGACCAGAGAAGAGTATGAAATAACACAGCTTGCAATGACAGAACCGCCTTTCACAGGCAAATATGATGACTTTTTTGAAGAGGGTATATATGTAGATGTGGTTGATGGTGAAGTTCTCTTCTCTTCAGAAGACAAGTTCGACTCAGGATGTGGTTGGCCTGCGTTTTCAAAACCGATTTCAGAGGATGTGATAACAAAAAACAGAGACTTTTCTTATGGCACAACCCGTGTTGAGGTAAGAAGCGCAAAGGCAAATTCCCATTTGGGCCATGTATTCCATGACGGCCCAGGAGGATCTAAAAGATACTGCATCAATTCCGCTGCACTAAGATTCATTCCAAAAGATGAAGTTGAAGAATATATTAACAACAAAAAACAGAAGTAAGATACAATGAAAATTGAAGAAATCAAACATCCGGAATTAAAAGATCACATCAACATGATTTACATGCATGGTGAAAACAACAACCAGAAAGCCATTGAAAAAACAGAAGAGTCAATTAAGGAATATATATCAGATAAAGAATTCATAATATCTGTTGAAGACAATGAACCTGTTAAAATTCCTTACGGCAATGATGGCAATTACCTGGTTCCGATTTTTACAGATGAACTTGAATACATAAATGGAATGCAATACTTTTCATTGAATGTGATGGATGAAAATAAGGAATACATCATTGAAAAATTGGATTATTTTAAAAAATTAAAAGAAGATCCCAATTTCTTGGGATATCTGGTAAATATTGCCCGTGTAAGCTATATCATTAACATTACACTGATTTAGCAAAATTTTTCCTTTATTTCTAAAGCTATTTCTTTAAATCTTTTTGAAACTTCATCGTCAGGATTGAGTACTGATATTACTGCATCCTTATTAGGTGAATTTGAAACAGCTTCCTCAATAGGTAAATCACCTAAATATTCAATTTCCATTTCTTCAGCAAAAGCCTTTCCATTACCTTCACCAAAAATATGAAGTTTTTCATCACAATGAGGACAAACATAATAAGCCATATTCTCGATAAGGCCAATCTTGTCTATGTTCATCATTCCAACCATCTTAACACATTTCAAAACATCTTCCTGGGATACGACATTAGGAGTGGTTACCATAATGACTGCATCGGCATCAGGAATGGTCTGCAATACTGTTAAAGGTTCATCTCCGGTTCCAGGAGGGTTATCGATAATCAAGAAGTCGAGCGGACCCCAATTTGCATCGGAAATCAGCTGTTTGATTGCTCCTGTTTTTTGAGGGCCTCTCCAAATGATTGGAGTGTCTATACTCTGCAATAAAAATGCCATAGACATTACCTTTAAGCCGGATACTGTTTTAACAGGAAACAGTGAATTGCTGTATTCTTCCTGTTTTGCTTTGATGAATTCTCCTTTTTCTTCTTCACTTTCAAAGGTTTCCTTAGCCATTGCGGATTCAGTGAGCTCTTTGAAAACATTGAACTGATATTCGTTGAATGCTTCCCCATACAAATCAACGCCCAACATTTTAGGAATGTTAGGTCCGTGAATATCCGCATCCAGAATACCTGTGGCATAACCCAGCTTTTGTAATGTTTCAGCGATATTTGCTGCTACAGTAGATTTTCCTACTCCCCCTTTTCCACTCATTACAATTATTTTATGTTTGATTTGACCAAGATTTTTTGCCAATCTTATTTCCTGCTCTATCATTTGTTTTTGTTGTTCGGGAGTCATTTGACCTCCATGACCATGATGACCATGATGTTCTGCCATTTTATCATCTCCAAAAATAATTATTGTTTAGTTAAATTTTTTACTTACTTCTTCAACAGCTAAAATTAATGGGTCGGTTACCATTGATACAGGCGGTGCGTAAGCAAATTCCATATTGCTTAAGTCAAAACATGTCATGCCTTCAGTAATAGCTAATGTCATTGTATCAATCCTTTCAGCAACCCTTTCTTCAGCTATAATCTGACAACCTATGATGGTTCCGTTTCCATCACAGATAACTTTGATATCCATCGGTTTTGCATTCGGATAATATCTTGCTCTTGTAAGTGCCTGTACCTTTTGCACAACAGGTCTGATTCTGTTTTGCTGAGCAAATCCAGTTGTATAACCGACAGCACCGAATTCCAATTTTCCCACTTTTGAAACCATTGAGTTTAAAACAGGGTTAAATTTGGATTTTTTACCGCAGATTGTACGTGCCAATGTTTTAGATTCACGAACAGCAGTTGTTCCTAATTGTGAAATGGTGTTTGAACCTAAAATCAAGTCTTTGGATTCAACACAGTCCCCAACAGCATAAACGTCTTCCACTGAAGTTTCCATTCTGTCATTAACAAGAATTGCCCATCGTCCAATTTCACAGCCGGCCTGTTGAGCCAAATCCAATTCCGCCCTTACACCGGTTGCCATGATGACCATATCAGCATCGTAAATTTCCTCATCACCGAAACATGCCTTTTCCACTTTTCCATCACCAATCAATTTAGTAATTGGTTTTCCTAAAACTACTTGTATGCCTTCCATTTCAAGATATTCAACAAGAATATCAGACATGTCTTTATCAAGAGATCTTGGAACGATTTGAGGTAACATTTCACTTAAGATTACATTTAATCCCTGTTTTTTAAGTGCAAAAGCAATTTCGATACCTATCAAACCTGCACCTGTAACAATTGCGTTTTCTGCATCATTCATTGCTTCCTGAACTCGGATACCATCTTCAATGTTTCTGATTCTGAATACTCCATCCAAATCTACTCCCTGCATAGGAGGTACAAACGGATTTCCACCGGTTGCAAGAACCAGCTTATCCCAATTCATGACTGTCTCTTTGCCGTCTTTTTCAAAAGTCACAGTTTTTTTATCGGAATCTACTGCAGTCACTTCAGCTTCGATTATGACATCAATGTTTTTTTCCTTATAATCTTCAGGAGTTCTCATTACAATATCATCAAAGGATTCAATTGTACCGGACAATACATAAGGGATGGCACATGGAGAATATGCAACCTTGTTGTCCCTTGTGATAACTGTAATTTCAATGTCTTTATCAAGTTTACGAATATTTGAAGCTGTAGATATTCCTCCAGCTCCTCCGCCTACAATTACTACTTTCATTATAACATAACCACTTTAAGATTTATAACAATTATATTTATTATTAAATACATATAAAAAAGTAACTATTAATCGGGTTTTAGGTTAAAAAATGAAGGAAATCAAATTTAATTTAGATGAAAATCCCTTTACAGATATCCTGTCTGCAAGATATTGCATGTCTGCAAGGATTAATGTTGAAAAACTTTGGAATTACACACATGAAAATGACAAGTCATTTTTCATAATGAGTCTAGGTTGCCTTATGAATGCATTAAATAAGGTTGCGCAACTCAAAAGAAGAATAATTGAGGGTAAAGCATATGAATTTGACTATCTTGAAGGAGTCAGTCCGATTATGGATGAAGACAATGAAATCTACAAAGAAATGAGAGTTAAAACACCACAATGCTTTGACAGCATTCTGGAATGGCATGATTATGTAAAAGAATTGTCAAGAGATATTTTAAATGGAAAAAAAGAAGGTTTTGCATTGGACATGTTCAAAAGGGACTTTGAAAACATTGCCAATTTCTCATGCATCCCATGGGTTGACTTCGAGTCAATTACAAATTGTGTGGTTACTTCCAATCAGATACAGCCCCTTATAACATGGGGCCGTGTAAATGACAACTATGAGATGACTGTATCCATTACAGTAAGTCATATATTCGTCAACGGAAGAGAACTTGGATATTTCTTCGAATATCTTCAAAAAGAGTTTGACAAATCATTTGAATGACAATTATAAAAAAATAGAATTGTAGATGAAAAGATCATCTACCTTAATGTTATTTTTGTGCTTACAGTTTTTGCATTGTAGTACTTGTTTCCGGCATATGCTACTTTTGCATTGAACACTCCTTTTTTGGTGAGTTTGGTGATTTTAAATGTTGCCTGACCTTTGGAATTGGTTTTGGCCTTGAAAGTTTTACCGCAAACTTTTAGGACGACATTAGTGTTTTTCATTGCTTTGCCGAGGTTGTTTTTCAATGTGACAGTGTACTGTTTGATTTTTAAAGTTCTTTTAAAGACCTTTTTTGCAGCGACCAATTTAGGAGTTGCCCTTTTAACTAGGATTTTGGATGTCGCCTGCTTTCCGTTGAATGAAATCTTAGCAGAATATTGTCCCGGAGCCAAATCAATTGCCAGTGTAGCCTGACCCTTGGAATTGGTTTTAATATTTTTAGTAACTCCGTTGCTTAAAACAACCTTGATGCTTTCACCTGCAAGAGCATTTCCGTTATTGTCAACAAGATTGATTATCAGCTTATTTGAAGTGCCGTAAACTTTAGTGACTCCTTTTGAAGATAAAACAATATCGATGATTTTTAGATTTCCATCTATGACGTTACAATTGGTTGCAAGACCCAAAGTGCTTCCGGACAAGGTATACTCTCCCAGTTTAAGGCCTGCAGTGCTTAAAGAATAGCCCTTGGCAGCAGTGCTATATGTCAAATTAATGTTTGCAGATGTCGAATCATTTTTATTTGTCAAAATTACATTGATTTGACTGATTCTTATTGAATTGCCGTTCATATCCTGAAGCTCGGCAACATTGACTGCATTATTGGTTATGGCCGTTTGGGTTTTAAACATTAATTTTGTCTTGAATTCTAGTTTGGAATATCCCTCATACCAGATGTCATAGTCGTTGCTGCCTTTCATGACATTATTGTCAACAAACAATTCCCCGAAGACCTTCATGTTGGAACCGTTTATCTCTGCATAGTTTTCATAATCGATGAATTCCATATTCTTTGAGCTTGTGAATTGACAATTTGTCACATTCAGCTTATATTGACCATATATGCTTCCACCATATTTTCCTGCACTGTTTTGTGTGAAAATAGAATTGTCTATGCTTACTTCAGAGATATTTGTGGAATAAAATGCTCCTCCTCCTGATGTTGCATCATTGCTTTTGAATGTGACTCATTTGATGTTGGCATCACAGGCTCTAATGGAGATTGCCCCACCAATGTTGGCACCGTTTGATTCAAAAAAAGTGCCTGATGATATGTTAAGTGAACCATACAATCCCAATGAAGCATAAGTGTTACTTGCAATTGAAATTGCCCCTCCAGTGGATGTGGCCTTATTGTTTTTGAATGTGGACTTGCCTGAAATATTCAATGAATATCTTGCATATGCTGTATCTCCACCTGTAGGCACTCCATTAATGAAATACATACTTGACAATATGCTTATGCGACCATTTAAAGTGTAAATAGCACCACCATTGGAAGCAGAATTCCTATTAAAATCACAATCAGCGACATTAAGAATATGTTCGCTGCAGACTGCACCTCCATTATCTGCTACATTGCCCTCAAAAGTGACCTTGTCGAGAGTGGTTTCCTGTTTGGTTGCAAGGGCGCTTCCTTCCAGATATATGGCTCCTCCCCTTTCGGATGCTCTGTTGTTTTTAAATGTGCAGCTTTCAAATGAATTGCTTCTGGAAGTTGGATACGCATATACCGCACCACCGGAAATAGCCTCATTGTTTTCGAATACACAATTATTAAGATTAAGATTTCCTGAAGAGTATATTGCACCGCCGTTTGAAGATGACTTTCCATTGCAGAAACGGATATTGTTCAATGTTACAGTGCTGTTGATTGTGAATATTCTTGAATTTGAAGAAGCGTCAATTTTGTGATTGTTACCGTTGATTGTCAGATTTTTAGAGATCCTGATTTCGCCGCTTCCTATATAGTCGGCTTCTAAATTAATAGTAGAACCTTCCGGTGCAGCGCTGATTAGGTTATTCAAATCCTTAAAGTTTCCTTCATAAATGATTGGCTTAATTGCATAGAGTTCAACGCATGAATCACCGAAATGTATCCTGTTATTTTGAACTATGGATATTGAATGATCAGAGCCGAATGTTATTTCATATTCTCCCAGAGTCTCGTTTTCAAATTTGACTTTTATGCGACAATCCCCATAAGGCACTTCGTCAAATCTGCATAATCCATTTTTATTGGTAAGTCTTGTAACAGTGTAAGTTGAATTATAAATGACGACTGATACTCCTGATATTGTTTCATTGTCCTCATTGCTTAAAACTGTGAAAACATAATTTCCGTATATGTCATCATCCTCCTCCGGCGAATAGGTTATATCCATGTAATAACAGTCGTAGGAATATAACGTTTTGCCGTTATATGTCATATAATCTGATACACGTTTTCCGTCACTCCAGAAACCGGCAATCAATGAAAATCCTGTGCTGTTGAATGGAATATTATAAACCGCAATTCCATTGGAATCTGTAGTTATTTTGCTGATTTTAAAATCATGGTCTGTTACAACACCCAGATTAACATTGCCGAGTGGTTTTCCATCCTCATAATTCAATTTGAATGTCACATTATTTCCATCCGGACTTGTAGGATAAGCGATGGCTTCCCATTCAATATAAGTAGTATCATCCTCATTACCGTCAAAGGCAATTATATAGTCATCATACCAATATTTTTCATTCTCATCGTCACCGTCCATCGAAAGCGAATCTTCGTTTATTGCCTGTAATGCATCATCGCTTATGTTGGATGCTGCGATATTATCAATGTCATCATTTGCACTGACGCATGAAATGCTGAAAAGTATGCAAATGACTAAAATTATCAAGAAATTCCTTTTAAAATCCACTTTAAATCACCATGGCAAATTCATATAATAATATTCTATCAAAAGAGAAATATAAATTAACCAAAGCAATTGCTTTAATTGAAACGGATAAAAAAATAGTTTTAGAATTAAAAAAAAAAGAAAGTGTGATAGAGATGATTATTCCCTATCTTTTAACTGTTATTTTTTTGCTTACAACATCTTTTCCGAAAGTAACCTTGTATGTGTATTTTCCGACTTTAAGCTTGTTTAAAACATTCTTGTTGAGTGTGAATATTGCCACACCTTTGGCGTTGGTTCTTACCTTATATGTTTTGCCGTTAAGTTTAAGTGAAACAAGCCTTTTGCTGAAGTATTTGTTGTTTACCTTTTTGAGTGTTACTTTGATTTTAAGATATTTAGCTGATTTCTTGGCTACAATGTTTTTGGCTACAATGATGCTGTTGATTTTTATCTTCTTGGATAATTTGACATCTTTATACATCATTGTAATGGTGTATTTTGTAGCTTTCGGTTTTGATTTAGGCAATACCAATGTTGCATATCCTTTGGAGTTGGTTAAACGTTTGTATGTTTTTCCGTTGATTTTGAAAGTCACATACTGTTTAACTACAGCCTTGCCATCGACTTTTACAAGCACTTTGTACTTGTAGTTGGTGAGATATCTTATGGAAATGCTTTTGGCACTCAGTACAGGCTTAGGAATGACCACTGTTGTGTTTTTGGTCAATGGATTGTACTTGTCATCACCTGAATAGGTAATGTTTGCGCTGTAGTTTCCATATGCAAGGTTTGGCAGTTTAACTGTTGCTTTTCCGTTTACCACATCACCGTAATATTCAATGCCGTTTACAGCAACTACAACATATCCTGTTGCATCGCCAGGCAATTTCACTGTGAATTTAGGTGATTTTGCACCGACCGCAAGATTAACATTGATTGAAGCGTCCTTATCTGGAATATCGACTTTGGCAACTTCAAAGGTGCTTTCTTTTGTAAATTGATCGTATTTATCATCACCGGAGTATATTACCTGCATGGTGTGATTGCCGCTTGACAATCCAGGCACTTTGACTGTTGCAGTTCCGTTTTCTAAAGTTGCATTATATGGGACTCCGTCAACAATTACAGTGACGTTTCCTGTTGCATCTTCAGGCATGCTGACAGTGACAACAGGTGAAGTTGTTCCCGCAGGTGTTTTTACGTCCACATCTGTGATGTTTTCAGCTTTTGCCTTTGAGATGTTCAATACTGATGATTCTGTTATTGGAGCGTATCTGTCATCGCCTGAGTATTCGATAGTGACATTGTGCTCACCGACAGCCAAATCTTCAACATCAATTGTTGCTTTTCCTTCAGTGAGTGTAGCGTTGTATTTGACTCCGTCAACAGTTACGCTTACATTTCCTGAAGCATATTCAGGCAGTCTGAAGGTAACTTTGGCGTCAGTTGTTGTTTCAGGCACTTCAATTGAAATAGCTTCTTCAGCAGGAATTGCTATTTTTGGAACGTTTACAGTGCTTGTGTTTACAATAGCTTCGTATTTGTCATCACCTGAATATGCTACACTTATCTCATGCTCACCTATAGCCAATTCACCAACATTTACTATTGCACTTCCGTTTACAAGTTCTGTTACCGGATATTCATCACCGTCAACAGTAACTGTTAAATTACCTGTTGCATCATCAGGTAAAGTTATGGTTACTTCAGGGGAAGTGGTTCCGTTTACAATATCTATTTTAACGGCATCTTCAACCGGAACAACAACTTTAGGAATGTTCACAGTTACATTTTTGGTTATTGGATTGTAGTTGTCGTCACCTGCATATGTGATTGTAGCGTTATACTCGTCAGGCATCAAATCAACAGTTACTGATGCACTGCCGTTTATGAAGCTTGCTTCGTAATTTGTGTTGTTGATTGTAATTGTTAAGTTACCTGTAGCGTTGTTTGAATCAGTGATTGTGATTACTTCATTGTAAACGCTGATGTCCATGTTGATGTCGTCCGCTTTTGATACTGTAAATGAGGTTTTGTTTTTAATTGATTCGTTTGCTTTTGAGATGATTGTTACCTCATATTCTCCGGCAGGTAAAATGTCTACTTCAACACTTCCGACACCGCCAACTACATTTACCTCATAAGCTTTATCTGCCACGACAACATCATATAAACCGTCTTCACCTGCTTTAACGTTTATTTTTGCCTTGTTGGTGTAATTTATATTGTTCACTTCAACTGAAACAGTTGAGTTTCTAACAGTGACATTGTATGTGATTATGTTGGATGCCAATTCAAATTCATCACCTTTTAAATCGGTATACTTAAAGACGGCTTTTACATCATAGATGCCTGATTCGGAAACTGTGATGTTGAATTTGGAATAAGCCTTATCCACTATGCCAGTGACAACATTTTTATCCTCTACACCGTTTAAGGTTATGTTTAAGTTGGAAGGATACATACTAGCATCGCTTGGAATGATTAAGAAGTATTCCAAGTTGACTATTACATTTCCTTCACCTGTCAATATGACAGTGATGTTTTCAGGATAGTTCGCATCAATGATTGTCAGATTGTTTTCAATTTCAGGAGGCAGGACTGTGAATGTTTTCTCAGTGATTATAGCATCATAAATGTCGCTTGCATATATTGTGGAAGTTGTGTATACTCCTTCATAGAGTGCAGTTGTGTTTGAACCTTTACCGTCAACAACATTTACGGTTATGTTTTTATCTGCGATTTGGATGGTGTATTCGCCATCAACATCAGCAGTTACATTTACTACAGCTGTTCCATGGTAAACCAGGTCATCAATTTCGATTTTGATGTTGTTGGTTCCCTTGTTCACGTCAAATGTTGCTGGGGTGATTGATACAGTGTAGTTTTCAGTGTCTGCAGATGAAGTGTTTGCAAGATAGCCTTTGCCGGCTGCTAAAGAAGTGGAATTTGATCCAATTCCATCAATTACATTTACATCCAAATTAATATCACCAATGCTTACAGTGTAAACACCATCAACATCAGCAGTCACATTAACAATTACAACATCAGGTAAAACTGTGTCTTCAACAATGACTTTAACATCATTCGCTTTCTTATTAACTGTAAATGAAGCATTTGTAATGATTCCCTCATAGGTATCGCTGATGTAATCTGTCACATTAGCCCAATAATCACCGGCTGGCAAATTAATAGGTCCGCTAGTGCCATTAGCTTCAATTTCATAAACTTTACCGCTAACATTAACCTTATAAATGCCATCAACATCAGCAGTGACTTTAACAACCACCACATCAGGATATTCAACGCTTTCAACTGAAACAACAATATTATTATCCGCCTTGTTAACGTCAAATACAGCAGGAGTTATTGTTACAGTGTAATTTTCAGTGTCTGCAAATGAAGTGTTAGCAACATAACCTTTACCAGCAACCAATACAGTACTGTTTAAACCATTACCGTCAGCAACATTCACTTCAACCAATGTACCGTTAATATCAACAACATAAATGCCATCAACATCAGCAGTCACATTAACAACTACAGCATCAGGTAAAACAGTATCCTCAACAATCACTTTAACATCATTCGCTTTCTTATTAACTGTAAATGAAGCATTTGTAATGATTC
>NZ_JAUNXX010000026.1:0-3721 GCF_030539555.1 Methanobrevibacter sp. | reverse complement strand
CCACATCAGGATATTCAACGCTTTCAACTGAAACAACAATATTATTATCCGCCTTATTAATATCAAATACAGCAGGAGTTATGAATATTGTGTAGTTTTCGCTGTCTGCAAATGAAGTGTTTGCAAGATAACCTTTTCCTGCAGGTAGATAAATGGAAGCATTTCCATTACCGTCAGGTCCCACTGCAACATCAACAGAAGTATCGTTAATAGTGACCTTATAATTGCCTGGCATGTTTGAAACCACTTTAACAGTGAGGTTTCCAGGCAATGTTGTATTTTCAACACTTACAACAACAACAGCGATTGCTTTTGAAACTGTGAATGTTGCGTTTTCTGTTTGGGCAATATAGTTATCCCTTTCATAATCAATCAGATTTGCCTCATAACTGCCGGCAGCCAAATGAATGCTGATTCCACTGCCATTTGCCTCAATTTCATAAGTTTTCTTATTGACTGTTACATTATATGTTCCGCCAACAGTAGCCATGACCCTGACAGTGACATTATTCGGATAAGTTGAAGAACTAACATCCACTTTAATGTCATTGATGCCCTTATTAACAGTGAATGTGGCGTTTGCGGTTATTCCGTTGTAGTTTTTATCAGAGTATGTTACATTTGCATAATATTCTCCTGCATCGAATTTATGGCTGATGCTGGAGGTATTTGCTTCAATCTCATAAACGGTTCCTGAAACATTGACTTGATATGTTCCGGCAACTGTTGCATTAACTTTAATTGTTACATTGTTAGGATATGTGGTCTCTTTATCCACAAATACTTCAATATAATTGTTTGCTTTGTTTACTTTGAAACTGATTTCTTTTTCTATACCCTGATAGTTATTATCCCCACTGTAATTAGCTATGATTGTATAGTCTGAATTAGCATCAAGAACGCCTAATGAAATTGTTTGAGTTGAAGTTACGTCTTCAATTTCACCAATATTAGTGCCATCATATCTAAATGTCACTTTACCTGTAGCATCACCAGGCAATTCAATTTCAAGAATAATCTCCTCACCATAAGTATATTCCTCTTTAGTGGATGTTGGATTGAATGGTGTAGGTGTCTGAACTACTTTAAATAAGTACTCAACTGAATTAGCATTGTAATCATCCTGCTGGTCCACACTTATTACTGCATAATAGTCTCCCACATCAAGAGGCACAGATTTGTTAAATTCGAAGTTATTTACACCGTCTGTTGTGATATAAAATGGTTCTGAATTAGCTAATTTAACAGTATAAGTTCCGCTGACATTTGTTTTAATATAACCGGTTACATTATTTCCATAGACGATTTGATTTCCGTTTTCAGATTTAACTACAATTTCTAATTTAATGTCGGATCTTTTGACTTCAAAAGTATCATTAGTAATTGTTGAAGTATAGTTATCATTATCAGCGAATGTTGCATTTGCTGAATAGGAACCCGCTTTTAATATAGCGGTTGCATTGCTTCCTTCGCCATTAGGTGTTGTGATACTGACGGTTACTTTAGTTTTTTCAGAGTCATTAAACTCAACAGTGTAAATGCCTGTTGCGTTTGCTTTGACTTTAACAATGACATTTCCAGGCAAGTAAACATCATCCACAGTTACAACAACAATGTTTTGTGATTTGAGTACTTCAAAGTGAACCGGATCAGCGGTTGTAGTGTAATTGTCATTGTCACATGAAATGATTTCCGCTTCATAGTCACCGGCGATCAGTTCAATAGTGTTTTCACCGGTTTGACCATCCTCATCCACAACAACAGTCACTTCCTTGCCGTTGTTAAATCTTACAACATATGTTCCTTTCACACCTGTGACCTGAACATTAACAGGTCCAGGCAAGTAATTTTCACTAGCTATTGTAATAACTGCATTGTTTTCTCCTTTAGCAACAGAGAATGTGTCATTTTCAACATTTATGTTGTATAAATCTGATTCAGGAACGCCGGTGATGTTTGCATAATATGAATCCGCACCGAACTTATGGGTTGCTGTGGCAGATGTTTCACCGTCAGGAATGGTTACAGTCACTTCAGTTCCATTAATATCAATTGTGTAATCACCTGCAATGATTGAATTTACTGTAACGGTTACTTCTTCAGGATAGGATTTATCTTTTGAAACCACAACGCTTGCAGTGGTGTCTGCTTTTGAGGAAGTGATTGTAATGTTTTTCTTACTTTCACTGTATTTGTAATCACCGCTGTATTTGGCAGTGATGTTGAATTCTCCAACACGGTCAACTGTAAATTCAAATGGAACATTTAATCCTAAAGCCTCTGAAATGTTATTATCACCAATATAGTAAGTTACAGTACCAGTGGCACCATCAGGTCCCACACTAGGAGTGATAGTGATTGTTTGTAAATATTTAGGGGTTGCATTATCTGAAGTTAATGTGATTTCAGAGTCATATTTGTTTACAGTTACTGTAATTTCTTTAGATGAAGCCTCATGTGTTGAGTTTCCATTGAATTTAACAGTGATTACTGCAGTACCGTTACCAACTGCCTTAAAGTTACTGCCTGAAGTGAATCTGATAACATTTTCATCACTGCTTTCATAAGTTAAAGCAGTTTCGGTGTTTAAGGTTCCGTTGACATAGAAATCAGCACTGACACCTGATTCGTCATCCACTTTTAAAGGATTAATATCCTCAGCAGTGACTTCAGTTGGGATTTTATTTACAGTGATTTTGATTGTATAGTTTTCACATTTGAATTTTTCAGCATTAGTATCTGCAAGGCAAATTGTTAAATTTGTTGTTCCGCCGGTTAAAGCTGTAATATGTCCTGTTGCATAATAACTTGGGTCTCCGGTTACACCAGTATAATCATAGGTAAATGAAATTATACTACTTTCAAACTTATAGGCTATTACAGTAATTCCAGAAGTAGCATAGCCAGAATGGATACTGTCCACAATACCTTCAATATCTATGTCCAGTGTATCAGTGACATTTAAGGTAATTTCATTACTTTCAATATTAGTCACATTTAAGACAATAGGAACTTTTAAAACTCTGACAACCATTTCAAATGTTTCGGCATCATAAATTGTTGATCCCTCATATGTGAATGTAAGTTTTGCAGTCCCTTCAGTGGTTCGTGCCCTAATATCCTTTACATCACTATTCAAATTAATTAATGATGAATCATTGATAGATAAAGTTATGGAACCATATTTATCGTCAGCCGTTTTGATTAATTCTTTTTTATTTAAAGGCTGGTTAGCATACATTGTGAATGGAACATCAACTATAGGAACCATGTAAGGTCCTTTAATATATGTTTCATATATCATATTATTACAGTGAATATATATATTAGCAGATCCTGGGTTAACTGCCGTATATGTAAACTCTTCATTTAAAGAAACCGCATTCTTATCTAATCCACCATTATCAGAAGTTACATCAAAAGTGATATTAGGCAATAGGGAATTGTCAAATTCACTTATTTCTGTTCCGTCATGTGAATATAAAACATATTTGATTGTGGAAGTCTCATTATAACCAATTTTATCAGAACTGACATCAGATTTTATGAACAACCATTTATTAGGTTCTGCACCCTGAACGAAGTTAGAACCGAAAGTTTCTGGATGGTTTTGAGCAGTTGTTCCCCACCAGTTGTCATCAATAGTCACGTTACCTGTATTTAAAACAAAACTAGCATAATTATCTGCACTACTTTCCCTATTTTCTAAAAATATAGAATT
>NZ_JAUNXX010000003.1:60698-97540 GCF_030539555.1 Methanobrevibacter sp. | reverse complement strand
ATGCTCCTTTAAACAGAAATTATGAAGTTGGAGACAAATTGTTGGCATTGATTAGTTATGATAATATTTTTCTAATGCTGGAACCTCAAACATCAAGTATCCGTAACATTTTAAAAGGTCAAATCGTTGAAATGAAGCTTGAAAATGAAGTTATTCGTGTTAGAATAGATGTTGGTGGAGTTAATTTATATTCTGATATAACTTTGTCTGCTGAAAAAGAATTAAATCTCAGTATTGGTAAAGAAGTTTATGTTGGATTTAAGGCAATGTCTGTTGCTACTTTAAAGTTATAATTCAGTTCAAAAGGTGAAACCGTGTTACAGATTTTAGTTGATGAGGATAAATGCACTGGCTGTGGAGATTGTTATGACATTTGTCCCAAAGCAGCTAAAATTTGGAAGATTGATAAAGTTGCACATATATTGGATTTACGATATTGTCATGTCTGCACCATATGTGCAATGAAATGCCCTGTAGACTGTATTAAAATCATACGTTAGGGTGAAGAACCATAAATGCTTAATACTAAAATCAATTATATTGTAGGTTAGATTATGTCCAGAATTTCAAATGTTTCAAGAAAAACTTCTGAAACTGATATTGCTATAAAAATGAATCTTGACGGTACAGGTAGTTACGATATTTCGACAGGTGTTAATTTCTTTAATCATATGTTGGAATCATTTTCAAAACATAGTATGGTGGATTTGGAGATTAATGCTTTCGGTGATGTTGATATTGACGATCACCATACAGTAGAGGATGTTGGAATATTACTTGGAGAAGCTTTCCTACATGCCATTGGTGATAAAAAAGGTATTAAAAGAATGGCCCATGCCATTGTTCCAATGGATGAATCAGTTGCAACTGTTGCAATCGATATTAGCGGACGTAGTTACTGCAATATGAATCTGAACTTTAAAAATGAAAAAATTGGGGATATGACTTCTGATGTCGTTATCCACTTTTTCGAGTCATTTGCAGGTTCTGCCAAATTAAATATCTATGGAACTGTTGAAGGAGCAAATGACCACCATAAAGCAGAAGCTATTTTTAAAGCATTCGCTAAGTCTTTAAAAGAAGCCATTAAAATTGAACATGACCAAATTCCTTCCACAAAAGGTGTATTATAGCTATCAACTTAGCTATCTTTTCTTATTTTTTAATATTATTATTTCAAATAGAAGTTATTTTAAAAAAATAGTTATTTTTAGAAATGCAAAAAAAATAAAAAATTAAAGTAGCGTAATGCTACTTATTCTGGTTTTGAGATTAAGTCTGTTTTACAACCTGGGTTTCCTTCTTTCATGTGAGGGGTTCTTAAAACAGTGTCGTTTGCTTTTTCGATTTCTCTTGCTTCTTGTGCTAATTTAGCAGCGCATGCAGCAATTTCGTGAGCAGCAGCTACTAATGGGATGAAGTTTTCGAAACCTTTAGTCATGAAACAACCTTTCATGTCTAAGTTAGCAACGGATCCTGCCATTTCGTATGCAGCAATAGCTTTAGCTTTTGCGTATGGGTTAGCAAATCCGCCAGCTTCTGCAGCTTTTTCAGCAGTAATTATGAGTTTAGGTAATTCGATTTCACCTGCTTCAGCTTGAGCAATTACATCATCAATTGTTTTTTGGACTAATCTTAATGCTCCAGTTTCTGCTAATACTTTTAAGATGTCGGAGTTGAAGATAGCCATTTCAGTTGGGTCTAACCATTCTCTTTTTGCACCAATCATAGGGTCAGACATTACAATGATGTAACCTAATCCTTGTTCATCCATTTCATCTTTTTTACCTTTACCCGGTGCGTCACCAATGATAATAGCAGGGATGTCTTTTTCGGATAATAATTCTCTTGCTTTAGCTGGTCCAGGAGCTCCTGGGTTTGGGCTAATGAAAATTGCGAAATCAGGTTCGAAAGCGTCTATTTTAGGAACAACGTCTTCTACTTGTTCTGGGTTCATTTTTGCTCCAGATCCAAAGGTTCTTACATCGATGTTTGGTCTGTCTGCTCTTTCGTCTAACAATAGGTCAATTACTGGTGAAGTACCAATATTACCACTTTTAATAATAGCAATTTTAACTACCATAATTAAATCTCCTTTTTCGATAGTTATAATTTTAATTCAAAAACTATTTAAATTTTATTATTTATAATTTTTAATCATTGTATTGATTATTTTCATGAATATTATTCATTTATGGACTTTATTTAAAAAATTTTATACAATTAAGTATATATTTAAAAAATTCTTGATTAAATAAATGTAAAAATCAGGTAATTCATAATAAAAAAATCACTACTCAATTGAAGGAGAAAGTTGACTTAATTTTAAAAATCTTAAAAATTAGAATGAGTGGTTCCGACGAGATTCGAACTCGTGATCCCCTCCTTGTAAGGGAGGTATCATACCACTAGACCACGGAACCAACAAATATTATTATGATTTTATTATTATATAAATATTTCGGTATATTATATATTTCAATTAGGTAAATTTAATTAGTCAATAACTATATATTATTTATCATAAGAAAAAAAATGATGTGATAAAATGGCATGGGACGATAAAGAAACTAAAGTTTGGATGGACGGAGAATTTGTTGAATGGAAAGATGCAAATATTTCAGTACTTTCTCATGTTGTCCATTATGGTACTAGTGTTTTTGAGGGTATTCGTGCATATGAAAATGAAAATGGAGTTGCTGTATTTCGCCTAAAAGAACATGTACAACGTTTATTTGATTCTGCAAAAATTTATAAAATAGATATTCCTTTTACACAAGAAGAAATTGAAGAAGCTATCCTAGAAACTCTTCGTGTAAATGATTTAGGAGCCTGTTACATACGCCCTATTGTATTTAGAGGATATGGAGAATTAGGTGTAAATCCGTTAGGCTGTCCTGTTAATGTAGTTATTGCCGCTTGGGAATGGGGATCATATTTAGGTGAAGAAGGAATGGCTAATGGTGTGGATATTGGTGTTTCTTCATGGAGAAAACCGGCTCCGGATACTTTCCCTGCACTTGCAAAATGCGGTGCAAACTATATGAATTCTCAATTAGCTAAACTCGAAGCAATCGACAACGGATTTGATGAAGCAATCATGCTTGATTATGAAGGGCATGTTTCAGAAGGTAGTGGGGAAAACATTTTCCTCGTTGAAGGTGAAAAATTATTCACACCTGCTATGTCTTCATCTAATCTTAAAGGAATTACAAGAGATTCAATAATGACTGTAGCTCGTGACTTAGGTTATGAAGTAGTTGAAGAAGTAATTTCAAGAGAAAGATTATATGCAGCTAATGAAGTTTTCTTTACAGGAACTGCTGCTGAAGTTACTCCAATTCGTTCTATTGATCACAGAACAATAGGTATTGGTAGAAGAGGACCAATTTCTGAAAAATTACAAACTGCTTTCTTTGATATTGTTGAAGCTAAAGTTGAAGATAAATACGGCTGGCTATCTTACATTTAAATGGTGTAGATTATGGATATACTTCAAGGAATTATTATTGGTATTGTTCAGGGATTGACTGAATTTTTACCGGTAAGTAGTTCAGCACATTTGGTGTTTATTCAAAATATTTTAGGAGTTGAAAGCTCTCTTGCTTTTGACACCTTCCTTCATTTAGGGTCTCTACTTGCGGTTTTATGGTTCTTCCGTGGCGATATTGTTAAGATGATTCAATCATGGTTGTCCAGTTTAACTGATATTGTCCAAGGCAGATTCAAGGAGGGTTTTTACGACGATCCATATAAAAGACTTGCATGGTATGTGATTTTGGCCACTATCCCGGTTGGTCTTGTAGGGGTGCTGTTTGAAGATTCTGTAGATGCATTATTTGCCGGTGCCCTATATGTACCTGCTTTCTTTTTGTTTGTAACTGGTACTATTCTTTATTTATCTCAGAGGATGACTAGCGGTGAAATTAACTTTAAGAATGTAGGACCTAAAGAATCATTATTCATGGGATTAGGTCAAGCATGTGCAATTCTACCGGGACTTTCACGTTCAGGTACAACAATTGCTGCCGGACTTGTTATAGGTTTGGATAAGGAATTTGCAGCTAAATTCAGTTTCATATTGTCCATTCCAGCTATTCTTGGTGCATTTGTATTGCAAGTTAAAGACATTGGCTCAGCAATGGACGCTAATTTCTTGCCGATATTTTTAGGATTTATTGCGGCATTCATTGCAGGTTATGCAGCTATCAAATGGATGCTTGAATTAATTCAAAAAAGAAGTTTGGATATATTCGCATACTACTGTTGGATAGTGGGCATAGTCGTGTTTATGGGTTCAATTGCCCACATATTTTGAAAGGGGATTTTTTTTTTAATCTCCAATCTTTTTTTTTAAAGTTACTTCTTTATATGACTTAAATACTAATTTTTAAAAAAATATAATTGAGGTGATTTTATGGATTTTAAAAAAATTTTAATAATTGCAGCAATTCTAATGATTTTAGGGATTTCTTTAAGTGCAGTTAGCGCTGAAGATTCTTCTAGTCCAATTAAACTTGGAAAAATTAATTCCTATAATGTGACATCTAATTCCGGTTCTTCCTTTACTTTTAGTGTTGAAATTAGTTTAGATGATTTGAGTAAAGATGATGAAGGTTCATTAGCTTCAGCAACATTTAATGATAATACTATTGATATTTTGGCTAATTTTACTATTGATGGTAAAAAAGTTCCATTTAATGAAACTTCAAAATTAAGTTCATTAGATATAGGTTCTGATAAATTATCCTTCGAAGAAACAATCACTTTGCCTGCATCATCATCTTCAGATATTAAATTGGATTCCGTAGGATTAGGTACTTCTCAAGGAATATTCGTATCTTCAAATTAAAGTAATAGAGATTACTATAATCTCTATTTACATACTTTTTCTATCTTTTTTCTTAGTTTTTCAACGGAATTTCCTAAAACCAGTGCCGTATACATTGCCCCTCCGGCTCCGGCTCCTTCTTTAACAAATCCCTTTAGGTAATTTTTCAAACCGCCATGTTCTGATTCCTCAAATTTCGGGTCTACAACATTCACGGTAATGTTGTCATCAATCTGTTTTAATATTCCGAATAAATCGGCAGTTTCATCACCTGCTACAAAGACTGTAGTGGATAAATTGATTCTTGAAAAATCGAAATTAGGTTGAACGGATTTTATAATTGCACATACGGCAGCCATTTGTGTTCCTCCTGCAAGAATAATAGGAATGTCTGAACCTAATACTATTCCAGCCATTGCAGGCAATGTTGGATCTCCTACTGCAGCTATAGCTTGTATTGCATCAATATCATCTTTTTTAGGGTCTAGACCTGCATTTTTTAAACCTTCATTTACAACATTTGTTTTCATATCATGAGGATTATGTGGCATGCTGCCGCTCACTTTTTCATTGGCATCATATCCCAAAGCTCTAAGTACCCCCAAGGCGGTTGTGGTTCCGGCAGCAATGCTTTCACCAATAATAAGCATTTCATGTCTTCTTGAGAGTTCCGCACCCAGGTCTTTTGCATTTTCAAATATTTCCAATGGATTCAAAACTCCTTTTCCGGTTCTAATATCTCTTCCATAGTCTTTTCCAAAACTGACGTATTCTACATCAGGTTTGATTTTAGAACCTGCATCAATAATGACAAAAGGTATTTCTGAAAGTTGAAGTGCAGCTTTTGTAAGTCTTGCCGGTGTGGGTGCTGCTTCATCACCAACTACTGTTTCAGCAGGTGCATCACAGCATCTCACTTCTCCCAAAACCATAAATTCGGCATCTGAAGCAGGAGTATATTCTGTTAAATC
The DNA here is from genome assembly GCF_030539555.1 of Methanobrevibacter sp. Classification (GTDB taxonomy): domain Archaea; phylum Methanobacteriota; class Methanobacteria; order Methanobacteriales; family Methanobacteriaceae; genus Methanocatella. Next base: position 91,738 of record NZ_JAUNXX010000003.1, on the reverse strand, counting down.
TGCTGATGGACCCGCTCCTGAAATCCCTTCAATCAGTGATGTTTCGGTTGTTCCAATTGTAAGTAGAAATACCGGATCGTCACATGCTTGTAATTTTCTTGTCAGTTCATCTGATCCGTATGTAGTAACTCCATCAATCATCTTTTTCACCTAGTCTTTTCAATTGTTCTATAATAATCTTATTCTGATTAATGATTTTTTTATTCTGGTTCATTATTTTAATTAGCATTTCCCTTTCTGGTAATTCATTGTCAGTTTTGAATGTTTGACCGTCTCTTGCTCGTGGAGGGATTTTAATTTGATCTTTTGGAGGAAGCTTGTCATTTTCCTCAGGCATTTTTGGAATTACTCCTCTTGAAGCACTGTCCTCTCTTGATACAAAGTCCACGTATCTGTGGGTAACTTTGTTTTTTCCTCTTTCATCCAGAAGTTCCATCAATCTATCGTCTACTGCATCAACACCTTTGATTTGTTCTTGTTCTACTTCGTGAATTAATCTTTTTTGAATGTTGTAAGCATTGTAAATTGGAATTCCTCTTGTTTTACATTCATTTTTAAACATATCGTGAATGTTAATGTCTCCAGTTAATTGTTTAACTCTTTTTTGTTCTAATGTGTTTGCACTATAAAATCCCATGTTTTCACTTATGTTTTTTAAATTTAAAAAATATTTTTATATTTTTAATTAGTAATATACTAATTAATTAAATTTTTCAGTTGATTGTTTTGATAAGTTTGGGAATTGAAGGAACCGCAGAAAAAACCGGTGTAGGTATTGTTGATAGTGACGGAAATATATTGGCTATGGCCGGAAAACAACTGTTTCCGGAAGAAGGTGGAATACACCCGAGATTGGCTGCAGAACACCATGCCAAATGGATTCCTGAATTAATCCCTCAGGCTATTGAAGAATCAGGATTGTCTTATTCGGATATCGATTTAATTTCATTTTCACAGGGCCCAGGTCTTGGACCTGCTTTAAGAATTGTTGCAACATCTGCAAGAAGTCTGGCTCTATCATTAAATAAACCCATCATTGGCGTCAATCACTGCATTGGTCATGTTGAAGTTGGAAAACTTGACACCGGCGCTGTCAATCCGGTTTCACTTTATGTAAGCGGTGGAAACAGTCAGGTAATTGCTTATGAAAGCGGCAGGTATAGGATTTTTGGCGAAACCCTTGATATAGCGATTGGAAATTGCCTAGATCATTTCGGTCGGGAAACAGGTTTGGGCCATCCGGGTGGGCCTGTGATAGAAAAATTAGCTAAGAAAGGTTCATATATCGATTTGCCTTATGTAGTAAAGGGAATGGATTTTTCATTTTCAGGATTGTTGTCTGCAGCATTAAGGGAGGCTCAGAGAGGAACTCCAATGGAGGATATTTGTTTTTCACTTCAGGAAACTGCTTTTTCAATGCTTGTTGAAGTAACTGAGAGAGCATTATCACACACTCAAAAGGATGAGGTGATGTTATGTGGCGGTGTTTCCGCCAATTCAAGGTTACGTGAAATGCTCAAAATAATGTCTGAAGAGCATGGTGCAAAGTTCTACATGCCTGAAATGAAATTATGTGGTGACAATGGTGTCATGATTGCATGGTTAGGTTTGTTGATGTGTAAAGAATTCGGACCGATGGATTTGTCTCAGACAGGAATCATACAGAAATTCAGAACAGATGAAGTTGACATTCCATGGATTGACAATACAAAGTCTTATTTAAAATTAAATGATGAGTTAATAGCTAAAGGTGCTGAATCTAACATAGTTAAAAGTATCTATCTGGGTGAAAATGCAGTTCTGAAAGATAGAATTTCTAAAAATTATAGGATTCCTGAAATTGACAATAAGATTAGAAAAGCAAGAACTAAAGAAGAAGCCAAACTATTATCCGATGCTAAAAGGGCGGGTGTTAGAACTCCAATTTTATATGATGTTGATTTAGAAAATAAAGCAATAATGATGGAAAGAATTGACGGGAATATGGTTAAGGATGTCCTAAATGAAGATTTGTCATTTGAAATCGGTTGTGAAATTTCAAAACTTCACGACGTTGGAATAATTCATGGAGACATTACATCTTCAAATATTCTAATCAATGATAAAAACCAGTTGGTTTTCATTGATTTTGGGTTAGGAAGATATTCTGATCTGGATGAAGATAAAGCTGTAGATTTGCTTGTTTTAAAGAAATCCCTTCAAAGTATTGACTATAATTTAGCATTAAAATATTTTGATGCAGTTTTAAAAGGATACAATAATGATAGAGTAGCTAATAAGATTTCTGATATTGAATCAAGAGGGCGGTATACTCATTAGTTAAATATATAAAAAATCTTTTTCATACTATTTTTATGATAACATTTATAACTGGTAACGAACATAAAGTTATAGAAGCAGAGAATATTTTCAAAGATTATGACATAAAGTTAGAGCATATTGATTTAGGTTACACAGAACCTCAAGGAACTCTTGAGGAAGTGGCCATATCAGGCGCAAAATATGCTTGTCGTAAACTTGAAAGACCTGTGATTGTTGAAGATGCTGGTTTATTCATTAGAGCTTTGAACGATTTTCCGGGTGTCTATTCACATTATGTTCAGGATACCATTGGAAATCAAGGAATTTTAAAGCTATTAGCAGATACTGATGACCGTTATGCCGAATTCAGGTCAGTTATTGGGTACTGTGCCCCCAATTCTGAGCCCAAGACTTTTTTAGGCAAGGTCGTAGGTGAAATCGCAGTTGAAGAAAGAGGAAATTTAGGATTTGCTTTCGATCCATTGTTTCATGTGCCTAGTTTAGGTAAGACATTTGGAGAGCTTACAACTGAAGAGAAAAACCAATTTTCACATAGAAAAAATTCATTAAAAAAATTTATTGAATGGTATTCTACACAAGAATAACTATTTCAGACTTATTTAAAAATTTATAAAAGAGGTTATATTATGGCAAGACCAGAATGGGTAACTTATAGTGATGAAGAAATTGAAGAGATGATTTTAAAATTCAACAAAGAAGGTAAAAGTACTTCCGAAATTGGTATTGTATTAAGAGACCAATATGGAATTCCATCTGTAAAAGATGTAACCGGTGAAAGAATCACCGAAATCTTAAAAAGAAACGGTCAAGCTGGAGACTACCCGGAAGACTTATTGAACTTAATCAGAAGAGCTGTTAATATCAGAGATCATTTAGAAGAAAATCCTAAAGACTTACATTCCAAAAGAGGTTTAACTATCATCGAATCAAGAATCAGAAAATTAGCTTCTTACTATGTAAGTGAAGGAGAATTACCAGAAGGTTGGAGATACAATCCAAAAGAAGCAGCACTCCTTGTTAAATAGGGCTGAAGAAGCTACTAACGTGCTTAAAGAGCACATTGAAAAGGATAGTGTTATTAGAATAATTTCTCATAACGATGCTGATGGAATTTCATCAGCTGCGGTTATAGCTAATGCTTTGGCTGAAGAGAAGGTACAATTCCATACTACCATTATCCCACGTCTTAAGGAAGATATTGTAAATCAGTTAAGACATGAAAAATACGATTTATTTATATTTTCAGATATGGGAAGTGCATTTGTAAAGGAATTTAATACTTACAAAAATGATGTGATTATTGCTGATCATCACCAAATTGATGGTACAGAAGCAGAAAGTAATGTGGTCCATATAAATCCCCACATATTTGGTATTGATGGTAGTAAAGATTTATCTGGTGCAGGTTCAAGTTATTTAGCTGTTCGCGAACTTGGAAAAAAACATTTGGCTTACTTTGCTTTAGTTGGTGCATTTGGTGATATGCAAGGTCAAAGCGGATTTACTGGTGTAAACAGATTAATTCTTGATGATGCTTTAGAAAGTGGGGTTTTAGAAATTCATGAAGATTTGAAAATTGTTTCTAAATCTTCCGAACCTATTTTCAAATCCCTTGCTTATACTTTCTCACCACCTCTTCCGGGCATTAGTGGAGATTTGGAAGGTGCTCAGGAATTTCTTGAGAAAATGAATTTATCTTATGGAATCAAATTTACTGATTTGGAAGATGAGGAAAAAGATTTACTAAAAGATGCACTTATCAGCATTAATCCGGATATTTTTGGGGACTGTTATACTGTTCCCAAAGAAGTTCCAATGCTGCGTGATTTAGAGGAATACTCATATATTCTTGATGCATGCGGTAAAAATAAAAAACAGGGTTTAGGGTTAAGTATTGCTCTTGGTGAAAAAGATCAGGCTTTGGATGCTGCTTTGAAATTACAAAGACAATACCGTGACCAGATAGTTAAAGGGCTTGAATGGATTAAGCGTGAAGGTGCAGTTCAACTTTCAGATATTCAATATTTATACTCAGAAGATAAGGTATTAAAATCAGTGATGGGCACAATAGCCAGTATTGGTTTATCTGTTGAATTATTGGATAATTCTAAACCTGTAATTGGATTATCAAGACTTCATAATGATATTAAGATTTCTGGTAGAACAACAAGGGAAATGGTTGCTCGCGGAGTTAATTTAGGACGTGCGTTACAAGATTCTTCCAACAACTTTGGAGGTCAAGGTGGTGGTCACGATATTGCTGCAGGGGCTATGATTCCATATGAAAGTAAGGATAATTTCTTACACCTTGTTAATGAGATGGTAGAGTATCAATTGAATAATGATTAATATGTTTTTAACAAAAAAAGAAGAACAAATGTGTGATGGGGAGTTTGGAGAGACTATTAGGAAAAGCATGGATATTTTAGTTGCATTAGGCGATATCTATGGCGCTTCCAAATTAGTTGATATCACTTCCGCACAGGTGTCAGGTGTTTCTTATAAAACTATTGGGGAAGCAGGATTGGAATATTTAGAGGATTTGGCTGGTGATGGTTTGGGCGTTGCTAGTGTAAATGCTTCATTGAACCCTCCAGGAACTGATTTGGATAACTGGGAAGAATTAGGATTTCCGAGAGAGTTTGCAATTAAACAAAATCAAATCGTAGACGCTTATGGGGAACTTGGAATAGCTAAAACTTGTACTTGTACTCCTTATTTGGTTGGAAATGTTCCAAGATTTAGGGATCACATATCCTGGTCTGAATCATCTGCAGTTGCATATGGTAATTCTGTAATTGGTGCTAGAACCAATCGTGAAGGCGGACCTGCCGCACTTGCCGCAGCAATTGTTGGAAAGACTCCTTTATATGGTTTTCATTTAGAGCAGAACAGAAAAGCTAATCTTGTAGTCAATGTAAATTGCGAGTTGAAGGGCGCCGATTTTGGAGCATTAGGTTATGTCATTGGAAAAGTTGTTGGTGGAGGTGTTCCATACTTCAAACTTCAGAATATTCCAAATAACAATGATTTGAAAACCTTGGGTGCGGCATTGGCATCATCAGGTTCTGTTGCATTGTATCATGTTGAAAACGTTACTCCTGAAGCGGATATTGCCGGTAAGGGGGAAGTTGAAGATATAATGTTTATCACTGAAAAAGAAATTTTATCCACTCGTGAAAAATTATCTACAACTGACAAGGAACCTGACCTAATCTGTTTGGGTTGTCCTCATGCATCACTTGAAGAAATTAAACAGGTAGCTAACATTGTTAAGGGCAAAACCATTAAAAATAAGTTATGGATTTGCACATCTGTCAGTGTTAAAGCAACTGCTGATAGGATGGGCTATACTCAAACCATTGAGAGTGCAGGAGGTAATGTTGTCTGTGATACCTGTATGGTTGTGGCTCCTATTGAAGATATGGGCTTTGAGGTGATTGGTGTAAATTCAGCAAAAGCAGCGAACTATGTTCCATCAATGTGTGGATTGGATGTTGTTTATAATGATGTAGAAAATCTTATTCAGTTTGAATAGGTTTTCTCAAAAATTCTTTTTTTGAAATTTTAAAACTTTAAATTTGTTAACACCACAAAGAAAATTAATCATGGTACAAATAACTATTATATATTTAAAGATATAATATTAAATTAGCAAGAGAGCATTTGAAAGTAATGCCTCTCCTTTTTTGTGCAATTCATCCTTGACTTAAAAGAAGTAAAGGTATTCTTGCACACTTAAGATATTGTGAGGAATTGTTGATGAATTATTTGGTAGTTGGTGCCGGAAATGCTAGTAGGCCCGTTGCAAGATTGTTGAATTATTTGGGCCATAAAGTAATTATCACGGACTTAAAAGAAATGTCTTCTTTTAAAATTGAATTTCAAAGAAGTTTAAAACAAATGGAAAGTGAAGGCGTTATTTTAGATTTAAATAATCAAAACCCTAATTTGGATGGAATTGAAGCTGTCTATATGCCACCTACTTTGCCTGCTTCTGCTCCAATAGCCAAGTTAATCAATGATTCTGATGTTAAAATTCTTACGAATGAGGAATTTTCCAAAATTGTTCAGGAGTTAATTCCGGTAGACATTATTGGAATTACAGGAACAATGGGCAAGACTACAACAACTTTCATCACAACAAGCATATTCAAATCTGCAGGATACAAGGTATGGTCCTGTTCATCCCTGGTAAATAATTTAGTGTCTGAAGCTATTATTGATGGTATTGTTACAGAAAAATCTAAAAATTGTGATATAGCTATTTTTGAACTCCCTCATGGGACAATTGGTCTTTTAAATAATTTGAATGTCAAAATTGGACTTTTGACAAATATTGCTGAAGACCATTTATCTGAATTTGGAGGCTCTGTTGAAAAATATCGAGAAAGGAAATTGATTTTGGAAAAAATGAGTGAAACCGTTATTGCAAACAACTCATGCTTTGATATTATCAGTCCCCGCCGGGAAAATGCTCTTTATTATGCTTTGGACGAAAATGTCGATTTTAAGGGAACTGTAGGTGATGAGTCTTTAACAATAGAATATTCCGGTGATTCATTCACTACGCCATTTTATATGATGAGCTACTTTTTTGAAAATTCAGTCGGGGCCAGTGCAGTGGCATTAACATACGGCATCAAAAAAGAGGACATCATCAAAGCTTTAACTAATTTTAAAGGTCTTCCTGCACACATGGATAATGTGGGAATATATAATGGCAGAAAGATTATTCTTGACTCAGCATTTCTATATGATGGAATGAAGATTACATTGGATTACTTTAAGGATGATGAAGTTGTGTTATTCTTAGATCATTTTGATACATTATCTGTAAGGGATAAATCTGAAGTAGGTCAATTGGTCGGGCAATATGATTTGAAGGCAGTTATTGCAAGTGGATTTAATGAAGTGACCCAAGAGGTTGAAATGGAAGCAGCCCAGGAGATATTGGATGCAATCGATAATCCGGACATTACAAAGGTAGCAGTAGAAACAATAGAAAAGGCAGCAGAGCTAACATTCAAATATTCCAAACCGGGAGATATTATTTTGCATATGGGTCCGTTAATAGCTTATGATAGATTGACCACTGTGGATAAAATTATGAAAGGACTTGAGAAGGGAAGTAAAAAATATGAATGCGTCTGATTTTAAAAAAGGCACCACATTTGGAGTAATTGGTGTTTGCGGAGCTAATGGTAATTTAATAGCTAGGATACTTAAAGAAAGAGGATTTAATGTCATCGGAACAGATTTATCACAAAAACGTGATTGCAGATTTGCAAGTGCCTTGGAAGGTTATGACATTGATGTTTTCTATGGCAGAACACCGGATGCATTTTTCAACAGATGTGATTATATTATTCCTCCTGCAAGTTTACCAAAAGATTCTGAAATGTATAAAAGAATCAATAAACCTGTTCTGGAATTGACTGATATTATTGAAATTTTCAAGCCTGAAAAAGAAGTATTTGGAATAACTGGCACAAACGGAAAAACCACTACAACCACTTTACTTAAAAAAGTGGCTGAAGATAATGGAATTATTCCCTGCCAGCATAATTTGGAAGGAATGCAGGGGAATGCAGAGTTTATTCCAATCCTACAGGCAAGATTAAATGCGGAAGTCGGAATTTTGGAAGTAGGTACCTTTGGCGTGCCGGGAACAGTTGAAAGAATTGTCAGGGATACTGACATGTCTGCAGGTTTAATTACAAATATCACTCCTGATCATTTAAATGACCTGGGAAGCTTTATGGATTATGCCAATGTTAAAGGAGAATTCATCAAAGAATTAAATCATAAAAAACTGATAGTAAATGGTCATGACCCAACCATTATGGGTCTTTTAAGAAAATACGAATTTGATGGTGAAATCATTACCTTTGGAGTTGATGAACGCCCGGATTCCATTGGCATTAAGGAATGCGTTTGCGGCAATGAACTTGCTGTTAAGGAAATTATTTCAGGTTGCGGCTATTACTTCTGCAAATGTGGTCTGACAACCCCTCAAGTGGATTACATTGCAACAAACGTTGATTTAACAAACAGAACTTTTGATTTACACACTCCTGAAGAAAAATTAACTGTTAAAATGGCTATAGATGGCCTTCACAATGTTTATAATGTTACTGGCGTAATAATTGCCGCTCATGAATTTTTAAACTTACCATATGATAAAATACTTGAAGTCGTATCTACTTTTACTGGTGTTGAAGGAAGAATGGAAAGAGTAGATAAAGTTAAAGGCAAAACTGTTTTTGTAGATTATGCTCATAACCCTGCAGGTGTTCAGACAGTTTTAAAGGAATTCCAAAAATTATTCGGAGACTTTACAACTGTTATTACAGTGTCTTCAGAATCTGGATATGTCGGGGATTTGGAAATTTTCAATAGTGTACTCAAATTTTCAAAATTCATAGTTCCCGCATCACATGCATCCCAAAAAATAGCTATTGAAAAGTTACATGAGAATTCCAGATTAAACGACAGAATATTTTTAAATCATATGAGCGACTTTGAAAAGCAAGGAACTCTCGGGGCAGATAAAAAAGATGTTCGGGATGGAATAAAGAAAGCTTTGAATTTGGATTGTGAAATGATAGTAGCAATCGGTGAAGCAGCCACAAAATTCAAGTCTGTGATTCATGATTTATAATTCAAATGTTTTCTGCAACTTAAAATTTTAATATTATTTTTCAAATGCTCTCACTAACACTTTATATAATAATTAAAGATTATATCATAATAGGTTACTGGTAAATTGTGGAGGATATTATGGCAAGCTATATTAATCATCCTTTAATAAAAGAGAATTCTATTGAATCAAGACTTTATCAACAGATTCTTGCAGGGGATGTCTTAAAAAAAGGAAATACTATGGTTGTTGCACCAACAGCATTAGGTAAAACAATCGTAGCTATTTTGGTAGCTGCTGATAGACTTCATAAAGTTAAAAATTCAAAAGTTCTTGTTCTAGCACCAAGCAAACCTTTAGCCATTCAGCATGAATCTAGTTTTAAAGAGTTTCTGACTCTTCCATGCACTTCAATAACAGGTGCTGTAAAAACCGATGAGAGAGTAACAAGATGGGAAGAATCAAGAATTATCTGTGCAACACCTCAGACTGTTGAATCTGATTTGTTAAACGGCCGTTATGACTTAAGCAGTGTTTCATTAATTGTTTTTGATGAGTGCCACCACGGTGTCGGATCCTATTCCTATGTTTATTTGGCATCAAGATATGTTCAGGAATCTAATTTTAATCTTATTTTGGGTTTAACTGCTTCTCCGGGGTCTGACAAGTTAAAAATTAAGGAAGTATGTCAAAATTTATACATCCAAAATATTGTTGTTAAAACTGAAGATGACAGTGATGTAAAACCTTACTTCAATCCTGTTGAAATTGATTGGGTCAGAGTTAAGATGAGTGAGGAACTTGAAAAAATCAAAACCAGTATCGATAAAGCATTAAAAATTAGATTGAAAGCTTTAAAGAATATGAGTGTTATTAGAACTGTTGCAGTTAATAAGGTAGACATATTAAAGGCAAGGGCGAGAATACAGGGTGAAATTGCAAGATCTGCTAATCCTGATAAAGAGTTATTCCAAGCCATTTCAATATTGAGTGCCGTAATTAATGTCCAGCATGCTCAGGAGTTAATTGAAACTCAGGGTGTATCAACTTTCAATAAATATGTGGCAAGGTTGCGTAAAAAACAAACAAAAGCTGCAAAATCTCTAATGTGGGATGATAATTTTAGTCGTGCTGTAAAACTTGCAAGAGAAGCTGAAAAACATGGTTGGGAACATCCAAAATTAAGAGAACTTACCAGAATTCTTAAAAAGGAACTGGGTTCTGAAGGCGGTCAAACCAAACTTCAGTCTAAAAGATTTACAGATAATGAAGATGATGTTTCATCTAAAATCATTGTTTTTACTCAATACAGGGATACCCTTGAAATGATTCATCAAAAACTTGAAAAAGAGGGAATCAAATCAGCCAAATTCTTTGGCCAGGCTACCAAGGATGGTGAAAAAGGTTTAACCCAAAAACAGCAAAAAGCCATTATAAAATCATTTAGAATGGGTGAATACGATGTACTTCTATCAACTAGTGTTGCTGAAGAGGGCATTGACATTCCTGCTGTTGATTTAGTTATTTTATATGAGCCGGTCCCTTCAGAAGTACGTATGATTCAAAGAAGGGGAAGGACAGGTCGTAAAAGAACCGGTCGTGTAAAAGTGTTAATAACCAACGGAACAAGGGATGAAGGTTATTATTGGTCAAGTGTAAATAAGGAGATTAATATGAAGAATCAATTAATCGACCCTGATGTTTTAGAAGAGTTGAATGCTTCAGCTGCATTAAAAATGGAAAATGAAAAGAAAGTCAAGGTTCTAGAAAGACCTAAAAAAGAAAATAATTTTCCAATAGTTTATGCGGATTCAAGAGAAGGCAATTCAAAAGTAATCAGACATTTGACCGAAATGGAAATGGATGTTAAGGTTCAATCAATGGCTGTTGCAGATTATCAGGTTAGTGATGAGGTGGCTATTGAGAGAAAGACTGCAAAGGATTTTGTCGATTCCATTATTGATAAAAGATTATTCAAGCAAGCCCGTGAATTGTCTGAGGAATTCAAAAAGCCTATATTGATTCTTGAGGGGGATGATTTGTACGGCGGCATGATTAATGCAAATGCAATAAGAGGATCCATTGCATCAATCGCCCTGGACTTTGGAATCAGCATCATACCTACCAGAAATGCACAAGACACTGCTGCAATGATAAAAAGAATTGCCATTAGAGAACAAAATGGTGAAAGAACTCCTGTTCAAATTAGAACTGATAAAAAGCCCCTCAGTTTATTGGACCAACAACTTTTCATTGTGGAATCTTTACCTAATATCGGGCCTGTTAATGCTAAAAATTTGCTTGAGCATTTCGGGACTGTTGGCAATATAATCAATGCTTCCGAAAAGGAACTTCAGGAAGTTGAAGGGATAGGTAAAAAAACAGCAGAAAATATTAAAAAGGTCATCGATTCCAAATATCTGTATTTCAAAAAGATTAAAGAAAAAAGACTTCTTTAGAAGTTTTTCTTTATAAATTCATAACTTTTTTTAATAGAATCTTTATCATTTACTTCAATGATGTAGATGCCATCATAATTTTTTGACTCAAAAGTATTGATGATACGTTTTAAATCAATAGAGCCTTCACCTAAAGCAAGGTGTGAGTCATCATCACCATAATTATCATGGGCATGTATGTGTTTAATTGAATCAAAATACATTTCATCTGCGGAGTATCCGACATGGTTGGCATGACCGATGTCCAATGTCATAGACATTTCATATTCTCTGAGAATTTCATCAAGTTTTTTCATATCTTTATAAATCATACCTTCAAATGTGGGCATGTTTTCAATACTTACATTAACACCTAAATCTTTACCGTAATCACCAAGCTCTTTAATGGAGCTATTTGCCACTTCATATACCTTATATTCAAATGGTCTTGCTAAAAAAGGCATCAGTCCGGGGTGTACTACAACACATTCTGCATCAATTTTATTGGCCAAATCGATAGAGTTTTTGATTTGCTCAATAGAGTTACTTCTGCTTTTTTCCTGAAGGGATGCAATATTGACATCCATGAAAGGGGAATGTATCGAATATTTTAAATTATAACTCTGCAAAAAATCCGCATCAATATTTTCATAGGGAAATTGATGTACTAATTCAGCATATTCCAGTCCAAGATTTTCAATAAAGTCTAAAATGTCTTCCAGGTTTTCATGTAGTCCGGCCAATGTGGATGCTCCAATTTTCATGTTATCACTTTCTTGTAGCAGTAATTTTTAATCCCATTTCAATAGCCTCTATAATGAAATCGGATAGTTCAATTCCTTTTTTAATTTTAATTTCACCTTTTTTTGAGGTGGTTGCAGTAAGCAAGTATTCTCCTTCAATGTAAACATCAAAGTTTTGCCTTCCGTTTTCTCTTCCCAAATCTAAAATCAGCTGTTTTCTGGTGTGAACAATATCCACTTCAAATGGAGCTTTATTAACAGGTTTTTCATCAATTACTTCCACTCCAAGACTGATTCCAATTTCATCTTCAATTTCAGCTATTCTTTTACCGTTTTTACCGATGATTTTTGGAACATATTCGTCAGGTATGTAGATATTTGCCCTTTCGGGGGAAATCACTTCAACATCCACTTTGCATTTTTTAGGAAGAATTCTTTTGATTTTTCTTAAAATTTCTTTTTCGGCAATTTTATCAACAGATGATTTTTGTTTTTCACCGCTTTCAGTTCCATTCACTAAGTCCATATCCATTACAATGGTCTGTTCACCGTATGTGTAAATTTCGTTTTTGAGTTCTCCGGTTTCAAAGTCACGAACCTCAATGACAGGTCTTGCAAGATCCGCTTCTTTCATACCGCTTGGAACCTTAACAGTCATTTTTGTCTCATAAACGCTTGTAACTTTACCATTCTCAATGTAGATGCTTGTATCGACGATTGATGGAATTACTCCCAGTTCAACTCTTGAAGCAATCCTCTGAATTGCATCGATTGGACGGGTTGCATGGACTACACCAATCATTCCAACACCTGCCAATCTCATGTCTGCAAAGATGTTGAAGTCTGTATTTTTTCTAAGTTCGTCATAAATTGTATAGTCCGGTCTTACAAGCAATAACACATCTGCAGTATTTTCCATGCTGCCTTCCAGTGGACTGTATTGTGTTATTTCATCCGGAAGCTGCAAATCCCTTGGAGATTCCATTGTCTTTACAATTTTATTCAGTTTTGATGAGTAGTATTTTGCAATGGCCTGTACGAATGTGGATTTTCCGGCCCCCGGAGAACCTGAAATCAGGATTCCTTCAGCATTGGTTCTTATTCTTTCAAGCAGTTTGTCTGAAAGGTGATATTCATCCAAATCGATATTGGCAACAGGTCTTACTGCAGTGATTTCCAGACCTTCTGAAAATGGAGGATAAGCTATTGAAATTCTATATTCTCTTGATTGCACGACAAATGATCCTTCTTTTGCAGATTCCAAATAGGTTTTTGAATCGCTGTTTGCCTTATCTAGAATCTCATCTACAATATCATGAATTTTTGCATATGAATAAGGTTTATCTTCAAGTTCAACAAAGTCAATGTGTCCTGGAGTTCCTTTTTTAGCCATCGGACAAACATTTTCCTTTAAATGCACTGACATTGTTTCATCATCAAAGAACTTTTCAATTGACAGTGCTTTTTCAACATATTTTTGTTCATAAAAGTAAACCGGAATTCCCTGCGCTTTTGCAGTTTCTGCCTGTACCTTATCATTTGTTAATAATGTGCCCATCTCTGATCTTGCCAGATCACGGATAATACCATCAATCTCGCCGCTTTTAGCATATTTGATGTCATAGTTTGTGGGACGCCTACCCTTAAAGCTAACTGCCAGTTCACCTTCATATTGTAAGCGTTGTAATTTTTGAAGCTCTTTAAGACCTTTTCTGCCTTCACTTCTATTGGCATTGGCCTGATGCTCAAGTTCACAGACAACCGCCTCAGGTACAATGACTTCCGGATAGTCCAGGTCTTCCTTTTCAATGATTTCACTTATCGCACCTATTATGACAGCACTTGTGTCGGGAATTATACGTTTCATTTCAATACACATCATCAGGGTTTACAAGTCTTTCCAGAATGACTTCCAAGTCATCTTCCTTTAAGTCTTCAATGTCAACATTATCAGTATTTAATTTTCTAAAAAAGCATGAAAGATATCCTTCATGGCATGCAACACCTTCCTGCTTTATTTTCAAAACTATTGCATCCATATCACAGTCAACAAGAATCTCTTTAACAATTTGAAAGTGGCCTGAACTTTCTCCTTTTAGCCATATTTTATTTCTTGAAGTGCTCCAGTAGTGAGCTTTACCTGTTTCAATTGTTTTTTGGAGCGCTTCCTTATTCATATTTGCTAACATTAAAATCTGGTTGGTATCAGCATCCTGTGCAATGGCTGTAATGACTTTCATGCCGTTGATTTCATGTCTGAAGTTTATTTCCATATTACTCACCTTTTATGTATTCTATAATGTCGTCAATGTCAACAAGTTCCTGGTTTCCGCTGACCATGTCCTTGATTGTAATCTTATTTTCCTTAAGGTCGTTTTCACCTATGATGGCAATTTTTGAGACTTTTATCTTATCGGCATGGTTCATTAGTTTTTTGAATTTCTTACCGTTCAAGTCAACATCTGCCTTTATGTTGTTTTTTCTCAAAAGCTGTGTGATTTCATAGGCTTTAGGTCTTACACTGTCTGAAATCGGTGCAACATAAATGTCCAAATGTGAAGGCAACTCTTCTGGGTCGGTAAGCTCTTCTATTGCATTCATCAATCTGTCAAAACCAAGTGCAAAACCGGTTGATTCAACTTCCTGGCCTCCGAAGAGTTTCACTAGGTTGTATGATCCTCCTCCGCATATTTGCTTTTGCGCACCGAGCTGTGGAACATAAATTTCAAACACTATTCCGGTGTAGTAGTCAAGGCCTCTTGCAACGCCGAGGTTCAATGTGTAGTTGTTTACATCGAAAGCTTCGAGGAGGTCTATTAATTGTTTAAACTCATCTAGTGCTTCTTTAGGTTCTTCATAAGGGGCAATAAGCTCTTCAACATCACTTAAGAGGGATTTGTCTCCAACCATATCAATCAATTTCAACAATATTTGATTTAATTCATCATTGTCAATGACAGGTTCATCTCCGCTTAAGGATTCAATCAATAACTCCTTATCTCCCTTATCGATAACGACCATTATTTCCCTTTGGGTTTCCTGTGAGATATTGAAGTGCTTGAACAGTCCTCTGATGATTCCCAAGTGGTTGAGATTAACGTCGGCTGTAGTGATGCCCAAGGCATTTATTGCATCGGTACAAAGTGCAATGACTTCCGCTTCACCCTGAGGGGAATTGGCTCCAATCAATTCGCAGCCGAATTGCCAAAACTGTCTGAATCTTCCTTTTTGAGGTCTTTCATATCTAAAACAGCTTCCATAGTAATAAAGTTTGATTGGTTTTGCTGAAGTTTTTTCAAGTTCGTTTAAGTATAATCTTGCAACTGGAGCGGTTATTTCAGGTCTTAGAGTCAATTCTCTGTCTGATTTGTCTTTGAAATTGTATAATTGGTTGACAATTTCCTCTCCGGATTTGGTTGTAAATAACTTTAACTCTTCAAATAATGGGGTTTTAATCTCTTGATAACCGTAATTTTCGAATATGTTTCTTAAGGTACTTTCTGCTTTTTTTCTCTGTCTCATTTCATCAAATAAGAAATCTCTTGTACCTCTAGGTCTTGTAAATTCCATTTTTACTCTCCTATCAATAAATTTATTATAATTAAAATATGTTCTTTAGAATTTATATAATCTTTTGTTATTTTTTCTGTTAATCAATTTAGTTTGTAATTTTAATATATTTTTTGGAAGTGTGCTTTTGTGTATTTGTGTTTTTGCATATTTTTGCACTTTGATTAGTTTTAATTATTTTGTAATGAATTATTTAATTAAATTAAACTCTGTGAGGATTATTATGGTAAAATATAGATTAGTAGATACTCTGCTGTATCAAAGTGAAGAAGGTGCTGTTGAAAGAAAATTCATCATTGGCGATGAAACTCTTTGGGCTAGTAGAAAAGTTGTTGCTGAGATTTTTGCAACTACTGGACCAAATATTTCAATGCATTTCGAAAATATAGTTCGAGAAGGTGAACTTGAGAAGATGAAATGTTCAGACCGGTTCAAGACAAGTTGTTCAAGTCAGATTACAACAAATTTGATGAGGAAACTAAAAAGTTTTTATTATAATATGAATCAATTATTATTATATGAATATTAAAGGAAGTACAAATATTGTAGGTTTGATAGGCCATCCTGTTGAACATAGCTTTTCACCGCCAATGCATAATGCTGCATTTGAAAGCTTGGGAATGGATTATGCTTATGTTGCTTTTGATGTAAATCCAAATGATTTAAAATCAGCCATTGAAGGAGCTGATGCTTTAAACATTAAAGGTTTTAATGTTACCATTCCCCACAAGATTGAAGTGATGCAGCATTTGGATGAGCTGGACGAAGTTGCTCGATTGATTGGTGCTGTAAATACAATAGATTTTAAAAATCTAAAAGGATACAATACTGATGGAATAGGTGCTGTGAGGGCAATTGAGGAAGTTACTTCAATTGAAAACAAAAATGTTGTTGTTGCAGGTGCAGGAGGTGCTTCAAGAGCTATTTCTTTTTACCTTTCAAAATTCGGCGCCAGTTCCCTGACAATACTCAACAGAAATCTCGATAAGGCTCAAAACTTGGCAAGAGATATTTTGGCATCCGATTTGATAGGTGATGTTAAATCAGATTCCATTTCTGAGATTAATACTTACTTGAAGGATGCAGATATTCTTGTTGACACAACCCCTTTGGGAATGGATCCTCATATTGATGATGAACCTATCGCTAAAGCTGATGCAATGCATGAGGATTTGGTTGTTTTTGATGCGGTCTACAATCCTAATGAAACGGTTTTGATAAAGGAAGCAATTAAAGCAGATGCAAAACCGATTTACGGAATTAAAATGTTACTCTATCAAGGTGCAGAAAGCTTTAAAATCTGGACGGGCAGAGATGCTCCAATTGATGTAATGGAAAAAGCACTTAATGAATATTTGGGAAGATAATATGGATTTGATTTTTAACATATCTGATTCGAATAATCAAAAGGAGGAATTTACAACATCCAAAAGGGATGTGCTGAAATTTCTGAAAATAATCGGTGTGGACACTCGTTTTATTTCATATACTCCAAATAGAATTTACATTAACAACTTAAGATTTTCAAAGTTTTCAAGAACTCGTGAAGCAACCTTTAAAAAGCAATATGCTGAAATTGAGGTTGTTAGAAACTCATTGTTTCAAAAAATTTGCACTAAATCATCAAGAACCTTAGCATTGCAAATCAAACCAAATTCAAAGATATTGGTCCCTGAAGATAATTTCATCATAGAGTTGATTATGGAACCGTATACACGAAAATATGGTGTTGAATTGGTTTATGAAGGAAGTTATGATTTGCTTGTTAACCCGATTATCCTAGACGATAAGGTAAATCAGATTTTTTCTGAAATCTTCAGCGGTAACGAATTGACTTTTGATGATGATAATGATGAAATTTTTCCTTTAATTAACGTTCCTTTGGAATGGATTAACTCCTTTTTAGAGATGGACGGAAAAAATATAATTAAAAATAAAAATAATGATGAGTTAGCTACCTCTTTCATGGAGTTTTTAGAAGATGTAGCTCCTCAGTATAGGGAAAATGTTTTAAAGGCATCAGAATATATTGGTAAACAAACTAGAAACTGAAAAGTGAAACTTGCTTGTCAGTTTTCTTTTTAGGTTTCTCTTCTTTTTCATCTTCAATATCTTCTTCAACTTCTTCTTTTTTAGGAATGTCAACAGGAAGCGGCTCTTCATTTACAGGTTCTTCTTCACTGTCCAGGCCAGTAATTTCAAATGGAAGTTCCTCTTCAGTTGATTCGGATATTTCAATTTCTTCAGGAGCATTTAGCATTTGATTTTGAAGTTCTTCAAATCTTCTATCGCGCTCTTCAACTCTCATTTGAGCTTTTCTTTTTTCCATTTTTGTTACAACTTTTTTAGGTATTTTCTTTTTCCTAAATCTTTTTATTTCGTTGTCTTCAAGTTCCAAAAAGTCAGAAATTTCCCAAGCGAGTTCATCATTGTTAAACATTATCTCGAGATATGGAAACATTGCAATTGCTATTGAGTGTGAAACATGCATTTTTTGTGACATTTTCTCAGCAATTCCATCTCTTAGATTTCTTTTACCTCTGTTACGCCCCATTAATGTGAAAATGGTTGGTGTTTGTATTTTTGTGAACTTTTTATAGGTTTCTTTTTTAGAACTGCTTACTCCAATTCCCATAAAGTCGCTTGCATATTTCCAGTAACCATAATTTCTACTCCTTTGTGCTCTTCCAAAGTAGAGGTCTGCTTTAGCGATATTTTCATATGCTTTTTTAATTTCATTTTTCTTAGCGTATTCTCTTGGAATGTTTTCGGTAATGTATTCCATAACGAGTGTCGGGTCTTCATCAACCCTTAAAGCTTCTCTTACATGTTGCGGATTTTTACTTTTTAAAACACCAGTTATTGCGTTGAAAATATCTGACCTATCGTCTTTTGTTCTTAGATTTTCAACATCGGATGGTTCTAATATATTTTCCTTGTCGGATAATGCTTGTAGAGTGTTAATTGCTGAACGCATATCTCCATTTGATTTTTTAGCTATTAAATCAAGAGCCTTTGGATTAGCTTTAATTTCTTCTTTTTGTGATATTTCTCTTAAAGCTTTCCTGATACTTGGACTTCTTACTTTAGCCATTTTAATTACTGTACATTTTGGTTTAATTGACTGTAATCTTTTTGAATAAAAATCATTGGCTATTAAGATCATGGGATGTTTGGAATTTTTAATGATGTCCCCAATGGCTTTGACTCCGCCACGGTCGTTGGTTCCATGGATTCCATCAACTTCGTCCATTATAATTAATTTGTATTCGTCCCCAAAAAGGGATCTGGAAGATGAAGATTCCCCTATTGTACTTTTAATAATGTCTTGGGAACGTTTATCACTTGCATTTAGCTCAATTGATTCTGAAAACTCTTTTGCAATTACGAGTGCAAGTGTTGTCTTTCCAATTCCTGGAGGCCCAACTAACAGTAATGGCTGCTGGGGGTTACCGCTTTTCCAGTTATTAACCCAATTGGTAATTATTTTTTTCTCTTTATTGTTACCAACCACTTCATCCAAGGTTTGAGGTCGGTATTTGTCAGTCCATAACATTTCAATACCTTAAATGAATTTAGTTAATAAAGCTTCAAGTTGGATTCTTGGGTTTGCTCCTTCCCTTATTCTGAAGTCACAATCTGCTATTGCTTCTATTAAATCAATATAAAAATCAGCTTCCATTTTTCCTTCAGATACTCTTTTGGAAACATCTGAATAAATCTGACTTACCATATCTTCTCCACTTGTTCCCTGTAAAACCATGGTTTCTCTTAAAATATTTCTTGCACCTAAAAAGTCACCCATCAATGCCTTGTTAATCATGTTTCCGATGTCTTGAGGCTTTGCTTTGGAAATGACTTCGTAAATTGAATCTTCAGTTATTGTTTCTCCTTCGCTTGCAGCTGCCTGTAGGACATTAACAGCCTTACGCATATCTCCTTCAGCAAAATAAACTATGGTTTCAAGGCCTTTATCATCAGCTTCAAATCCTTCATTTTCACATATGAATCTTAATCTTTCAGCTATTTCTTCACCTTTAATCGGTGCAAATCTGAATATTGCACATCTTGACTGGATAGGATCAATAATTTTGGAAGAATAGTTACATGAAAGTATGAATGAGGCAGTTTTTGTATACATTTCCATTTCACGCCTTAAAGCATGCTGAGCATCTTTGGTCATGTTGTCCACTTCATCTAAAAAGATTATTCTAAATGGAGCGCCGACAGGTTTTAATCTGCAGAAGTTTTTGATGTTGTTTCTTACAGTTTCGATTCCCCTTGCATCAGATGCGTTTAACTCGAGGAAGTTTTGTCTCCAGTACTCTCCTAAAATGGATTTTACTAAAGCCAAAGCAGTTGTGGTTTTTCCAACACCTGCTGGTCCTGTAAACATTAAATTAGGCATGCTTCCTTCGCCAACGTATTTTTCAAGTCTTGCAATGATTTGTTTTTGTCCTACAATATCGTCTAATGTTTGCGGTCTATATTTTTCTACCCATGGTCCAGTCATTAAATCACCATTATTTTACTGTAATTTGATATGTTTTTTGTTAATAATTAACTTGTTGGTTAATGTTTTTATATGTGAAAATATTATATATAATTCAATTGAGAGAGTAATTGAAAAGTAATATCATATAATGGTGAAGGTGTAAGAATGAAAGGTACATGGAAACTTAAATTGAGAATGATTCTCACATCCGTTTTAATGTTTACAATCATCTATTTCCTGATAATGATTGTTGGATGGTATCTGGGAATAAGCAGCTGGAGACTGTATGCAGGAGTGAGTATAGTAATTGTATTTTTACAGTATTGGTTTGGGCCAAGTCTTGTTAAACGTTCAATGAATGTAAGGCCATTGTCTGAAGCTGAAGCACCTCATATCCATCAAATGGTTCAGGAGTTGGCTGATGCAGCAGGTGTTCCTAAACCTGAAATCGGTTTGTCTGAAATAAATATTCCAAATGCATTTGCTTATGGCAGATCCAGCAGAAGCGGATACATTGCAATCACCCGTCCGATTCTGGGACTTCTTGACCGTGATGAGCTAAAAGCAGTTTTAGGTCATGAAATGGGTCATATTAAGCACAATGACATGATTGTAACAGCTGCAGTAAGTGTAATTCCAATGATTTGTTATTATATCGCACTGTCTTTCATGTTTTCCGGGGATAGGGATAATGGCGCAACCATTATAATTGGAATTGTTGGTTATTTATTTTACCTGATAGGCCAGCTACTGGTATTGTTCATCTCAAGAACAAGAGAATATTATGCCGATGAGGCAAGTGTTGAATATGGAAACAGACCAGCAGCTTTAGTATCAGCACTTTACAAATTGTCCTATGGTGCAACAAGATGCAGTAAAGAAACCATTGATGATTTAAATACTAATCGAGCATTCTTTGTAAACGACATCAACAATGCAAAACATGATATTAACGATTTCCAGCAAATTGACTTTGACGGTGATGGAAGAATTTCTGATGATGAGTTAAGAAAGTTAGCTACTTCAGATGTTAAAATTTCCAGAAAGAATGGGCTTATGGAATTATTGTCCACCCATCCGGATTCATTAAAGAGAGTAAAAAGATTAGCAGAACTTGAAAATTAGGTGTATAATATGAAAATGATTTTAGATGAACGTGGAAAAAAGTATGTCTTAAAACCTGGAGCCGAATTTCAAAGTGATTTGGGAATTATCAAAGCAGATGTTTTAGACAATGCCGAAATTGGTGATGAAGTTAAAAGTCATCTTGACCACACATTTAAAATCATGAAGCCGAATGTTAATGACTTCATTGATATAATGGATAGACGTTGTTCAATACTTATCCAAAAAGATATTGGACAGGTTTTAGCACATACTGGTTTGGGTGCAGGATCAAAAGTGGTGGATGCAGGAACTGGCGCTGGAGCTATTGCACTTAATTTCGGGAATGTCGTTGGACCTGAAGGTCAGGTTTTCACTTATGAAATCCGAGAGGATTTTGCTCAAGTTGCTAAGAAAAACATTGATAACTTTGGAATTGCAAATATTGAGGTCAAAAATCAAAATATTAAGGAAGGTATTGAAGAAAATAATTTGGATTTGATTTTTTTAGACCTTCCAAAGCCGTTTGAAATATTTGAAGATGTTTGGGACTCATTAAATGTTGGCGGGTGGCTGGCGGTTTATGCTCCATATATAGATCAGGCTGAAACATCTTATCGTGTCGCTAAAAAACTTGGATTTTATGATATTGAAATCATTGAACTTCTGGAAAGAGGTCTTGAGGTTAGAACTCAGGGTGTAAGGCCAAAAACACGTATGGTAGGTCATAGCGGGTATTTGATGTTTGCACGGAAACTATAATTTAATGAGTAGGATATGCTATTGAACTAATTTTATCTTTTTTCATGATTTAATTCAAGCACTTTCATTGGCTATTGTATCTACGTGTATAAATTTCCACATTTAAGCTTGAAGAAATGATTTTAAACTTTAATGAGAATTTACATTTGTTTTTCACTAATGACATTATTAGTTTCGCTATTCTCATAATCTCCGATTTGTATTATGGGGTATATTACGACATTTTTCATGGAAATTGCATTGACCCATCTTCTGATAGTGGAAAGTTGAAAATGCATTTAATTTTTATCTTAAAAATGCAAGAATACCCCAACTTCTGAAGTTGGGGATGAATTGCACTATTGGGTGTACTATTTTTTTTTTAATTAATGTTGTGTTTTTGGAGGTTATTTTAGGTCATGGTTTTTTGTTCAGTATTACTTTTTTTTTGTTGTGGTTTATAAAATATTGCTTTGAGTTTGTAAAATTGCTCTGAGTTCGTTATTTCATTACTTCAAATGCTCTTACTTAATTTTTATTTAAAAGTAATTGCAAAGGATATATTATTCAATTAATAGTAATTTTAATTGTTGTTTTAAAAAAGAGTAGAATGTTTTCATTTTTAGGGATGAAAAAAAACTATTATATGGACTTTTGGTGGATGTGAATTTTTATGGGTGAATATATTTGTGGTGTGGTTGTTAAACTTCATTTAACTCCCGAACAAGAAGTTATGTTTAAAAAGAACTATGGTTGTACCCGTAAAATCCATAATGAACTTTTAAATAAATATAAATCCAAGTATGGTGATTCTAATAAAATTCCCACTAAAAAAGAATTAAATCAATTTTTAAAGGAATCTCGAGATGAATTGCCTTATCTGGGTGAAATGGAGTCTACAAGTTTGCAACAGGTCCGTGATGATTTACATAAAGCTTTTACAAACAGTTTTAAAAGTAAAAAGCATAATCCTCCAATTTTCCACTCTAAAAAGAAAACACGACCAAGTTTCAGACAAACTATCCGACAAGACAAAAGACCAGTAGAAAACAACACCGTAACTTTAAGAAAACATGGAAAAATACTCTTCAGCACAAGCGTTGAATACCTGGATTTATTAAACAGTACTGATACTAAATTCAATAACATTACAGTATATTATGATGGATTAAATCACTATGCATCATTCAACGTAGAAACTAATCCACCAGAACAATTACCATTAACAGATAAACATATTGGCTGTGATGTCAATTCCAATAAAAACGGATGGTTAGTCACAAGCGAAGGACAAAAAGAATTCTTTGATATTGATCATGAAAACCAAATGGTCAAAAAAATCAACAGATTAATGTCTAAATGCAGAAAAAGAAGCAAAAGATTTAAAAAAATACAAAAAAGACTACAAAAATGGTACAACAAAAGAACCAATCAATTAAAAGACTACATTGAAAAATTAACCTACAATCTAGTCAAAGAATATGATGCCGTAGTCTTTGAAGAAAACTACTCATCTATCAAGATTTTAATCGGAGGAGAGGAAAACATGGTTTTTCCCCTATCGCGATTCATAAAAAGACTAAAAGACAAATTTCAAATCTACAAACCCACAGCAGACGACGTACAATTCGTAAAACCACATAACACCAGCCGAACATGCCACCACTGCGGACACATAAAACAAGATTTGGAAGTTAAAAAACGCAACTGGAAGTGTCCAAAATGCGGAAAAATACTTAATAGAGACATAAATGCAGCAATTAATATTCTAAACCGCTGGTTCAACGGAGATAGCCTGAAAAATACTTAATTAACCTATTAAGTGAAAAAAAATCAGGAATCCCCATCCTCTTATAGGATGGGGTGGTCCAAAAGGTATTTGGGGGTTCCAAATCCACAAAGAATCAAAACTAATCTTTTGCCATCAAATAAGCATCATAGGCTGCATAAATGCTTATTAGAATATCAATAATGTAATAAAATGAATTTAAAACGGAGTCAACAAAAATTCCTCCGATAATTCCCACGGCAATAAATGCAACAAGGAAATAGGCTATACCCTTTTTGATATTTCCTGCGTAAGCCTGGCCTAAACCTGGAATAACAAAAGATAAAATTGCAGCTAAATATTTATTTGCCATAAAATTCACCGTTAAAATAATTTAATTAAATTATAATTTTATTTAATTGAATATTTAATATTTAAGGAAAAAGCCCAATTTTTATATATTTTTAAGATTTAATATTATTGTAGAGAATATTCAACTGAATATTTAATGGAGAAAATTGATGAGTAAAACTAGAGTCGAATGGATTGATTTGGTACGTGCAATAGCTATTTTAACTGTTTTATATATTCATGCTACGGATGGGATTTATATCATCTCATCTGATGCAATATTAAATCACACAGTCTTTTCAAGGGTGTTTGAATTTGCATCATTATTTATTGGACGTATTGGGGTTCCATTTTTTTTAATGATTACAGGTTATCTGTTACTCGATAGATCTTACGATGATGAGCGCGTACGTAAGTTTTGGACTAAAAATTGTAAGGGTTTAATAGTTGTCACCATTATTTGGTCGGTAATTTATGCAATTAGCCTGCAGTTTATTACTGTTGGAAGCAGCCAGGTTAATTTTGCCGAGGCAGGAACATTATTCTTCAGTCATATGTGGTATATGCCGATGATTATTGGGATGTATCTGTCTATGCCTTTTGTTTCGACAGCCCTTGAGCGATTTGGCAGCGATACTGTGTGGCAGGCAACTATTGTATTTTCACTTTTAGCGTTCATACTGCCGTTTATTACTTTAGTATTGGATATGCAGGGTATTCCAGATGTAACTCTCCAGTATTGCCTTGGATTCAGTGGTGGAGTTTATGGAATCTATATCATTTTGGGATATCTTGTTAAAAAAGGACAGTTTAAACACTTTGATAGTATAAAATTAGGATTAATAGCACTTATATCATTCATGGTTTGTTTATTATTCCAGTATTATGCATTTACAAAGGGATATGATTTCAAATTGTGGTATGAATTCCCATTTGTTTTAACCGGTTCATTTGCATTGTTTGAATTATGTTCCAGGATGGGCAAGGTTAGGGCATATCCACTGGTTACCTTTTTATCCAAATATTCCTTTGCAGTGTTTTTAGTGCATAACTTGTTTAGATTGCCTTTACTTCCACTTGTTGTTCGGTTACCATTCACAGAACCTGTTAAAGCTATAATTCTTTGGATTTTATTGATAATATTCAGTTATGCTGCTACAGTAATTATTTATAGAATTCCAAGATTTGGAAAATATATTTTGTATATGAGATGATTATTTCATTATCTCATTTTTAATTTCTTTAAATGCTTTTTTTTTGATTGGGAGTAATGGGGTCTGGCTGTGGTAAATTAATTTTCTTTAAATATTGTGCAAAGGAAAGAACAAATTTTCTCTGATGAATCTCAATTGTATAATTTTGTGAGGATTTCAAAAATTTCCTGTAATTTATTAGTTTAATCGGGCCCATAAACGGCTGCAAGCACAATTGAGTTTAATTTTCGTGATAGTTTTAAGCAATATAAATGATGCTGGTGATTAGTTAGTAATTTTAGATGTAAGTGATGCATCTAAAAAAAAGAAAAAAGGAGGTTTATTTATACTCCAGAGTATAATAAACCTGTTGCTCTAGCAACGAAGAAAGTAAGATAAACTCCTATAATACCAATTATTATTCCGCCAACAGTTGCATTCCATTGGGAAATTGCTAATCCAACGAATGATAATATGAATGCAAGGATGAAAACGAGAATGAGGAATATTATGAGTTTAATAAATCCGACTTTTGAAATATCGCCAATAGCTTCACCAATACTTATAGCATACATTAAATCTTCACTTTTAGCTAATCTGCACTGACCCATAATTGCGGCTAAACCAAATATAATAAATAATATTGTGGTTAAAACACTGGATAGCCAGTGTTGGAAGATAATTGCTAAAATTGCACCAATAATTATTGGTACAATGAAGTATACAATATTCACGACGAATAATTTAACACCATTTATGAATTGTCTTACAAAGTCGATTTCAGGGCCTCTGTCTTCTCTATTAATTCCGTATTTTATGATGTCTAATTGGTAACCACTAATCATAAATCCGATTAAAAGTGCAATAATAATTCCAATAACTCCAGATCCAATAGCTGCAAGCACATTATTCAATGCAGCACTTGCCGCAATAGCGCCAATAGTGCCGGCAATTGCAATTCCAAGGATAATTCCTAATATAACATAAATTATCAATGCTTTAATATTATTTAATGGATACATTAAAGCATCACTAAAAATTTCACCAATTTCCATTTTTTTCACCTTTTCTTTATTTAAACAATTCTTTGATTAGAATAAAAATATTTTATTTTTGATAGTATATAAATTAATGTAAATATATAAATTTAGATTCTAAGTTCATTTTTTTTAATGTTCTTTTCTTTTAACATAATCCTTAATTAGATGAAAAGTATATGACTCTTCATTATTGATTATAAAAAAACATTTGTAAACAGTTTTCAAAAAATGAAGGTGATAACTCAACATTATATGTTTTGAATTATTAGTTAATTATTGTTAAAATAGTCGTTTTTAGTAGTTATGCTTAAAAAAATAAAAATAGTTGGAATAAGTTAATTATTCCATAAATAGTGCAGGTTTATAAGGCATAGCATTTCTAGCCTTATTTTGTGGGTCGTATGAGTCATCAGTATGGACAATAACTTCATTTCCACATTCTTCTTTAATGTAGTCTAGTGCATCAGTTAAAATTTCATTTTCATTGATTTTACCGATATATCGGGTTTTAGTTATTTCCTTACCAATTCTTTTAGCTACTTGAGCAATCTCTTTTTTGTCGTCGTGGATATTAGCTCCAATAGCTCTGCCCATAATCTGGCCGATGTCTGGTTTTCCAACTTCATCGGCTATTTTATATAAGTCCCATTTCCAGTCAGGAGCAAGATAAATGTGAATCTTTTCAACTTCATCTCCAACCATCTGTTTGATGTGTGCAATGTCTTTGATGATGTTTTCAACCAGTTCTTCGGATTTTTCGATTTCAGGGTTTACTAATGATTCATCATATTCAGGCCATGAAGCTTCGCTGACAAATCCTTCGCCACCATATTTTGACCATAACTCCTCTGAAGTGTGAGGTGTAAACGGTGCTAAAAGCCTAATCCATGATTCAAGTACTGTTGATAAAACATAAATGATTGCAGGGTCCTGTGAGTCGATTAAATGTTTGATTCTGTATAAGTAGTGGTCAACATCCTTTTTAAGCAGGAATAGTGATTCTTGTAGTGCCTGTCTTGTCTGGAAAACTTCAAGAGCTTCAGTTGATTTTTTAACATGTTGGTTAAGTTGGCTAATCATCCACAAATCAATTGTACGGGTTAGTTCAACTTCTTTGATGTTGCTTAAATCTAAAGGTGAACCTTTGATTTGTTCAACTTTTGCTGCAAATTCTCTAAACCATTCAAGTCTTCTTTTGGTTCCTAAAACCTCTTTTTCCCTCCAGTCAAAGTCTTGCCATGGTTCAGCAGAAGCCATCAGGAAGAGCCTTACAACATCTGCGGTATAATCTCTAATAGCATCTTTTAATAAAATCACATTACCTTTTGAAGAAGACATTTTGTTTCCTTCTAAAAGACCCATTCCAAAAACGACGGTTCCTCTAGGCCATTTGTCTTCAGGATAAATTGCACTGTGAGCAAACATCAAAAAGCTTAAGTGGTTTCCGACAAGGTCTTTTGCGGATAATCTCCAGTCAAGAGGGTACCAGTAGTTGAATTCGTCCTGAATTTTCTTAACTTTTTCTTCAGGTACTGTAATTTCTCCGGAATCTTTGTTGAGTAAAACCTTATCAAAGAAGGCAAGATTTAAATCATCAGGATTCATGTCCTTTAAATATTTAGCTATTGAATAGTAGGACATATAAATTGTAGAATCTGTTAAAGGTTCGATTAACCATTGATTATCCCAAGGAAGTCTTGTTCCAAGACCTACTTTTCTAGAACAAGCCCAATCATCTAACCAGTTAATGTAATATTCAAAGTTATTTTTAAGCTCTTTTGGAATGACTGTTTCTCCTTCAAGGACTTTTAAGGTTTTTTCGGTCCATTGTTCATTTCCGTATTTCATGAACCACTGGTCATCCATGATTTTTACAACACAGTTGTTACCGCATCTGCATACAACAGGTCTTTCAGCAAAATCATACATTATTGTAGCCATATTGTCTGCAATTAATTTTTCTTTTAGCTCTTCACGGGCAAAACGAACTTTCATACCTCCGAAATCAGGTATGGATTCGATTATGGTACCTTTACTGTGTTGCTGTTTGTATAGCTCATTGGTAGCTTCATGCAATTTTTCATCATTTTGGTCGGTAATTCCAAGTCTTTCAATGATGTCTGCTGCAGGAATTTCACCGTATCCTTTAAGGGTACATACTGGAATTGGATGAACATTTTCAATAATGCCTTCTAAATTGTATTTGGCTATTAATTCATCATTTTTCTTTAAATCTTGAAGAGCAATGTAGTCAGCAGGAGCATCTGCAGGTTCAGAAAACACTACTCCACTTCCGTATGATTCACTAACGAAACTTGCCGGGAAAATTGGAAGTTCATCGCCAGTAAATGGATTTGTAGCCATTTTACCAATCAAATCATTAGGGTCAATTTCAGAAATGATTTTTAAATCTTTTATTTGGTGTTGTAAGTTGTAGTGAGCTTCTTTAGTAATGACCCAATTTTCTCCTTCAGCATTAACTAAAACATATTCAACATCAGGATTCAACCAGATATTTGTTGCTCCGACAATGGTTTCTGGTCTTAAAGTTGCAGTAACTAGTATTTTGTCTTCAATTGGGAATTTTAAAAGAGTTAATTCATTAACTCCAACCCCTTCACCCTCAAGCAAATCGTGATCTCCTACAGGATTGTCACAGTTTGGACAGTATTTTACTGGGTGTTCACCTTTAGCCACTAATCCTTTTTCATAAAGGGTTGTGATTTGCCATTCGATGAATTTTCTGTATGTTGGGTCGATTGTTCTAAATTCACGTCTCCAATCAATTGAATAACCCATTTCTTCCATTACTTCATGATATTCTGTTGAGAAGTATTTCACGATAAATTCGGGGTCTTCCAATTGAGGTAATGTTTCTTTTGGAACTCCGTGAACTCTTTCATATAAATCAAGTGTCCATGGATCTTTTCTTTTTATTCTGTCTGCGATTCCAATAACCGGTGCACCAGTTACGTGCCATGCCATTGGGAATAATACATTGTAACCTCCCATTCTTTTAAATCTTGCATAAACATCCGGCACGGTATAGGTACGTCCATGACCAATATGCATAGCTCCACTAGGGTATGGAAAAGCTACTGTAAGGAATAATTTTTTCCGTTCATCAGGGTTTGATTCAAAAAGTTTTGCCTCAGCCCATTTCTTTTGCCATTTTTTTTCTATATTTTCACTCACCAAATCACCATTATAAGATTGTTTTTTGAGGAATTTCCGGAACTTTACTTTTGTGTTCGCTCCTTTTAATTTTTTCAATAATCATATCAACGTTATCTACAGAAATATTTATTTTTTCAGATATTTCAGTGTTTTTCATATCTTTTTCGATGTAAAGATAAAGTATTTGATCAAGTAAATCATAGCTCATTCCGATTTCATCTTCATCGGTCTGATTGGTCCATAGACCTGCACGTGGAGGTTTATTCAGTATTTCCTTTTGGACACCTAATGATTCACTTAATTTGTAAACTTCAGTTTTGTATAAATCTCCAATCGGTTCCATATCACATGCACCATCTCCATGTTTTGTAAAATAACCAATAAGGATTTCGCTTTTATTACCTGTTCCGCAAACGAGGTAATTTTTTTGATTTGCATAATAATAAATGATGGACATTCTAATTCTTGCTTTAAGGTTTCCAATAGCCAAATTATTATTTTCGAGTTGGGTAACTGCTAAAAATTCATTTAAAATACCATCAATTGGTATTTCTTCATAATCAATTCCCAGTTTTTGAGCTATTTCAATACCATGAATCTTATCTTCTGTCGGTGTTGTAGCGGATGGTAAGGTAATTCCAAATACGTTTTCTTTTCCAATGGCTTCACAAGCTAAATAAGTTGCAAGTGTAGAGTCTATTCCTCCACTTAAACCTATAACGATACCATTGGTTTTTGATTCGTTAACTTTTGATTTAATGAAGTTAACAATGTCATTTTTTGTTTTTTCTAAGTCAATTTTTGGAAGTTCACTAATATTCTCACCAACTTATAATCATTTATACATTAAATTGTTTGTAGTTATTAATTAATAAATTATAGTATGGCTGATGTAGAAATTATTTGTGAAAAATTATTCAGTGGTGTTACCATCTTTAAAAAATTGGTGAAAGGTGGTATTTAGGAAAATTAGGTAATTATATGATTCTATTGTTTTCACTTTGCATACATTTGACCTAATTCTGGATTAGTATAATAATTAGTTTTAAAAAACAAAAATTTGAAACTAAATTGCGCAATTAGTAATAATACATAATTTTTTATAGCTATTTTCATAAAATAAAAATTATACAAATATATGGGTGTTGGCAATGGGTACAAATAAAAAGAATAATAATTCAAAACTAAATAAAATCAATACTAATCCTATCAATGATGCTCCATTTCCAGCTTATGAAGGTGATGAACCATATATATTCATTAGTTATTCTCATGATGATTCAGATTTAGTATTTCCGGAAATTGAGAGATTTCACAATGATGGATATAATATCTGGTATGATGAGGGCATAACTTCTGTAGAAGGTTATGCAAGTGCATATGGATTTTATATAAATCATAATTTCATTAACTTGAAAAAAGATGATGATAAAATAAAGGAAAAATTAGATATCA
>NZ_JAUNXX010000003.1:0-60688 GCF_030539555.1 Methanobrevibacter sp. | reverse complement strand
CGAGATCCGGAGCAAACGTTCTATTTATATTTGGATTTACGAGTTTTAGAATGACACTTTTCTAGCTGCATCATACCTCTTTTTAAATTCTTTATCCTTTTTTGTAAGAGGTTCAACCATTCTATTTAAAAAATCAGATGCTTCTTTACCGTATAATGTAGGAGTATCTCCAATTGGTTTTGCCATGTTTATCACCTCTTTAAACTTATACATTTTCTATGTTTCTTATTATTTAAATAATTGTTGTTTCAAGGAATATGATGCAAAAATTCTATAAAAATATCTAATATTTAATAACTAAATTTATATACTATAAAACATTAAATATCATTTAGTAACAAAATGTAAGTTTAATAAAATCTTACTAATTCATGATTTTGCTTGGCAAAAGTGCATGAATGGTAAGTATATGGAATTTAAACCTACACTAAAAGTAAGTTTATTTAAGGAGGTAATTTATTTGGCATTTAAAGATTATTTTAGATTTAATAAAGATAAAACAACATTCATTTTTGTAGGTGGAAAAGGAGGTGTTGGTAAAACTTCAGTTTCATCTGCTACAGCATTATGGTTAGCTGAACAAGGTAAAAAAACTTTAATCGTATCAACTGACCCTGCACATTCACTAGCGGATTCATTGGAAGTGCCAATAGGAAGCTATCCTCGAGAAATAAAAACTAATTTGTTCGCTGTTGAAATCGACCCTGATGAAGCGATGGCTCAAAAACAAGCAGCACTTGAGGCTCAAAAAGTATCAAATCCTTCTGATGATGGAGGATTACTCGGGATGGACTTTTTATCCGACCAATTGGATATGGCTTCATCTTCTCCCGGTGCTGATGAGGCGGCTGCATTTGAAATGTTCATGGCGGTGATGAATTCGGATGAATACGATGTTGTAGTATTCGATACTGCTCCAACTGGCCACACTTTAAGATTACTGTCATTCCCTGAAGTAATGGATTCCTGGGTAGGTAAATTAATGATGGCTAAAGCAAAACTTGGAACCGCAACCAATGCACTTAAGAAAATAATGCCGTTTATGGATGCTGTTGATGACCCTCAAACTTCTGAAGATTTAAAAAGAACCAAAGAGGAAATCGACAAAGCAAAAGAAGTTTTATCCGACCCAGATAGAACCACATTTAAAATGGTTGTAATTCCGGAGGAAATGTCAATTTATGAATCAGAAAGGGCGCTTGAAGCATTGGGCAAATATGACATTACTGTTGACAGTGTTATTGTTAACCAGGTGATGCCTGATATCTGTGACTGTGATTTCTGCCATTCAAGACACAAATTACAGCAAAAACGTTTAGCTTTAATTGATCAAAAATTCCCAGATCAGCATATTGCTGAAGTTCCTCTCTTTAAGGATGAAGTCAAAGGTCAGGAAAAGTTATTGAAATTGGCTCATATCTTGTATGATGATGAGGACAATGATGAAGTAGTTCAAGAAGCTATCCAATTATAAAAAATAAGTTAAAATAAAAATTATTTTAACTTTTATTGTTTTTTTTCAAAAAACCATCCCATAATCATTATTATAATAAATACTGTGATTATTAAGTAGTTATCAGCTAATGGGGAACAGTTCGCAAAATCAACAAGAACTGAATTTGCAAGGCATGCTGTAAACAGGATTATTCCAATAACATATAATGTCAGGGATAATCTTTGGTTTTCAAATCTTTTTTTATATCTGGTCAAGAAGGCTATTAACATGACTATTAATGCTAATCCTAGTAAAAATAGGAAAATAGGATAATGTTCCGGTTGGAAACTTAAGTAAATTAGCAGGATTATAATTAATATTGTAAAGAATATCGTTTCGCTTTTTTTCATATTATCACCAAATAAAAAAAATAAAATAAGTTAAAATAAAATTATTTTAACTTAGTCTTTTAGTTTGATTATGCTGGTAATTCCGAGAATAATCAACATCAACGATGTAATCGAATAATTCAAATATCCTTTTGTTATTAACAAGATAATCTCGTAAATTAAACATACGATGAATATAACATCTAATATTTGACTTATTAATGGTTGATTTTTGTAATATTCGATAATTTTCATTTTACAATCCCTTTCCAGCTATCATCCCAATATTTTGTAGGTAAACTAAATGGAGTGCAATATTCCTCACTAAAATATTGGTAAGTTTCATCTTTAGTTAACTGTTTAGTGTTGCCATTACTAATATATTTTGCACTATTCCTGTCTAAAGTTAAATCACTATTGATTTTTACTTCAATGTAGTCGTAACCTCCTTTTTTATTGGGTATATTGTATATCTTTTTGCTTTGAAGATATCCTGGTCTTGTAAATGTGTATTTATCCATAACGCTATGCCAATCTTTTTCATCAACCATCTTATCCCTATATGTTGTTCCGGCACTTTGAACCAATGCCATTGTTGAGAACAATCCTAAACATGTTGCTGATGCTCCGCTCAATGCCCTTTTCAGTATTTCTTTACCTGCTAAGTATGCCATATAACTCAGAGGTTGTGAATAATTCAATAATTGGGATATTGCATTGGAGTTTGGATTCATTGTATTTTTAATTCCGGCGATAATGTCTTGGGGCATTATGCCAACGCCGCAACAGTCTTTTGTTGTTGATATGCTTGATCCTTTGTAAACGCTATTGTCATGATGAACAATTACATTTGCAATTCCGCTGGTTGAATTGATTATTATTGCGGATTTTGTTTCATCCTCCGAGAAAACATATATCATCTCTCCAAGCTGAGTTATGCTAAATTTGTTTTTTGAAATTGCATCAAACACGTTTTCCAAAGAATTGGATATGTTGTCCATGAATCTTTTGGAAACTTCAGATAGACAATAATCCTCTATGTTGGGTAAATTTAAAGAGTTAACAAATCTAAATGCAA
The DNA here is from genome assembly GCF_030539555.1 of Methanobrevibacter sp. Taxonomy (GTDB): domain Archaea; phylum Methanobacteriota; class Methanobacteria; order Methanobacteriales; family Methanobacteriaceae; genus Methanocatella. The sequence continues at coordinate 57,786 of NZ_JAUNXX010000003.1, read as the reverse complement.
TGACATTTCGTTCATTTCCACTAATGTCCATGCCCATGTCAGCATTTAAAATGTTTAGGTAAGTGTCTTCAAGATTTATTCCGCCTAAGATTGTTAAGGTATGGTCTCGTTTCCAGACTACATTAAATTCATTTGAATATTTGTCGGCAAATTCGTCTGCAAGCCATGCAACTTCAAGTGATGCTAAGTGCATTCCATAAACATTCATTTTTCCGAATTTGGTCAGGTAACTGTTACTTAAACTGATCCATTTTTTTAAAGTATCTGAAGTTATCTTTTCATTAATTATGGTATATGTTTGCAATACTTCAAATCCCATTGTTTTGCGGTATTTTTCTCCTAAACCATAACTGATTGTTTCTATTTTTTCTGTTTCCTCTTTTCCGTCAATAAGAAATCTTGTTTGTATATCCTCTTTAGAGATGTATCCGACAATATTCTTTCCGAAGTATGAAAAAGTAACTGGTTTTTTGGTATTTGCAAATTTTATTAATGCTGTATTGTGATTAGTAACTTCATCATAACTTTTGGAATTGAACTCATTGATTGATTTGGAATAATATTTGGATAAACTGTAACGTAGTCCGTATTCATCAAAACTTTGTGTTTGGATGTTTATTTTTGCCATTATTTCATCATTCTGTAAGTAAGTTATTGTTTCACTGTTGGAAGGTCCTTTATCAGCATATACCCCGAATAATTCTATATTTCCACTAGTTTTAGATTGATAATCGATTTGAGTATATCCGTTAATTTTTGTGATGATTATTCCGTTTCCTTTTAAGTTATTCTTATTCACATCACTTCTGATTCCACTTCCGTCAAATGGAATAAAATAGCTTTTATAATCTATTATTTGTGATTCAATACCGCTGATTTTTGAGGTTGTAAATGTGTAGTTTTTATTTCCAACCTGTACTGTAAAAACTTCATTTTTTGGCATTTTTATTATTCCATTAAAACCGGTTTTTATTGAATATTTAGAGTTTTTAAATACATAGGGGATGGTTACATTAACATAATCAGGAATCAGGCTTGAATGCATTAAACTTGATTTTTTTATTACTTTATTGACCGTTATTTTATTTGTTGATTTGAGGTCAAGGTATTCAGTGGTTATTGTATATGTTCCAACTTTCAAATTCAAATATAAAGTTGCAATTCCATTGGAATTTGTTTTTTTGGTGTAGGTCTTTCCATCAACATTTATTGTTATTTTTTTATTAGGTGAAGCTTTTCCAAAACTATTAAGTATTTTTACATTAAATTTAGCAGTATCGCTTTCATTGCATATCAAATTCTTTGTTTCGATTAGTGATTTAATGAATACTGTATTTCTGATTGTTTCTGTAGTTTTAGGGTTTATTGAAGAAATATTGTATTTTCCAGGTTTTAGATTAACATATAATTTCCCGACACCTTTACTATTTGTTTTTATTGAATAAGTCTTGGAGTTCAATTTAAATTTCACATCTATGTTTTTCAATAGTCTTCCTTTTTGGTCGTAAAATGTGGCATAATATGCCGCATTATTCTTATAATATTTTGTAAAATCGCTGCATTTTATTGTACTTTTGATTGTTACAGTGCTCTTTGTAGTTTGTTTTAGATATTTGCTGGTTTCATCGAATGTTGTTAAAACGTTATAGGTTCCACTTTTTAAATTCAGATTAATTGATGCGGTTCCTTTTTTGTCAGTTACTTTATTGTAAGTTGCTCCATTGATAGAAATTTTAACTTTAGCGTTAGGTATTGCTTTTTTGTTCTTATCTTTTAGAGTAACTTTAAATATTGTTCCATCTTTATAATGCATTTTCACATTAGGTGCAGTCAGATATACTGTCTCTTTGGTTTGTTTGGAGTTTGTATTTTGGTTTGCACATAATTTTTTATCTGCATAAAAACTGTCTTCTTTACTTTCAACACTCACTTTACATAAATCCTGGTCAGGATCTGGTTGTTGAATATTAGTTGATGTTTCATTTTCAATATTGGCCGCTGAAACTGCCGAAATTAAAAAAACAAATAAGAAAATGAAACATATGGTGTTTATTTTCCGATTCATAGTTATCAACCCGTTAATTTTTTTATCCAAATTAACAATTAAACTATGATTATCGGACTATATAATCTTTAATTTTAGATTTAAATAGAAAATATTTATTAAAATGAATTTTTAAGCTAAATTATATTAGTATATGACCATAATGCACATATACGTAAATTCGCTATTTGCAATATTTTTCAATGTTGACTCGACAATTTTTTCATCCGGATAACTTAATCGTTCACAGACTATGACTTTCCTGTCTTCTTCAACACCATTGTCAAGTAAAAATTGGGCCATATCTTTCACTTTTCTTGATGGGAGTGCAATTGTTGTTTTTCCGTTGTTGATTACTGGTAAGATGTCTTCTATGTTTTCTCGCCCATGGAAAGTCATCACATTGGCATTGTCCCACTGTATGTGGCATTTTGCAGCAGCAAGCTGGAGGGAACTGATTCCGGGGATTACTTCAATATTTTCTTTATCAAATCCTTTTTCATCAGATATTCTCAAAACAGTATTCAAAACGCCTGAAAAACCAGGATCTCCTGTTGACAATATTGAAACTGTATTTCCTTCACAAGCTAATTGAACACCTTCCTTGAGCTTATCCAATAGCTCTTTAACATTAAATGCAATTTTATTGTTGACATCATCAAACAATTCAATCGCTCTTGTGCTTCCAACAGTGTAATCACTTGATTTGACAGTGTCAATTGCTTTTTTAGTTAAATATTCACTTGCACCAGGTCCAATTCCAATAATAAATATTTTTCCAGCCATTTCAATCATCAATTTTTAAAGTTTTTCTGAATGTATTTTTCAACTCTTCACGGGTTTCATCCGAATAGCTATTGTCATTTTCATCATGCAATGTAAACATGGCAAGTTCAAAAACAATTCTGTTCATTGATTTGCCGTATTCGGTTAGGTAATATTCAGTTGTTATGGGAGTAGTATTTAAAACCTTTTTTTGAATTAATCTGTTTTCTTCTAACTCTTTTAGACAATTTGATAATACTTTATTGCTTAATTTTGGTTTATCTTCTTTAAATTCTTTAAAATGTTTTTTACCAAAAAACATGTCTCGGATAATCTGAATGCTCCATTTTTTATTAATTAGATTCAGGGTTTTATCAACAGGACAAACAATCTTTTCTGTGTTCATAATAGTTAATTTGTTAAAATGTTATTTATCTTTTTATGGTTACTTCAGGGTAACATGGTTGCTTTTTAGTTACAAAAATCATTTAAATACTCAAGTTATATTATTATTAACAAAAATCATGGAGGGATAAAATGAATGCTGATGAACAATTGGATTTTTTAATTGGGTACTTGATAGATGAACGAGACGAGATAATTGAAATTCCAAATGATGTTCAATCAAAAAAGAATTTACTTAGATCATTGATGAATATTAGATTGCCTTCTTCCGTATCTGGTGAGTTTTTAAAAGTTCAGGATGATTATCTGACTAGTGAAATCTTAAATAAAACTTTAACTTCTCCAATTGATATTAAAGAAGTTAAAGGTAAAATTGCACTTTGGAAAGGTGATATAACCACATTAAAAGTAGATGGGATTGTCAATGCCGCAAATTCTAAACTGCTTGGCTGTTTTGTTCCTATGCATAATTGCATAGACAATGTGATTCACTCAGCTGCGGGCATTCAGCTAAGGGAAGAATGTAATTCCATTATGCAAAGCCAGGATGAAGATGAAGAAGTCGGGAAAGCAAAAATCACGGGCGCCTATAATTTGCCTTCTAAACATGTTATCCATACAGTAGGTCCGGCTATTCCTCAGGGTTTGAAACCTTCCAAAAAGGAATGCGAAGAATTGGCCAGTTGCTATACCTCTTGTCTGGAAATTGCTGAGACTAATAAACTTGAGTCTTTGGCATTTTGTTGCATTTCAACTGGTGTTTTTAATTTTCCACAGGAGTTAGCCGCAAAAATAGCTATAAAAACTGTTGAAGAATATTTAAGTTCAAATGAATGTAGCTTGAAACATGTGATTTTCAATGTTTTTACTGATGAGGATTACTTGATTTATAAAAAATTATTATGGGGTGATGATTGATGGATAGGTTTGTTCAAAGATTGGATGCTGCCATGAAAGCTATTAACGATGCGGATTATATTCTTATAGGTGCTGGAGCAGGATTTTCTGCTGCTGCAGGATTGGAATATTCGGGCAAACGCTTCGATGATAATTTTCAGGACTTCATTGAAAAATATGGTGTTAAAGACATGTATTCTGCAACATTTTATCCGTATGAAACCTCTGAGGAAAAATGGGCGCATTGGGCACGTCATGTTTATGTCAACAGATATTCTGTTGGTAAAACCGAATTATATGCTCAATTACTTGAATTGGTGAAGGATAAGGAGTATTTTGTATTGACAACAAATGTGGAGCATCAATTTTGGATAAATGATTTTGAGGATGAAAGAATTTTTGCTACCCAAGGAGATTACGGTTTGATGCAGTGTGAAAAAGCATGTCATGATAGGTTATATTCGAATAGGGATTTGGTATATGAGGCAATTGAAAAAACTGATGATTGTAAGATTCCAACGGAATTGGTTCCGGTATGCCCAGTTTGCGGAGGACATATGGAAATAAATGTAAGAAAGGATAATTTCTTTGTTGAGGATGAAAAATGGCATGAAATGAGCAAAAGATATCAGGAATTTTTAGAAGGTATTGATGAAGATAAAAACGTGGTATTTTTAGAGTTGGGAGTTGGTTTTAACACACCAGTAATTATAAGGTATCCCTTTGAGCAAATGACTTATGATAATCCGAATACAACATTAATTAGATTAAATAGGGATTATCCACAGGCAATACCTCAAAATAAAGATAAAACAATAAGTTTTGATGAGGATATTTCTGAAATATTAGCTTATTGGAATAGTAGAATTTAAATGTTTTTTAAATTCTCTATTTCTTTTTTTAAGAATTTATAGATGGATTCAGCACCTACCAAATCACCCGGATTTTTCCAATCTGAAGGATATATGATGAATGGTTTTGTTTGACTTCCTCCAAGTCCTCCATGACTTCCTATTAATTCTTCAAATGCGCAAACTTCATCGTTTTTAGAGTCATAAAAGCTATTGACCAGTATGTCAGGCATATTCTCAAATGTATTTTGTCTAATGAGGTGTTTTGAAGCATTTTTTCCAAATCCTTCAAGAGGATCTTCGCCAACAATTTGCCCCTTGTCGATGTAGTTTATTCCATTTTGCCCAATAACCATTGCACCATTATTGATGGAATTGACAAGTGTAAAGCCAATTCCTGAATGTTTGACAAGACCTGGAATCAAATCAGGAAACAACATTACAATTTCTTCATAATTTAATCGCTGTTTCCATTGGGTTAAATAAATTAGTCCTAAATTTCCAGATCCCAAAACAATCAATTCGGAATCTTTTGATTTTTTGGTATTGTGCTCCACACTTTCATGTCTTCTGATATACTCAAGACTGTTAGAATATTTTTTTCGCAAATTGAGATACTGTTCATTTTCAAATATTATTGGAGGTTTTCTATTTTCTATTTCTTCTTTATCATTTTGAACGGACTCCTTTTCATCAAATAAAATGTCACGTATATTTCCAACTTTTTCTTTAATGTTTTTTATTTGCTTATTTTCTGGAATAACTGCATCTCTAAAGTGGTCTATATTATATTCTTCTTTAAATACTTTCAAATCATCTGGAAGCAGTCTTCTAACATAATCATCTAAGGTAATACCATATCTCTGTTTGAATGTTGCACCTTTACTTTGTCCGTGGTCAGATAGAATAACGATTTCATAATCTCTTTCACTCATTTCTATGGCCGTTGATAATCTCTGAAATTGAACATCAATTTGTTTTAAAGCATTCCAGACGTCGTTATCCTCTACTCCTGAATGGTGAGCTATTTCATCATACCCCATAAATGTTGCATATGCAGTGTCGATGTCTCCGGTCAATATTTCTCCGGTTAAAATCTCGGTTGTAGCCTCTCTTAAAACTACATTCGCCCCTGCCCTTACAGCAGCATAGACTATGGTTCTTCTAAGACGGGGTTGGATATTTTTTAAGCAATGAATTAATTGGGATTTTAATTCCAAAAGGATGTCCCACAAAAACAGAATAAATATCCTTTGGAAGTTATAGGCATCTAAAAATACGGTATGGAGTGTTTTATTGTATAATCTGGTTAGACCTTCTAGTTTTGAAGATGTTAATGTGGAAATTTCGCTGTCTCCAGAAAACATATTTCCTATGCTTATCCCATCAACAAGTAATCCGTTTCCGTTACTTATTCTTTTCTCAATTTTCGGTGAATCACTTAATTTTCCAGAAACTATTATCTGGTTGTCATTTTCTTTTTCCACCCATCTGTATGCAACAATATTTTCATTATTTCCATGTAAAATTCCTGCTTGGCTTGCTCCAGTTTGAGAAGATAAATCTGTTTCCCATTCTTTTAGCGTATGTGTTTTTTTATCTAACCATTCTTTTAAATTCGGCATTAAATCATTATCAATAGCTTTTTTTAATGTATCAATTGATAAACCATCGATTTCAAGCATGATTACTCCAGGATATCTCTTTTTATATTCTAATTTTCTTTTTTGGGAATGTTTTAAGATATTTTTGATGTATCTGTCGAAGTAATTTGTGTTTGTGATGTTGGTTATGAATGTTGTAGCTATTGCCATTACAATGGGAACCTGAAATGCTCCATATGCTCCAACATAAACTCCTGGAATAAAATAAGAAGCGATATAAAATATTAAAGAGTTTATAAGAATTGCCCCAATTCCAAATGTAAATATGATAAATTTCATTAGAAATCTTTGAAAAATGGGCCACAATAATGAATTTGCAATAGCCACTGCAATTACAATAATTATGGCATTATACCACGCACCAACATTAAAGTCAGTGCTGATATAATCCACGCCATATATAACTATTAGATTGGATACTAGTAGTAATATGGAGGTTATTAATGTTTTTGAATATGAAATGAATTTATTTTTAATCATTCTATCATTATTTTTTGTCTGTTCTTAGTTTTTAGAGTAATTATTGTAATTTCCGGTTTGCAGTTAATTCTTATTCTAAATGAATTTGTTCCAAGACCTTTGCTTGTGTATTGAATCATATTTCCAACTTTATAAAGTCCAACAGGATATCTAGTTGAATTCGGCCCTCTAAATGGAGTAGTTTCAAATTTAGGAATGATAAATTGCCCTCCATGGGAATGTCCTGATATCTGCAAGTCAATTCTATTGGTTTTTGATGATTCTTTTGCAAAATCAGGTTCGTGTGCAAGCAATATTGTTGGAGCATTATCTTTTAATTTGCGAAGTACTTCATCTAAATTATCTGCACAAACGGTACAACTGTCAACACCAGCGATATTTAAGCAATCTTCATCCTTTATGATTGTTCTCACATCATTGCTTAAATCAATAACATCCGATTCTTTAAATATGTCTCTTATCATTTTAGCATTCATCCAATGGTCATGATTTCCCAAAACTCCAAATTTACCGTCACGGGCTTTTAATTTTTTAAAAAAATTTTTTAAAGCATCTTCATAACCATCAATAATATATGAAAAATAATCTCCGGTTAATGTGATTAAATCAATATTCAACGTGTTTACATAACCTATCAAGTCGTCCAAATATTGAGGATTAATCCATTGGCCTAAATGGATGTCAGTTAAATTTAAAATCCTATAATTGTGAAAATTCCAACCTAAATTGTCCAGTTCAATATCTATTTCAACTAAATCAACGCTTTTTTCACTGAACTTTTTATCGGGCAGGGAATATGTCATTGCATCTTGGATTCCTTCCCGAATTTTCATTGCAGGGGGTCGTTCAACATCTTCATCTTTCATAGATTATTATATGATTTATGAAACTATTTATATTTTAAAATGCAAATATTAAGTTGTTATTAATTTTAATGTGATTATTATGCTTCAAATTGCAGTTTGTGGAAAACCAAATGTCGGAAAATCCTCATTTTTCAATTCAGCAACCGCTTCTAGTGTGGAAATGGCAAATTACCCGTTCACAACAATTGATGCAAATAAAGCAGTTGCTCATGTAATTAAGGATTGTCCATGTAAAGAATTAGGTGTTACTTGCAACCCTCACAATTCAATCTGTGTTGATGGAAAAAGATTGCTTCCGATTGAATTAATAGATGTTGCAGGTTTGGTTCCTGGTGCTCATGATGGAAAAGGATTAGGTAACAAGTTTTTAGATGATTTAATGCAAGCCAAAGTTTTTATTAACGTTATTGATGCTTCAGGTTCTACAGATTTGGAAGGAAATCCAGTTGATTCAGGCAGTCATGATCCCTTGGAAGACCTTGAATTTCTAGAAAATGAAATTGTAATGTGGATGTACGGAATACTGTCAAAAAATTGGGTAAGACTTATTAGAAAAGTCGGTGCCGAGCATTTAGATATTTCAAAAGTATTATTTGATCAATTATCAGGTACCGGAATAGCTATTGAAGACATTATTGAAGCTAAAAGAACAATAGAACCAGATTATAACAAATGGGAAGAAGAGGATTTAATTGAACTTACCCGTAATATCCTGCACATTGCAAAGCCTATGATGATTATTGCAAATAAGGCGGACCTTCCGACTTCTAAGGAAAATATTGAAAGAATTAAAGAAAAATATCCAAATGTGATTCCAACTTCTGCAAATTCTGAAATAGCACTTGTTAAGGCTAACGAATCAGGTTTAATCAGTTATGTTTCAGGTGACGACCATTTTGAAATTTTAAAACCTGATGAATTGTCTGAACCTCAAAAGAAAGCATTACAATATATTCAAACTAATATTTTGGATGTTTATGGAAGCACAGGTGTTCAGGATGCCCTAAACTATGGTATTTTTGAGCTGTTGGATAACATTGTTGTATATCCTGTTCAGGATGAAAACAAATACACTGACCAGAAAGGAAATGTCCTTCCTGATGGATTTTTAGTGAAAAAGGGGTCCACTCCAAAAGAATTGGCCTATATTGTCCACACAGATATAGGGGACAAGTTCATGCATGCAGTTGATGCAAGATCAAAAATGCGCGTGGCCAGTGATTATGAACTGAAAGACGGAGACATTATCAGTATAGTTACAAGAGGTTGATTCCTCTACTTTTTTTATTATTTTGTTGTTAATGTCTGCGGTCTAAAGATTCAAGATGGAATTGATTTATATTATATAATATTTGAATCTAATATGTAGCTGGGTGATAACTTGAAAAAAGTTAAAATCACTGTTGTTAAAAAAGTTAGGCATGATGATTTGATTGAAAAATATGAAAATCCTCTGGAACATGAGTGTGATGTTGAAGAAGGAGATATTTTCATAGCTAATGGATGGGAAAAACCAGAAAATTTCTGTGATAGTGCATGGGAAAGCCTTTCACCTTTTATATTGGCTTTGGCTAATGGTGCTGAAGATTTCTATGGAGGATGGATGAAAAATAAAAAATCTGCAATGATATCATGCAATGATGGTTTTAGACCTGTTAGTTTTCTTTTGGAAACATTAGAGGAAAACGCTGATTGAACCGTTATTAACTGATATTATGAATAATATAATCGATAAAAGTTTTAATTTTTTTAAAAAAGAAATTATATTTTCCATATCTCTAATATTAGCTATTATTTCTTGTTTTTTTGTCAAGCCAAGTGTTAATTATTTTTATTATATTAATTGGCAAACAATTTCATTGTTATTTGTGATTATGGTCATTGTTGAAGTCTTAAAAAATTTGGCCATTTTTGAAAGACTGGTTCGTAAGTTATTAACTAAAATAAAAAATACTCGAGGGCTAGTTTTTGTTTTGGTCTTTACCTGTTTTTTCAGTTCAATATTCATCACGAATGATATTTCTTTAATAATATTTGTCCCATTTTCCATATTTGCATTAAAAAAGGTCGATAGGAGTGATTTAATAATATTGGCGATTTCGTTGCAAACCATTGCCGCTAATATCGGATGCATGGTTCTTCCAATCGGAGCTCCACATAATATTGTAATGTATACGGTGTCCAATATTTCTTTTGAGTCATTTTTCCTACTGCTTTTACCTTATATTGTAGTATCTATTTTATTTTTGTTAATATTATTATTTTTAATCCCTTCAGATGACATTGCTTTGCCAAAAATGTATAAAATAGAATTTACGAGTAAAAATTTCTTTAAACGTGTTTTTCTTGGTGTTGATTATTATTTGCTCTTGACATTCATAGCTCTTTTCATATTGGTGGGTAATTTGGAAAACATTTCATTTTTCAGTTTCTTATTTAAAAAGTGGATTATTGGCAATGAGGTTTTCTGTGGCGTTATTGCATCACAGGTCATTTCCAATGTCCCTGCTGCAATATTGCTCAGCGGTTTCAGTACTAATTATGAAGCAATCATTGTTGGAATTAATATTGGTGGTTTTGGAACTCTAATAGCATCCATGGCAAATCTTATTTCCTATAAAATTCTTGTTCGTGAATATAATGAATTTAAAATCAAATATTTGTTGGTATTCACAGCTTTAAATCTGGTCTTACTGATAATTTTGTTAGGTATTACTCAATGGTAAGGTCGGGATTGTTTTTATTCTGATATGAATACCAGGTACTATTTTCAATCAGTGATTCCCGAGCAAGAAAGATAATCAGCTCTTCTGTTTCTCCATTCAGCAAGATTTCATTTTCAGCTCTTTGATACAATATCGCCATTCTTCTGTGGTCTTCAATTGTGTTGGATAATGACATCTTTCCATAATAACTTCCACTGAATAAAGTTATTGCGGACATAGTTCCAATTACAATTTTTAAAATTGAACGAATCATGTCTGTTGGTGTTAATCCAACCATTATTCCCCATCCTTGTAAGCTTTTTAAAATCCCGCTTAGCAGCTCAGAATTTATTTCACCTGATGGAATGGTCAGCATATAAATTTCAAACCCTAATGCAATAAGATAAGTGCTGATTGTAATATATAGCACTATACGTGAAATTCGTTCGTCCCTTTCTTTTTTTGCTGTTAGTTTTACAAGTTTGCTTTGATGATACTTCAATTGGTCTCTAATCCAGCAGTTTATAATGGATTCCTTTTTATTTGTATCTCTTTTAGGCAATGCCAATAAGACTTCATCAATCCAGGGGATGCCGTTTTTAATAAACCATGGTAAAATATCGGGGACCTGCTTTTTAACGCCTGCTATTGATAAGAAATATTGAATACGAAGTGTTTCGGCAAGCACCCTATATTGCAAGTATTTTCTATGGCACTCATGTCTTTCAGCCAATTTATAAAGTTGATAAACGAGAATAATCACTACTATACATCCAAAAATAAGCCAATGCAATTCTGCTTCATCATAAAGCAGGAATAGCATTGTGATTATTGTTCCAAATGCAGACAATAACCAGAGATTACGTTCATGTGTTATGGCATTTTCTATACTTAGAACGTCGGCCGCACCATAAATTCTGTCAATTTCCTTTAGTGCCGGGTCTGTAATGTTATCTTCAATGTGGGTAAATGGAATTTCACAATTTTCCATATCCTTGTAAAAGTTTTCCTTTAGAGTCATTTAAACACGATATTTTTGCAGGATTATTTTTTCATTTTTTCCATTTCTTTTTCAATCATCTTGTCTCTGTAGTCACCATCAAGTTTTTCATTTAAGACAAATGTTTTCAGGAAGTGGAATATCAGTCCGATTCCCCAAAATCCGGTTATCCAATAAAACCACCAGTCGCCTTTAAAAAAGATAACATTCATAATAATGAAAATGACATTGACAATGATAAAACTGTATAAGTGGCGATAAAAGCCAATCTTTTCATCAGCCCTTCTTTCTGCTTTTTTATATAATTCATTTTCAGACACAATATCACACTACTAGATGTACATTTTTTTATAAAATTTGCTATTAATTTTATATTTTCAACTATTTAATTTAATAGTTGCTAATTATTCGTCCCATAAATCAGCTACTTTATTTGCAATAAATACGCAGCAGTCAACACATGGAGATTTATCTTCTCCGTTATTGGTTATTGTACCGCAACATACACTTCCATATTCCTCTTTAAATGTGTTGAATATTTCTTTAGCGTTTGCTTTAATTTTTGATGGGTCATCAATTACCAATCCGTTTGCTATTAATGCGCCAGTTACGGCACCGCAGGTTCCCTCATCAAATGTTCCTCCTATTCCACCTGCAAATCCGCATCCCAATTTCACCATTTCTGCTTGAGAAATTGGATATTCTGCAGTTTCACAAAGCCCCATCAATGTTGATTCTGAGCAGCTTTTGAATTTTCTGTATTCTCTGATTTTTTCTTCTAAAATTTCTTTGTCAAGTTTCATAATGCAATCTCCGGAATTTGTTAATTAATTATATTAATTACAAATTAAAAATACTTATTTGTTAAAAATTTTTTAGGTGATAAAAATTATACATCCAAGACCAAGTCCTATTGCCGCTACCCTTTACACATTAAGGGATATGAATGTTGATGTTATTGTTATGCACGGGCCTACAGGCTGCTGTTTTAGAACAGCCAGGCTTTTAGAAGGTGATGGTGTACGTGTGGTAACTACCGGAATGTCTGAAAATGATTTTATATTGGGTGCAGGTGAAAAATTAGTCGATACCCTGATTGAAGCATATGACATGTTTCATCCAAAACTGATGGGTATTGCAGGTACCTGTGCGAGCATGATTATTGGTGAAGACATGAAAGAAGCTATAGCAACTGCTGATTTACCGTGCACAGTTATACCGGTTGAATCTCATGGGGGGTCCGGTGAAGGGGACAATACAGTTGGTGCGATAATGGTTTTAGATGCTGCAGTTGAATGTGGGGTAATTCCTCGTGAAGAGGCTGACAGGCAAATTGAAATGTTAGAAAAGGCAACAGAAGTCGAAAAAACTCGTGGAATGGCTCAAGGTAAGTACATTAAACCTAATTTTGGTGATTCTAAAGAAAATGTTGCAAAAACTGTTGTTAAAGCTCTGAAAGATGATAAAAAAGTTGCTTTTGTATTGAATGTTAAAAAGGAAACATCATACTTATTTTCAGATATCATAAATTTTGACTACAAAGAGATTAATCCGGATAACAAACCTATTTTTGTGGCTAATCTCGATGAAAACATTGGTCTTCCAAGAATCAGACAGCATGCAGTTAATATTAAAAATCAGCTGGATTTAAAACCTGATTTTATCACAGGAGGTCTTGATGAATATCCTATAACGGCAAATAAGGCAGCAGAATATTTAAAAGATAAAGATGTGGACTTGATTATCGTGTTTGGTGTGCCTCATGCATTTCCAATTGAAGATTTTGATGCAGAATCCGTTGCAGTAACAGATGGGCCTCGTTTGGTAGAACCTCTTAAGGGGTTAGGTTACACTCATGTTGTTGCGGAGCTTGATGCTCATTCAAAGACATTGGGCACTGATGAAATAGTATTTTCTGATTTTGGAGGAATGATTCGATCATCAATCGGGTGGTTAAACGAATGATAACAATAATTGATTATAAAAGCGGAAACTTGAAAAGCATTTCAAATGGATTTAAAAAAATTGGTGCTGATTATCAGATAACTGATGATAAAGAACTCATGGCAGATAGTGATTATTTGGTTTTACCTGGTGTCGGAGCATTTGGAAGCGCAATGGAGAATTTAAAACCATTTGAAGATGTGATTCATGAGCATGTCGCAGATGACAAGCCATTTCTGGGAATCTGTCTTGGCCAGCAGGTTTTAATGAGTTCAAGTGAAGAAGCTCCTGGAGTTAAAGGTTTGGATTTATTCAAAGGGCATGCAGAATTATTGCGTGGTGATGTCAAAATTCCACATATGGGTTGGAATAAATTAAATGTATGCAATGACTCACCTATTCTGGAAGGTATTGATGGAGAGTACTTTTATTTCGTTCATTCTTATCATGTGGTTCCGGATGATGAAATCATTATTGCAGGAACCTGTGATTATGGAGGGGATGTTGTAGCATCTTTAAGTCAAAATAATTTGTTTTCAACTCAGTTTCACCCGGAAAAAAGTGGTGTTGCCGGACTTAAGATTTTAAAGAATTTCACTAATTTGGAGATATAAATATGGATATAGAAGGGTTTGTAAGAGCAAGAATAGATGATTATGATTATAATGATTTGGCAGATATTTTAGCGGTAAGAATCAGGGAATACAAGACAATTTCAGAAGGAAACTCCATTGAAATGGCAAAGGCTGTAATCGATGAAGTTTCAACCACCTTAAAATTGCAGGAAAGTAATGATGAATTCTTAAAGGAAATAGCCCGTGTCAATAAGGCTGATGTGTTGATGGGTGAGATGGGAGTAGGTTCTCGCGGTGCGGGAGACTTCTTTGTTCACAGAAAAATAGCTGAAATTGTTTCATCAACCAATACTGCTTCTTTGGTTAATCCTTCCGAACAGGACGATGGAGGAGTAGTGAAAGCTCCGGTTAAAAACGATGAGGTTTACATTACCACTGCCGTTGACGGAATCCATTCACGTTTAAGTGAATATCCGTTTTTGGGAGGTTTTCATGTAACTCGTGCAACACTGAGGGATGTATGTGTAATGGGAGCAGATCCTGTAGCTATTTTAAGTGATGTTCATTTGGCAGACGATGGAGATGTTGCCAAAATATTTGACTTTACAGCGGGTGTTGCTGCAGTTTCAGAACTGGTGGATGTTCCGATTGTTGCAGGAAGTACCTTACGTGTCGGAGGAGACATGGTTTTAGGTGACAGATTCGTTTCAGCTGTAGGAAGTGTTGGTGTATCAGCATATCCTCCAACTGCAAGAAAAGGTGCAACCGAAGGAGACATCATCCTTTTAACAGAAGGTTCCGGTGGAGGAACAATAACAACAACAGCACTTTATAATGGATTCTTTGATGTGGTATGGGATACAATGAATGTCAATTTTGTCCAAGCATCTCATGCACTCTTTGAAGCCGATTTGGTAAAAGACATTCATGCAATGACCGATGTTACAAACGGAGGTCTTAGAGGGGATGCACATGAAATATCCAATACAACCGGTGTTGGTTTGGAATTCTATGAAAAAGAAATCAGAGGCATGGTTGCTCCAAACGTATTGAATATGCTTGAAACATTAAACATTGATCCATTGGGTGTTTCAACAGATTCATTGATGTTGATTGCACCTCCAGAAATTGTAGGTGACATTAAAAAAGCTGTTGCTAAATATGATGTTGCAATTTCTGAAATTGGGGAAGTCAACAATTCCGGTGAACCGATATTGATGAAAGAGGATGGCTCTCAGGAAAAATTAGTGCCGTTATTTAGAGAAGCGGCATATACTAAGATTAAAAAATTGGTAGGCGAAACAACTCCCGAAGACTTTGAATTGATGAAAGAAAAAGTTCAAAAGGCTTCAGATGCTGCAATTGCCAAAAAAGAAAAAGTTATTAAACACATTCGTGAAAATTAATTTTTTCACGCTCATTTTTTTTAAAGTGCGACTGTATGCAAAATCACACTTCTGCACTTCACAATTTTTTATAAATCTTTACTTCCAATTCTTATTCATGTTAGATGAAAAGGGAAATATTTTTATCATTGAAGCAATTTTGGCTATTACTTTGCTTTTGTTTGTATTTTTAGTATTCAATTATACAATTTCTATTTCGAATTCAGATTATTCTGCTCAAATCAAGGAATCTAAAAATGCAGAAGATATTATGGAGATTTTAAGCGGAAAAATCAATTTCACGGACAGGACTTTCATTGGTGACATTTCTGTAATTCTTAATGATAATGAAAATTCAAAGGAATCAATCCATGAAGTTTCCAAGTTGTGTGATGAGAAGTTTTCGAGTTTAAAACTTAAAAATTACAGGTTTAGTGAAACAAATATTTTAAATGATGAGGTATTTTCATCATCAGGTGATTATTCAAGTGCAGATAATGTATCGGTAGCCATCAGAACCTATGCTGATTATTCATATACATTGTCGGTATGGTAATAATTAAATACTATAAAATTCTTATACTTATATGTTATCTTATTTTGTTGGCCCTGGTGGTGTAGTTTGGATAACACATGGGACTGCGGATCCCATTCCCCGGGTTCAAATCCCGGCCAGGGCATTATATTTTCCGTGATTATTATGTTGAATGCTAATACTTATGTTACTTGTGAAAAGGGTATTGGTGGAACTATCAGAAACCAATATGAAGATTTTTATGTAGAAGAAATTCCCGAAATTATTCCGGAAGGAGAAGGTCCAAACGTTTATATCTGGATTGAAAAATTGGGAAGGACCACGTTGGATGTTGTTTTGGACATTGCCCGTGATTTGCATATCTCAAGAAAGAGAATGGGCTTTGCCGGAATGAAAGATAAGAAGGCCATAACTCGCCAATGGATTTGCATTGCCAATATGGACTCAGAGGAGCAGCTCAACCAGGTTAAGGCATTGGACGGGAAAATCTATAAAACTGATTTTTTAAAAATTATTCGAGGTCGCAAAAAGCTTAGAATGGGCCAGCTTAAGGGAAACAAGTTTAAAATTTTAATTAAGGATTTGGATGATATTGAAGAAAGTGCAAGTATTTCCAATGATGTTTTAAAACAATTGGAAATCACTGGTGTTCCTAATTATTTTGGCTGGCAGAGATTTGGGAAGCCAAGAACAATCACACATTTGGTTGGAGAAGCTTTAGTTGAAAACGATTTGGAAAAAGCTGTTGGCAGATACATTGGAAATCCTGTTGAAGACGAAAGTGAAGAAAATAAAATGGCAAGACAAGCCTTTGATGAGGGCAATCTTGAGGAATCCTTAAATTTAATGGGTAAAGGGATGAGATACGAAAAAATGATGATTAAGGAGTTAATCAAGGATTCCAAAAAGGGAGAATTAAGTGATAAATCCTATATGAATGCATTACATGCTATTCCAAAACCTCTGCAGAGAATGTTTGTACATGCTTATCAATCTTATTTGTTCAATGAAGCCGTAAGCAATAGGGTTGAAATGGGAATAAACAAATATGTTGAGGGAGATATTATTATTGACTGTGAGGAACATATTGTTCGTGATAAAACCCCTGAAGAATTCCAAGAATTAATTGATAATTTCCAAGCTAGTCCAACATGTCCGCTATACGGCACTAAAGTTCCATTTGCAGGGGGAATTGTGGGAGAAATGGAAGAGAACATATTGACAAATTATAATTTGGTAAAAGAAGATTTTAAAGTTCCGAAAATGCCACGTTTGGGGAGTCATGGGCTTAGGAGATCCATGCGTTTTCAAGTTTGGGATGCTTCGGCCATTCCTACTGATGATGGTGTTTTATGTGAATTTTCTATTAATAAAGGTTCTTATGCTACGGCTGTTCTAAGAGAAATAATGAAAAAAGATGTTGTTTAGGTGATAAAATGGTAATATGTCCTGATTGTGGAAAAGAAGTAAAAGATGCAAAATTCTGTTCTAACTGTGGTTCTATTCTTCCAAAAGTAGATGATGTCAAGGAATCTGTTGGTGAAGTTGAAAATACTATAGATGCTAAATTTGCTGAAAAACCTGTTGAGGATGAGCCGGTTAATGAACCGGTTGAAGAGGTTGTTCCTGCTGAAACTGTTGAAGTTGAAGATGTTGATGTTGTTTCTGATGTGGTTGTTCCTGCTGAAACTGTTGAAGTTGAAGAGGATGGTGCTGATTCTGAGGAAATTGAAGTTGAAACAGCCGATAAAGAAGTTATTGAAGTTAATACAGTTAAAAAATCTAAGTTCTGTACTAATTGTGGTGCAGAGATTGTATCGGGTGCTCCATTTTGTCCACAATGTGGATTCAAATTAAATCAAGAAGAGCAAGCACCCCAAACAAAATTCTGTCAATCCTGCGGTAAAAAAATTAGCATTAATGCTGAAATTTGCCCACATTGCGGTGTCAGAGTTGCAGGTCTTGCTTCAAGTGGCGAAAAAAGTGTTTTATTGGCTGCAATATTAAGTTTCCTGTTCCCAGGTTTGGGCCACTTATATAACGGGCTAACCACAAAAGGAATTAGTTTTATAATTGCATATATTGTTTCATTTATTCTCATATTCATTCTCGTAGGACTTGTTTTGGTTATTATAGTTTGGCTTTGGGCTTTAGTTGATGCTATTAAAACCACAGAAGCTATTAACAGAGGAGAAGCAGTGGAAGATAAATTATTCTAGATTGGGGTGATTTAATGATTGATTGTAGAAATATTGCAAAGGGTAAAGCAAAAGGGGAATTAATTGTTTCATCAGAGCCAATTAGTTTTCTTGGTGGTGTAAATCCGGAAAATGGTGAAATTATTGATCCTAATCATGAATTGAAAGGTCAGATAATTAAAGATAAGGTCTTGTTCATTCCTGGTGGAAAAGGTTCGACAGTTGGTTCTTATGTTATTTTTCAAATGATGAAAAACAACACTGCTCCTAAAGCGATAATTTGCCTTAATGCTGAACCAATTATAGCTACTGGGGCTATAATGTCTGATATTCCTATGGTGGACTCACCGACTGAAACTAAGGACTTGACAAATGGGACTTTAGTCGAAGTTGATGGGGATAATGGAACTATAGAAATTTTATAGGCGATTCAAATGCAAACTCTAATACAAAATGTAAATGTCATCAACCCATTTGAGGAAATAAAAACCGGGCATAATGTTTTAATTGAAGATAATAAAATCAAAGAAATATCTTCAGGAAAAATTAATTCTAAAGAAAATGTTACAGTAATTGATGGTCAGGATAATTATTTGCTCAGCGGTTTTATTGATTGTCATAGCCATATTTTCGCAAAAGGATTTCACAAAGAGGAAAATATGGCAAATCCCCTGGGAATTCATTTCTACAATGCAGTTCCCCATGCACTTCAAACAATCGATGCCGGGGTCACTTCAATTAGGGATTGCGGATCAGCAGATTTAAGTTTCAAATTAGCCCAACAAAGAAAACTATTCACGGCTCCAAAAATCTATTTGTCAATCACTCCATTGGTTATGACCGGAGGACATTTTGATTTGCTGTTGCCTTCCGGATTTGACATGGAAATAATATATCCTGGGTTTCCAAAAGGAAGATGTGATGGTATAGAGGAAGTTCTAAAAAAGACCCGCGAAATAAAAAGGGCAGGTGCTGATTTTATTAAGGTAATGTGTAGTGGGGGAGTTTTAACAACAAACACCTCTCCTGAATTTTCACAATTCAACAAAAAAGAACTTAAGACAATTGTTAATGAAGCATGTGCAAATGATATGAAGGTTTCAGCGCACTGCCATAGTTTAAAAGGAATGAAAAATTGCATCGATGCGGGATTTTCATCAATTGAACATGGAACATTCATCGATAAAAAAACCGCTCAAAAAATGGTTAAAAAGAATGTAAGTTTAGTTCCAACACTTTTGGTCCATCAATTCTTATACAAAAATGGTTTTCCTGCATGGGATAGCTATGCAAAAGAAAAAACAGAAAAATTAAAAGAAATAGTTAAAGTTCATAAGGAAAACATTTCTCTAGCCTATGATGAAGGAGTCAATATATTAATGGGAACGGATAGTGGTGTTATTCCTCATGGACACAACTTGGAAGAACTAACTCATTTGGTGGATATTGGGATGTCAAATGATGAGGCAATAGCCAGCGGAACTATTAAAGCTGCACAATATTTGAATCAGGATAATTTGGGTTTGATTAAAGAAAATTATATTGCTGATTTGATTTTAGTTAATTCCAATCCTTTGGATGATGTTTCTGTTTTAAGTGATAATGATAATATCCTGAATGTTTTCCAAGATGGTGAAATTGTAAAATGAAACTGATTATAAATGAAGAATTATGCAAAGCTTGCAAACTCTGCCAACGCGTTTGTATTCGAGACAATATTGTTGTAGAGGATTTTGCCACTGAAACAGGAAATAACTGTTTTGAATGCGGGCACTGTATGGCTATCTGCAAAGAGAACGCAATCACTTTAAAGTCTTTTGAAGGTCACGAAGATAGGATTGTTGATTATGATCCTCGTGAAATTCCAATCAGTTATGATGATTTGCTTCAATTATTAAAGCAAAGAAGGTCTGTTCGTTGGTTTAAAAATAAAAAAATAGATGAAAAAACTTTTTTTAAATTATTTGAAGGCGCTTATTACTCTCCGTCAGCTCAAAATGAGCAGGATGTTGAATTCGTGGTTGTAGATGAAAAATTGGATGAATTCATGGAACTTGTTTATGAAATAATTAAAGTTGAAGAGGACGAATTTTTCAGAATTAAGGAATTTGGTGAATATTTAAATGATAACACTACTAAAAAGTACCATCCGTTGCTATGGGAAGGTAGACAATTGATATTGACCTTTTCAACAGATAAAACAAGTGCTGTTATAGCAAATACTCGTTTGGAATTGCTTGCTTATTCATTAGGCCTTGGTGGTTTCTATTCATTGTTTATTCTCAAGGCTGATGAAATCAATCATGAAAAATTAATGAACTTTTTCCCAGAAATAGATTCAAAAAAACATTTGTACTCTTCTTTTATTATCGGATATCCTAAACTTAAATTCATGAGAACAATCCCCCACAAAAAAATTAAAGTTACTTATAAATAAAACTTTTTTTATAGAAGTATCAATATAATTATTGTTATAATGATAGGGGTGAGACATGATGAAACATAAACACATGGATTTGCCAATTGAAGGCATGCATTGTGCTTCTTGTGTTTTAAGTGTAAACAAAACATTTGAAAAAATCGAAGGTGTGGAAGAAGTGGATGCAGATTTGGCCGCCAATAAGCTACATTTAACTGTCAATACCAAAAAAATTTCCTATGAAGACATGGAAAGATTAGTTAGGAATTTAGGTTTTGAACTTCACAGTGATGAGATGACTTTAAGAATTCAGGGCATGCACTGTGCTTCCTGCACAATGAATGTTGAGAACTTTTTAATAAGATTGGATGGTATTTTCGATGTTAAGGCTGATTTAACTTCCCAATCTGCAAAAATAAGATATGACTCATCAAAAGTGGATATGGATGAAATCGAAAAGGTGATTGAGTCTTTAGGTTTTGAACTTTTGGGAATTGAAGGACAAACTGAAATTGATGAAGAGGCAATTTATCAGCAGGACTTAAAAGAAAAACGTAACAGGATAATTGTTGGCTTAATTTTTTCAGTTATTTTAATGATTTTAATGTTTAGTGGATGGGATCCGTTAATAGGTCTAACTCACTCTATTAAACAATCAACAGGCATTAACATATCTTCAATGGGATTGCTTTCATTGATAGTAAGTATAGCTCCATTTTTATATGTGTCTTTACCTATTTTAAAAGCCGGATTCAATGGATTAATGCATAAAAACTTGAATATGGATGTAATGTATTCAATGGGTATTTTGGTTGCATATATTTCAAGTATTTTAGGAACTTTCCATATTGTACTTGACCACTCATTCATGTTTTATGATTCAGCAGTTATGCTTCCTTCATTTTTAATGATAGGTAGATATTTGGAAGCAAGAGCTAAAAAAAGAACTTCAGACTCAATTCGCGAATTGATAGGTCTTCAACCTACTGTTGCAACTGCAATCGAACTTGACGAAAATGGTGAGATTAAATCACAAAAGGAAGTTTCAATTGCAGATATTGAGATTGGTGATTTGCTGCTTGTTAGGCCGGGTGATAAAATCCCTGTTGATGGTGATGTTGTCGGCGGAGAATCTTATGTTGATGAATCAATGATTAATGGCGAACCTATTCCTAAAGTCAAAAAAGACGGTGAAGAGGTATTTGCGGGAACTATTAATCAGGATGGAATTTTATATATCAAAGCTCAAAAAATTGGAAAGGAAACGGTTTTATCTAATATCATTCGTTTGGTTGAAAAAGCACAATCTTCAAGACCTCCCGTTCAAAAATTTGCAAATACTATTGTATCCTACTTTATTCCAGTTATTTTAACAATAGCTATTGTTGTATTCTTAATATGGTATTTTGTTTTAGGAGCACCGTTATTGTTCTCTTTAACATGTTTAATTTCAATACTGGTTGTGGCATGTCCATGTGCTTTGGGTCTGGCTACTCCGACAGCCGTTACAGTAGGTGTTGGAAGGGCGGCTGAATTCGGTATTTTAATCAAAAACGGAGATACTTTGGAAAATGCTGGTCAGATTGATGTTGCTGCATTTGATAAAACCGGAACAATCACTGAAGGAAAACCTGAAGTAGATGATGTAATTGGTTATGGCATTTCAGATGAGGAATTAATTAAACTTGCCGCCAGTGTGGAGCAAAATTCAAATCATCCAATCGCTAAAGCTATTGTAAACAAATCCAAGGAATTAAGCATTGATCTATATTCAACAAGTGATTTTGAAAATGTAACTGGTAAAGGTCTTAAAGCCATACTTAATGGAAGTGAAGTTCTTGCAGGAAACCTTGCTTTAATGGAAAGTGAGAAAGTTAATGTAGGCTCTGATTTGATTGATAGATACCATGAACTTGAAAAACTTAGCAAAACAATCATCTTTTTAGCACAGGATAAATCTGTAAAAGGTATTTTAAGTTTATCCGATAAAATTAAAGCAAATTCTAAAAGAACAATTGAAGAATTGCATAAGATGGATGTTGAAACTTATATGTTAACGGGAGATAATGAATCTACAGCACTCACAGTTGCAAATGAAGTCGGGATTGATAATGTACGTGCGGGTGTACTTCCAGAAAACAAGTTAAGCATAGTTAAGGAAACCCAGTCAAACCATACTAAAAAAGTATTGTTCGTTGGAGACGGTATTAATGATGCTCCAGCATTAACACAAGCCGATATCGGTGTTGCTATGGGTAATGGAACTGATATTGCTATGGAAAGTGGTGACATTGTTGTCATGGAAGGAGATTTGGAAAATGTTGTTGCGGCAATACAATTTTCTAAAAAGGTTATGAGAAGAATTAAAGAGAATATCTTCTGGGCATTTGCATATAATTCAATATTGATTCCCGTAGCTGCAGGAGTTTTATATCCTACTTTCGGCATTACATTTGAACCTGCACTGGCAGGTTTAGCAATGGCATTAAGTTCTGTAACAGTCATATCCCTTTCATTGATGCTTAAGAGATATGTTCCTGAAATAAAAAGAGAAAGTAAAAATTAATTGATTTACAAATCAATTAATTCTATTTTTAATTTTCCAAGTTTTGGAGCTATGAAGTTGTAAAATATTGCAGCAAGTGCTGCAGATATAAATCCTCCAACAACACCACTGATTACGCTAGTGATGATTGCCATAACAGTTCCACCACTGATTAACATGATTATACCGATGATTAAATTTAATATTCCATTAATTATTGCTATTACTATAGCAAAGCTCATCATATCTATTGAATCAATAGTGGTCATATTATTTTCTTTAGATAATTCCAAAACGATTCCTCTGCCTTTGGAAGCGAGTATATTATAGATGTAAGTTCCAATTAAAACAAATACGAATGTTATTACGAAACTTCCAAAGATAAACATTATTATTGTCATTGGCTGGCTTATGAGTAGCATTATCTGATAAAGATTGTAAGCTAGTAATTGCTGACCTGAAAACATCAATGTTTGGATTGTAGTATTAAGCATTAAAGGTAAAATGAATGTGGAAACCAAATAAATCAATACTGATTGAATTGCAGTTATTGTTGCAATAATTGTTGCAGTTTCAGTAGTTGAAATTTTAATAAGTTCACCATTGTTTAATGCAAATTTAATGTTTTTTAATTTTTTTGTAAGTAAGTTATAGAACAATCCTTCTGAAAAGTAGCGATAAATTCCAATCATGAATGTGCCAACGATAATTGTTGGTATGATGTAAATTGAAACTCCGATATTTTCCGGTGAAACGATGCCAATTCCTATTGTTACAATTATTGATAACAATAATGCGAATATTACACCAATTCCGGTTAGGATAATTGTATAGGAACTTAAATCAATTGATTTTAATTCTTTTACACTAGCCATTTCAACACCTAAAACCAGTCTTTGGATTTTTCAAGAAGTTCATCAATGATTATTGGTACAGATCCAATGTATGTGTGTGGATTCATGATTTTTTCGACATCTTCTTCAGTTAAGTATTTTTGCACATCTTCATCTTCTAGGATTAATTCTCCGAGCAATAATTTTTCTTTGTTTGCTTTAATTGCATTTTTTCTTACAATTCCGTATGCGGTTTGTTTTCCCATTCCGGCACGGGTAAGTTCAGCCATCAATCTTTCAGCCATAATCAATCCATTTGTCAAATTTAAGTTTCTTTCGATGTTTTCATTGTAGAATACTAAATTGGTCATTAATTTAATTGTTAAGTTTAAGATATAGTCAGTTAGAATGCAGCTTTCTGGAAACATTATTCTTTCACAGGATGAATTGGTCAAGTCTCTTTCATGCCAAAGAGGATTATTGTCTAAGGCAGCATTTACATATGATTTGACGATTCTTGCAACACCACAGATTCTTTCAGCAGTAATTGGATTCATTTTGTGTGGCATTGTGCTGCTTCCTACTTGTTTTTCAGGATCGAAGTATTCGCCGACTTCCATAAGTTCGGTTCTTTGTAAACTTCTTATTTCTAATCCTATTTTGTCTAAAGTACTTGCGATGTTGGCTAGAACACTGATGAATTCAACATGATTGTCTCTTTGAACAACCTGGTTTGTGATTGTTGCTGCAGGTAAGCCTAATATTTCTGCAACGAGTTTGTGTATTTCCCAACCTTGTTCGCCTAAAGCTGCAGTGGTTCCAACAGCCCCATCCATCATTCCAATACAGACATTTGCTTTGGCATTTTCCAATCTTACATATTGTCTGTGGAGTTCGTCAGCCCAAATACCGAATTTCATACCGTAGGTTGTTGGAAGAGCATGCTGTCCATGTGTACGTCCGATACATACTTTCATTTTGTTTTCTTCGGCTAAATTGAGCATTATTTTAGTTAATCTTTCTAATTTTTCTTTTAACACTTCAATTGAATCTCTAATAAGCAATGAGTTGGAGCTGTCTACGATATCATTTGATGTTGCACCAAAGTGAACATATTCTCCAGCACCATTTTCGCATACTTCTGTAATTCCTTTTGATAATGCGGCAATGTCGTGGTTGGTTTCTGCTTCAATTGCTTTCACTCTTTCCAATTTTACAAATTCTGTAGTGGCTTTGGCTGCAATTTCATCTGCAACTTCTTGTGGAATAATTCCGAGTTTGCCTTCAGCTTGAGCCAATGCGGATTCAACGTCTAACATTCTTTGTAATTTATTTTCTTCTTCCCAAATAGTTTTCATTTCGGGAGTACCATATCTAAATTCAATAGGGTGAATCGCCATATAATATCATCTCATTAAAGTAAATTAAATAAATTATATTAATTATTTTGTTATTTCGTATTATTATATGTTGGTCTAACAACACATTTATATATCTATTTTAAAAGAAATAATATCACCATTTATATATCTGATATAAATAGGTGATTATATGGAAACTAAAATCAGACAGTTTCGCCAAAAACTTGGAATGACGCAACAAGAGTTAGCTGATTCCGTTGGTGTGACTCGTCAAACAGTAAATGCTTTAGAAAATGCTCGTTATAACCCTTCCTTATTATTGGCCTATAAAATTACTAAAATATTGGGAAAAAAATATATTGAAGATGTTTTCATCTTCGAAAGTGATGATTAAAATCAATATGCTTTTTCAAATATTAGCTTATATTTATGAAAGTGATTTATTAGTAAAATAAAGGATTGTTAGTATTGGAGTTAATTTGATAAACTCTTTTTAACATATTAGCAATGCGTATGAAAATTTTTAATTGTTTTTATTGAAGTTATTTTTGGATATCATGTCGTTATTTAATGAGAAACTTAAAAATATTCCATTATGGGAATTGTTGTTATTATTTATCGGTTTATTTGTGATAATTTTCGGTTTGAAATTTTTTCATGTCAGTATTAATCCAATATGGTGTTATTCAATAATAATTTTTTATTTTATCTTAAAATTCAGGGATTCCTTTGGGGAATTTAAAATTGATGTTTTTAATATTTTTTCTAAAGTTTCTTTTAGTGATATTTTGATACTAGTTTTGTTGAATATTTTCTTTTCATATGGGATGCTCTATTTTTCCAATATGATTTTAAGTTTCTTTGATTTAAAAAATAGTATTATATGGCCTTTCATTTCTGCAATGAGTTTAAATATTGAAATATTTGGTGTAACTAGCTTTCTTTCAATAGTTCTTATTTCACCTATTGTCGAAGAGTTAATTTTCAGAGGCGTTTTTTTAAATAAATTAAAATTATTTGTCCCAACTGTATTTGCCGTTTTAATTTCATCATTGCTTTTCGCATCACTTCACAGTTTCGGAAGTATGTTCTCAGCTTTTATATTTGCAATCTGCATGGCGATATTATATCTTAAAAGTGAAAATATATTGCTCCCTATTTTTGGACATTTTTTGAATAATCTGATTGGTGAGAGTATTTTCCACCTTGATTATGCACAAGTTTTATTTAATGACGGTGCTGTCATGGAAATAATGTCAGTTTTGGCTGTCGTTTCTTTTATTTTAATTTTGAAATTCATCCATTCAAATTGGAATATGTTTAAATAATTCAAAAATAAAGATATCTAATATGGATTTAAGAAAAATTGGTATTCTTCTAATTTTTGTTGGGATTGTAGTATCTGTTGCATTTATTGGAAATGAGAAAGTTTTTGTCCCCGCATTGACTATTACTGTTTTGGGATTCTTCATTACTGTGGTCGGCTTTGTCACAGAAATTAGAAAAAGAAAAATTATTAATGATAAACTCGATGAGGATATTGGCAATATTCTCCAACCGTTAATAACAAAATACTCAAATTTGAATAAACAATATCGCAGTGAATTCGACGATGAGGAGTATATTCAAAAGAGACTTCAGTTAAACAGAGATTTGGAAAGAGAAATCACTGAAAAATTACCTTATTTGGAGAGTAGAGAAATAAAAAAGATTGTTATCGAGTTTAGCAAAGATCAAGACAAGTCTGTTTAAATTTTTTTTATAACTTTCTTTAATGTACAAAAAGTTACAACAAGGTTTTAAATAGTACATTCAATATAATATATTTAGTGATAAAAATGTTCTCCCCAACGATAGATGAAGTAAAAAAAATTGCAAAAAATGAGGAATATAAGCGAATTCCTGTCTCTTATGAGTTATTTTCTGATATAGCAACACCTATAGAAGTTTTAAGAATTTTAAAAGGAATTAGTAATCATTGTTACATGTTGGAAAGTATTGAGGATGCAGAAAAATGGGGAAGATACAGCTTCTTGGGTTTCAATCCTCTATTAGAATTCACATGTCAAAATGGTGTTGTTAAAATCAAGGGGGATTCCGAATTTAAAGAATTTAATGATGATTTGGTCACTATTGATACTGACAATCCTGGAGAAATAATAAAAGATTTGGTTTCTAAAAATAAATCTCCAAAATTGGATTATCTGCCTCCATTTACTGGCGGCTTTGTCGGATACTTTGCATATGATTATATCAAATATGCTGAACCTTCACTTAATTTGGATGCTGAAAACCAAGACCAGTTTAAGGATATTGATTTGATGTTATTCGATAAGGTGATAGCTTTCGACAATTTCAAGCAAAAAATTATTCTCATTTCTAATATGAAAACAGATGATTTGGAAAATAATTACCAAAAAGCATGCAATGATTTAAAAAAGCTGGCTGATTTAATCAAAAATGGTGAACGAATGGATGTTGAACCATTAAAATTAAAATCTGATTTCACTCCAGTTTTTTCACGTGAAAAATATTGCAACATGGTCGACAGAGCCAAATATTATATTAAAGAAGGGGACATTTTCCAAGTTGTTTTATCAAATAGAATCGAGGCGGATATTTCGGGAAGTCTGTTTGACACATATAGAGTTTTAAGAACTACCAATCCCTCTCCATATATGTTTTATTTTTCAAGCAACGATATAGAGATTGCCGGTGCATCTCCCGAAACATTGGTTAAACTTAATGATAGGAAGTTATATACTTTTCCTCTTGCAGGAACAAGACCTCGAGGTAAAACAGATGAGGAAGATAAAAAACTGGAAGAGGAGCTTCTTTCCGATGAAAAAGAATTGGCGGAACATAACATGCTTGTCGATTTAGGGCGTAACGATATAGGAAAAATATCGGAAATTGGTTCTGTAAGTGTTGAAAAGTATTTGTCAATTGAAAGGTTTTCCCATGTCATGCATATCGGATCAACCGTAACCGGCGTTTTAAGAAGTGATTTGGACTCTCTTGTTGCAATTGATTCAATTTTACCTGCAGGGACATTATCCGGAGCGCCAAAAATTCGGGCCTGCGAGATTATTAATGAACTTGAAGATAATAAAAGGGGAATTTATGGTGGGGCCATAGGATATGTGGATTTAAGTGGAAATATTGATACCTGCATTTCAATTAGAATAGCTTTTGCACGTAATAATAAAGTATTTATTCGTTCAGGTGCAGGAATTGTTGCAGATAGTGTGCCGGATAAGGAATTCGATGAATGCTTAAATAAAGCGGCCGCAGTAATTAATGCTTTAAAAATTGCTGATGGGGGTTTAGAATGATTCTGCTAATTGACAATTATGACAGTTTTTCATATAATTTATTCCAATTAATTGGGGAGATAAATTCTGATATTTCAGTTTATAGAAATGATAAAATCACTGTTGAAGAGATAAAAAATTTAAATCCTGACGCAATTATTTTATCTCCCGGACCTGGAAGACCGGAAGATGCAGGAATATGTATTGATGTTGTAAGGAATTTTCATGATAAAATTCCAATTTTAGGAGTTTGTTTAGGTCATCAAGCTATTTGTGAGGCATTAGGAGGTAAAATTTCTTATGCCAAAAGATTAATGCATGGAAAATCTTCAAGGGCATCTCTGGATTATGATTTTATTTTTAAAGGATTGCCAAATGAAATTAATGTGGGCAGATATCATTCTTTAAGTCTGGTTGAAGATAGCCTTCCTGAATGTCTAAAAATAATTTCAAAAGCAAAAGATGACGGGGAAATAATGGCCGTTAAACATAAGGAATTTAATGTCTATGGCATTCAGTTTCATCCGGAATCAATATTGACACCGGACGGTTTAACAATTTTAAGTAATTTTATAGAAAAAGTTGAAAGGGGAATTATATGATTAAAGAATCAATATTGAAAGTATCAGGAAAAAAAGATTTAACTTATATGGAAGCTTATGATACAATGGATGAAATCATGAGTGGTGAAGCCAGTGAAGTTCAAATGAGTGCTTATTTAACTGCAATGTCTATGAAAGGAGAAACAATAGATGAAATAACTGCTTCAGCTAAAGCAATGAGGGATCATTGTGTAAGATTATTGAATGATGAGGAAGTTCTCGAGATTGTGGGAACTGGTGGGGATGGTTCAAATACATTCAACATATCAACAACCTCTTCAATTGTCATTTCTGCAGCAGGTGTGCCTGTGGCAAAGCACGGAAATAGGTCAGCTTCAAGTAAATGCGGTGCTGCTGATGTGTTGGAGGCATTGGGCGTTAATATTTATATTGACCCTGAAAAAAGTTTAAGATGTTTAAAAGAAATTGATTTATGTTTTTTGTTTGCTCAAAATTATCACCTTTCAATGAAATATGTGGCTAATGTACGTAAAGAATTATCAATTAGAACAATATTCAATATACTTGGTCCATTAACTAATCCTGCCGGCGCTACAATGCAGGTTCTGGGTGTTTATGAAAAAGAATTGGTGGAACCTCTTGCTGAAGTATTGAATAATTTGGGTGTAGAATCCGCGATGATAGTTTATGGCTTAGATGGGATGGATGAGATTTCCGCAAGTGAAAAAACTTTTGTCTGTGAACTTAAAAATGGAAAAACAATGTCTTATGAAATCTCTCCGGAGTATTTTGATATGGAAATCGCATCTAAAGAGGATCTTGTCGGTGGAGATGCAAAAGAAAATGCGCAAATCACATTGAATATTTTAAATGGTGAAAAAGGACCTAAAAGAAACGCTGTTCTTCTAAATTCTGCTGCAGGTTTCTATATTTCCGGTAAAGTAGAATCTTTACGGGAAGGTGTTAAATTGGCAGAAGAAATTATTGATTCTGGTAAAGCATTAAAACAGCTTGAAAAATTTATTGAAGTCACAAACAGGTGATTGTAATGTTGGATAAAATTGTTGAAAAAACCGAAGAGAGGATAATCGAAGCTAAAAAAAATAAATCTCTTGATGAACTCAAAAAAGAAGTATTGGAATTAGGGATTAATGAAGATTTTCCATTTAAAAAGGCATTAAAAGACCCTCAAATCGCAATAATATCTGAAGTTAAAAAAGCCTCTCCATCAAAAGGAGTGATTGCCGAGGACTTTGATTATGTGGCTATTGCTAAAGAATATGAAGAAGCTGGTGCTTCAGCCATTTCTGTTCTAACAGAGCCTTATTTCTTTCAAGGTTCAAATGATTTTTTAAAAGAAATTTCTGAGGTTGTTTCAATTCCAATTTTGAGAAAAGACTTTGTAATTGATGAATACATGATTTGGGAAGCTAAATTGCTTGGAGCTTCTGCGGTGCTTTTGATTGTTTCAATATTGGATATTGTTCAGTTGAAGAAGTTTTTAGACTTGGCTCATGATTTGGGTCTTTCTGCAATTGTTGAAACTCATGACGGTAATGAAATAAGGACTGCCATGAATGTGGGAGCTGAAATTATTGGGGTTAATAATAGGAATTTGGCTGATTTTACTGTAGATATTGATAATAGTATAAACTTACGTAGATGTGTAAGCGATAATATAATATTTATTTCAGAAAGTGGCATTAAAACAAAGGAAGATGTTAGGAAATTAAAAGAAAATAATGTCGATGCAGTTTTAATTGGTGAAACTTTGATGAAAAGCAATGATAAAAAGTCTTTGATTTCGGAGTTGAAGAATGGTTAAAATCAAAATTTGTGGACTTAAAAGATTGGAAGATGTGGGCATTGTTAATATCTATAAACCTGATTATATTGGATTTGTATTCGCTGATTCAAAAAGAAAGGTTTCTCATGAACTTGCATATGAAATGAAAAATAATTTAAATTCAGACATTGTCTCTGTTGGTGTTTTTGTTGATGCCGATATGGATGAGATTATTGAATTATTCAATCAAGGTATCATTGAAATGGCTCAACTGCATGGTAGTGAAAGTGAAGAATATATTAAGAATTTAAAAGAAAATACCAATGATAAATTAAAAATCATTAATGCAATTGAAATGTCCAATGAAAAGGACTTGTTGGCATATGAAGATTCGATTGCTGATTATCTGCTCCTTGATAGTGGAAAAGGTAGTGGAAAAACTTTTGACTGGAGTCTGATTAGAAAAGATTTAAAAAAAGAATTCTTTTTGGCAGGTGGAATCAATATTTCAAATATCAATAAAGCCATTGATGAATTTAATCCTTATGCTATAGATTTGAGTTCCAGTCTTGAAACTGATGGATTTAAAGATGAAAATAAAATTAAAGAAATTATGGAGGTAATAAATTGAGTAAAGGAAGATATGGAGAATATGGTGGACAGTACATATCAGAAACATTAATGAATGAGTTGCTTTACTTGGAAGAGCAATATAATCATTATATGAATGACCCTAATTTTATAGAAGAGCTCAATACTTTATTGATTGAGTATGCTGGACGGCCTTCTTTATTGTATTATGCTGAAAGAATGACAGATGATCTTGGCGGGGCAAAAATTTATTTAAAACGTGAAGATTTAAATCATACTGGAGCTCACAAGATTAATAATGTTTTAGGTCAGGTATTGTTGGCTAAAAAAATGGGCAAAACAAGAGTCATTGCTGAGACTGGTGCAGGTCAACACGGTGTGGCTACTGCAACAGCAGCTGCATTATTGGATATGGAATGTGAAGTGTTTATGGGTGAAGTGGATACTGAAAGGCAGGCATTGAATGTTTATCGTATGGAATTATTGGGTGCTAAAGTCCATTCAGTGAAATCCGGAACTAAAACATTAAAAGATGCAGTTAATGATGCATTCAGAGATTGGATTGCCCGTGTACATGATACTAACTATGTTATAGGTTCAACCATGGGGCCTCATCCATTTCCTATGATTGTTCGTGACTTTCAAGCTGTAATCAGTGCTGAAGCTCGTGAACAATTCCTTAAAAAAGAAGGTAGACTTCCTACTGCAGTAATTGCCTGTGTAGGTGGGGGAAGTAATGCTATGGGTGCATTTTATAATTTTATTGAAGATGAGGAAGTTAGACTGATTGGTTGTGAAGCTGGAGGGAAAGGAGTTGACACGCCATACAATGCTGCTGCTTTAACAAACGGAAAAATTGGAATATTTCATGGAATGAAATCAATTTTTAATCAGGGGGATTATGGTCAGATAGCACCTGTTTATTCGGTTTCAGCAGGTCTTGATTATCCTGGTGTGGGACCAGAACACGCATATTTAAGAGATACAGGCAGGGCAGAATATGTTCCAGTCACTGATGAGGAAGCTGTTAACGCATTTGAATATTTATCTAGAATGGAAGGAATCATTCCAGCTATTGAAAGTGCACATGCAGTAGCTCATGCAATCAAAATAGCTCCTGAAATGGATAAAGATGATATAATAATGATTTGCCTCTCAGGAAGGGGTGATAAAGACGTTCGTTCAATTGCTAAATATAGGGGAGTTGATTTAAATGAGTAAAATAGCTGATGCATTCAAAAATGGAAAAGCGTTCATTGGATTTTTAACTGCAGGAGACCCAACAATTGAAAAAACTGTTGAATACATTTTGGCAATGGAGGAAGCGGGATGTGACTTGATAGAGATAGGCATTCCTTTTTCAGATCCTATGGCTGAAGGAGTAGTGATTCAGGAGGCTAATGTACGTGCATTAAAACATAATACCACAACCGATGATGTATTTGACATTGTTAAGGAGGTACGTGCCAAAACTGATGTTCCATTGGTATTTTTAACTTATATCAATCCAGTTTTCTTTTATGGTTATGAAGAATTCTTTAAAAAATGCGGAGAATTGGGAGTGGATGGGATTATCTCTCCCGATTTACCTTACGAAGAAAAAGGAGAAATTTCAGACATTGCAAGTAAAAATGATGTTGACGTAATCTCATTGATAGCTCCAACATCTAAAGAACGAATTCAGATGATAGCCAGTGATGCAACTGGATTCATTTATGTTGTTTCTTCACTTGGAGTTACTGGAATGAGGTCTGAAATTAAAACGGATTTAAATGCAATAATTGAGGATATTCGCGATGTCACCGATTTGCCACTTGCTGTTGGATTCGGTATAAATACTCCTGAACAGGCTCAAAATATTGGTAAAATTGCTGATGGGGTTATTGTAGGTAGTGCAATTGTAAAAATCATTGAAGAATATGGTGAGAATGCAACTGAAGCATTAAAAGAATATGTTTCAAGCATGAAAAAAGCAGCTAATGACTGATTCATTTATCATGAAAAAATTTATATAAATAGTTGGTACAAATATAAATATATTATATACAATTTTACTTTAGAGGATTATTTATGTTTAAAGCAGAATTAAGTGATTCCAGTATATTAAAAACCAGTTTTGATGCTATTTCATCAATTGTTGATGAAGTACAAATTCAAACTGATAGTGAAGGCATGAGATTGGATGCCTTAGACCGTAGTCACATAACTTTCGTACATTTAGAGTTAAAATCTAGTTTATTTGACGAATATATTTGTGATGTTCCTGAAAAAATTAATATTGACACTGATGAGTTCATGAGAGTACTTAAACGTGCTAAATCTCAAGATAGAGTCTTAATGTCAGTGGATGAAGGTAATTTTATTATTACTTTTGAAGGAGATGCGACTAGGACTTTTAAAATAAGATTAATTGATATGGAATATGATAATCCTGTTCCACCTACTATTGAACATCCTACTAACTTTAAAGTTCGTTTCTCCATATTAAAAGACTGTATCAATGATATTGATATATTCTCAGATAAAATTGCTCTTCAAGTTGATGAAGATTACTTCATTGCATCTGCAGATGGTGAATTCGGTGATGCAAGCATTAAATATCTTCACGGTGAAAATATTAATGAGCATGCAAAAGCTTTATTCTCATTAGATAAGATTAGAGAAATGCTTAAAGCAGATAAATTTTCAGAGGAAGCTGAAATTAGTTTAGGTACTGATATGCCATTAAGTTTAACTCTTACTATGGTTACAGGTGATGGTAAGCTTAGTTTCTTGCTTGCTCCTAGATTAGAAACAGATGAATAATTTCATTTGTTTTATCTTTTTTTTATTTTAAAATTTATTTATTTAGAGATGGTATTAAGTGGATCAATTTTACAAAATTTTACGTAATGTTCAAAAAAAAGAGCGTAACAATAGTACTTTAGCTCGTGTAGATGAAACATTTTATAATGATATACATGAGTATTTAGACAGGTTAAAACAAGAAGCTATTAATGATCCTTTTTCTAATGTCCCTCAAATGCTACATGAAGCTCAAAGAATAGCCACTGAGATATGTGAGAGGAGAGAACATAAAATTACTGATGCGGCTGTTGTAAATATTCACAGGTCATATCATCTGTTCACTGGTAAACCACAATTTGATTTGATTGATACTACTCCTTTAAATTTAACTCCTGAAGAGGAAAAATTTTACTTTTCACTAATTGATACCCTAAAAAACCATAGGGGAAATATTTCGTTAGAAAAATTATCTGATGGTGAAGAAAAGGCAGATAAAAAAATCATCAAGCCAAAAGAAACCCAATCAAATACATTAATTGCTCCAAAATCTGTTAAAAGTGAGGATGAGGAGGTATTAAATCGATTGGATGAAATTTCCAAAGCCAAACCAATTGTTGAAAAAAAAGAATCCGTTGAAAAACAGATTATCAAATCTCAAAATGAAGAATTGAAAAAAGAAGTTTTTACCAAACCTAAAGTTCAAAGCGAAAATATTGAGGAAAATCCTAATGCTTTTGATGAAAATGAAGAGTTTTATGATTTAGAATCTAAAAGAATTGCTAAGGACAGTGAACTTGTTACAATGTTGGTTTTTGATGAAATTGGACCTATTGTGGGTGTTGATGAAAAGATTTATGGTCCTTTCAGACCTCAGGATTTAGTTACTTTACCTTTGGTAAATGCAAAAGTATTTTTCAAAAATCGTAAAGGTCGTCGAGTTAAAATTTAACCAATTGCCATTAACTTTAAATATCTTAATATATAGATATAATGAATGTATCTATTTGTGATAATAAAAAATTATATTTTTTTATAATTTGGATTTTTGCTGTCTGTAGACTTGATGCGTTACAATGCAGTTTTAATCTCTAACGTTTTCTAATTGAATTGATGTTTAGATAAATTCATAGATAGATTTATAATGACTTATTAATTACGGTGAAAAAATGAAAATACCAAAAGAAAAAAGAACATATTGTCCTCACTGTAAAAGACACACAATGCACGAAGTACACACTGCTAAAAAAAGAAAAGCTAGTGAATTAACTTGGGGACAAAGACAATTCAGACGTGTGACTGCTGGTTACAGAGGTTATCCAAGGCCTTTACCTGCTGGAAACAAACCTGTTAAAAAATTAGACTTAAGACTTAAATGTAAGGAATGTGGTAAATCTCACATTAAACAATCTTTCAGAACTGGAAAACCAGAATTTGTAGCAAAATAGGTGATTAACATGGTTAGTAAAGGAAGAGGAAACTTTTTAAAAGTTAAATGTTTAGATTGTGACAATGAACAAGTAATCTTTGACCGTGCAGCATCTGACGTAAAATGTATTATTTGTGGAAAAACCCTTGTCAAATCTCGTGGTGCTAAAGCAAAAATTACCGCACACATTGAAAAAGTTTTAAACTAGATTTCTAGTTTTAAACTTATTTTTTACTATTTTTTATAATTTTTTTATTAATGTTGGTGAGAGTATGGTAAGAAAAAGTCAAGAATGGCCTGATGAAGGAGAACTTATTGTAGGTACTGTTTATAAAGTTCTTAATTATGGGGCTTTTGCTAAACTAGAAGAATATCAGGGCAAAGAAGCTTTTATTCATATTTCTGAAGTATCTTCTGGTTGGGTAAAAAATATCAGGGATCATGTAAGAGAAAACCAAAAAATCGTTTGTCGTGTTCTCAGAGTAAACCCTAAAAAAGGACATGTTGATGCTTCCTTAAAAAGAATCCGTGAAGATCAAAGAACAAAAAAAATCCAACATTGGAAAATTGAACAAAAAGCTGAAAAATTTTTAGAATTATCTGCTAAATCTTTAGATAAAAGTTTAGATGAGGCTTATGATGAAGTAGGTTATGAGCTTATGGATATCTTTGGTGATGTTTATGGTGCTTTTGAAACAGCTTCTGATGAGGGCGCTGAATCACTTACTGAAGAAGGAATCCCACAAGATTGGGCTGATGCTATCACTGAAGTAGCTAAAAAGAATATTACTCCTCCTGAAGTTCATATTAGTGGTTATGTGGATATTGAAACTTTTGTTCCTAATGGTGTTGATGTCATTATTGCTGCTCTTAAAGCCGCTGAAGATAATGGTGATGAGGAAGAGGAAATAAAAGTTCAATGTGTTGGCGCACCAAGATATAGAATCACTGTTAAATCTACCGATTACATATTAGCTGAAAAAGCTCTCAAATCTGCTGCTGAAAGATGTATTGCAGTTGTTGAAGAATCTGAAGGTAACGGTTCTTTTTTAAGAGAGTTAGATAACTAGATTCTTATGAATATGAAAATGAATAAATGTCCCGAATGTGGGATTTATACTTTAAAAGATGCTTGCCCTAAATGTGGCGGGCAACTTAAAGTTATTTATCCTCCTAAGTTTTCAGTAGAGGATAAATATGGGAAATATCGTCGTATATTAAAGAAAGAATCAATGAAGGAGCAATAGGATATGAATGCCACAGAAATAACTATTTTAGAAGAAATCGAATTAGATAATCCTATTTTTATAGAGGCATTACCTGGTCTGGGTCATGTTGGTAAATTAGCTGCCGATCATATGATTGATGAATTTGAAGCAACTAAATTTGCTGAAATTTATTCTCCAACTTTCCCGCCTCAAGTTCTTGTTAAGGATGAGGGCGTAATTGGAAATATGATTAATGAATTATATTATCTGAAGGATGTTGGTGAAGATAATTTGGATTTGATACTTCTCGTAGGTAACACACAGTCCTTATCTCCGGAAGGTCAATACCTAGTATGCAATGATATCTTGGAATTTGTCAAACAATATGATATAAGCAGAATTTTTACATTGGGTGGAATGGCTACTGGTCAACCAATTGAAAATCCTAAGGTTTTTGGAGCAGCTACACATGAAGAAGATGTTGAATTATTGAAGGAAGCCGAAATTGAAATAAGATCTAATGATGGTGGAATCGTTGGCGCTTCAGGACTATTTTTAGGTCTGGCTGTTCGCCAGGGAATTCATGGATCTTGTCTAATGGGAGAGACTCCAGGATATTTCATTGATGCTGAATCTGCCGAAGCTATATTAAATAAACTTTCATTTTTACTTAATTTTGAAATTAATGTTGATAAATTAGAGGAAAGAGCTGAAGAAACCAGAGAAATGATTGCTAAAGCTCAACAAATGGAACAAGATTTAATTAATAAGGCTAATGCTGGAAATGCAGATGATTTAAGATATATTGGTTAATCAATATATCACTTTTAACTTTTTTTAAATATGAATGTTGTAGTCGTACCTGATGCCGCAATGATTGTAATTCCATTGATTGAAAAAAATGGACATACCTATTTATCTCCCTCAAGTTTTTCTAAATATGATAATAATGATATTTGCGAGGGCAATCTAAGTTTTGACAATTTAATTTCAAAATACTCCACTGATGAAATTCCATCCGGAGTTAAATCAAGGTTGTTCTTATTTTCAAAAGTAATCAATAAAGCTGATGCTGCAATAATACTGGGAAAAAGACCAGGAAATTCCAGTGGAATGTATGGTGCTTTAAATGAGTTGATATTATTCGGTTCAAGTTCTTGTAATAATGCTAAAATATTAGAAATTAAAATCATTGAAGATTTTAAAATCCCTACATTAAAACTTGCATATCCAACAACTCAAAAGCAAATTATTGATTTAATCAAAAGAACAGATTATTTTTTAAAAAATCTTGATGAAATTGATTCAAGTGTTAATGAAGATAATCTTGGGGTCGATTTAACTCCCAAAAGGGATACATTTTCGGTTGCACATTTAAGTAAAATTTTGGATAATTTAATATAAATTTAATTTTATAATTAATATTCATGTTGGTAAATGCAGATTTTCATGTTCACAGTTGTTTTTCATCAGCATCATCAAAAGACATGATAATTAAAAACATGGCTCCTAAATCTAAATTAAAAGGATTACATCTTTTAGGCACAGGGGATGCGTTTCATCCAGGTTGGTTAAACATTATTGAAGAAAGCACAATCTATTCGGGGGATGGAATTTATACTTTGGACGGAATGGATTTTGTTCTAACAACAGAAGTTGAAGGTAGAAATAGGATTCATCATTTGATTATCATTCCAAATATTGATATTGCACGTGAACTGTCTGAAAAATTGATTTCTAAAAATAAAAATACTGATGGCAGACCAAGAACAAGATACACTGGTGCGGAACTCTTAGAGATGGTTAGGGAATATGATTGTTTGATTGGTCCGGCGCATGCATTCACTCCTTGGACGGGGATGTATAAATCCTTTGACAGTATTTATGACTGTTATGATAAAAAACCTGATTTTGTTGAGTTAGGTTTATCTGCAGATACTTTTATGGCTGATACGATTAGTGAACTTAAGGATTTTCCATTTTTAACAAATTCTGATGCTCATTCTCCTTGGCCTCATAGGCTTGGTCGGGAGTTTAATACATTGGAGATTAAAGATATTTCATACTCTTCAATAAAAAATTCAATTAAAAAAAGAGAAATTAAAACAAATTACGGTTTGGTTCCAAACCTTGGAAAATATCACATGACTGCATGTATCAAATGTTTTAAAATTATAGATCCTGAGGTTGC
This sequence comes from Methanobrevibacter sp., assembly GCF_030539555.1. Classification (GTDB taxonomy): domain Archaea; phylum Methanobacteriota; class Methanobacteria; order Methanobacteriales; family Methanobacteriaceae; genus Methanocatella. The sequence goes on along the minus strand of NZ_JAUNXX010000003.1, from coordinate 18,448 downwards.
TAAAGATAATAAAATGAAATGCAGTTGTGGCGGAACTATAAAAAAAGGTGTAGATTATAGAATTTCGGAGATTGCTGATTATTCTGAACCAAAACATCCGGATTTCAGACCGGATTATATTCATCTTATGCCTCTTGCAGAGTTAATATCTGCAGTTTATGGAAAAGGAGTTACTACAAAGACAGTTCAGGGTAAATGGCAAAAACTAATTGATGCTTTTGGTACTGAGATAGATGTTTTGATTAATTCCCCTATTGGTGAAATAAGTAAAATTGATTTAAATATTGCTCGGGTTATAGAATCATTTAGAAATAGGTCTATTGAAGTGATTCCTGGTGGGGGAGGCAAATATGGTCAAATTTTATTCGATAATCATGTAAAAGAAAGAAAACCAACGAAAACACTGACGTTGGATAATTTTTAATACGGACTTGGAGGGATTTGAACCCTCGATCTTAAGATTAGGAGTCTTACGCCCTTCCAGACTAGGCTACAAGCCCAAAAATATCATATTAAAGTTTTTAGTTTTTTTTAGAAAAAATAGTAATTTTTAACGGACCCGCCGGGATTTGAACCCGGGGTCTTCGGATTAGAAGTCCGACGCCCTATCCAGCTAGGCTACGGGCCCTTGAGTACAACAATAATTGATTTATTTTTTTTATTATATATATTTATCTGTTATTATTAAAAAAATAAAAAAGATTAAAAAATTTTAATCTTATCCTCTTCCTGTCTGACCTGTTGCATCATTAATCATAATACTGTCGACAGCTTCTCCATTTTCATTGTATACTGTGAAATACCAGTATCCACCAGAATAACTTACAGTACCAGCATAACATCCTTCTTGTTGAACTGCTCCATCTGCAATACTTTGTGCTTCAGATTGAGATAAATAAGTACCTGTTGAATAATCAGATGAAGAACTACTACTGTCTGAGGAATAATCGCTGCTACTTCCACTGTTTGAACTTCCACTATAATCTGATCCTGATCCGGATCCTGAACTTGAGCTGCCACTTGAACTTCCACTATCATCTGATCCTGGTCCTGAGCTAGAACTGCTGTCACTGCCAGATGTGGTTGCTACAGAAGATCCACTTCCATTAGTTAATGTGGTATTGTTTCCAGTTCCACTTCCGGGATTATCGTTAGCAGGCATACTAGATAAATCTGAAAAAATTGGATTGTTACTATTGGTTATTCCATATGCCGCTACTGCTGCTGCAATACATAACACAATAATTATTGAAATGATTATATTTGATTTTTCCAATATTATCCCTCCTAATAATTTTATTAAAGATAATAATATAATTAAGTTGTTTATCTCTTATATATATTTCTATCTGTATTTTTAGTATTACTTTATAAATATAATTAAACAAATATTATTAATGTTAGTTTCTAAGTTTTAAAATTGAGGTGACAAATTTGAAAGATAGAGTAGTTATATCCCCTACAACTCGTCAAGAAGGCCATGCCGAACTCGTCATGGAAGTTGATGATGAAGGGATAGTTACAAAAGGGATGTATTTAAGTATAACTCCTGTTAGGGGTTTAGAAAAGATGGTTCTTAACAAAGCTCCTGAAACCGCTCCTGTTTTATGTCAAAGAATTTGTGGAGTATGTCCAATTCCACATACCTTAGCTTCAGCTGAAGCAATGGACATGGCATTAGGAATCGAAATTCCTAAAACAGCTAAATTGTTAAGAAAAGCTGTCGCTGCAGCACATGGTATTAACAGTGCAGCAATTCACCACTTCTTAGTTGCACCTGACGTTGTCCCTGAGGACAAATTCGTAGATGCAGTTAACAGTGTAAGTGAAGTAAGAAAAACTGTTCAATATGTTGTAGATATGATTGCTGGTGAAGGTATTCACCCATCTGATATTAGAGTAGGTGGAATGGCAAGAAACATTACACCATTCACCAAAGAAAGATTAATCGAAAGAATGACTGCATTCAAACCAAAACTCGAAGCACACGTTGAATTTATCAAAAACTGTGTACTTGAAGCTGGGTTACCTAAAGATTTAGGTGTAGTTAACCAACCATTAATGGCTACCGATGCAACTTACGGTACCAACGATTTCGATATGGACAAATTCTCAGAAGTATTACCTGAAGCATGGTATGATGACCCAGACATTGGTAAAAAAGCATGTTCTGTAATTCCTTTATGGGAAGGAACTAATGTTGAAACTGGTCCAAGAGCAAGAATGGAAAAATTTGCAGGATTTAAAGATAAAGGTGTAGTTGCTCAACACGTTGCACGTGCTGACGAAATGATTAAAAACTATGAAGCTTGTATTGAAGCATTAGATGCAATTGATCCTGCAGCACCTGCGAATGTATCATACGATAAAAGAGGAACTGGTGAACTTGGATTTGGTGTTATTGAAGGTCCTAGAGGAACTGACGTACACATGGCTCAAGTCAAAGAAGGTAAAACCCAATTCTACTCTGCAATTGTACCAACTACTTGGAATATTCCAACTATGGGTCCTGCAACTGAAGGATTCCATCATGAGTTAGGTCCACATGTAATCAGAGCTTACGATCCATGTTTATCCTGTGCTACTCATGTAATGGTAGTTGACGATGAAGATAAATCCATTCTTAAAAACGAAATGGTGAGAATCTAAGTATTTGGAGGATTTATTAATGCCTTATGATTCGGATATTATCGTAATTGGATGCGGGAATGTATTATTTAAAGATGATGGATACGGTCCAGTAGTCATTAATATTTTACAAAAAATTTTTAATGATGAAAAAGACTATTATGATCCGGCAATTACTGACTTTGTTGAAAATGAGTTTGATAAGGATATTTTAAAAGACATTGAAGAAAAAGTTAAAGGCATAACATTACCTAAAGGTGTTCAATTTATTGATGGTGGAACTGCAGCTCCAACTAACTTTTTCCCGTTATATACTGATTATAATTGGAAAAAACTCATCGTTGTGGATGTAGTTGAATTTAATGATGAACCTGGAACTGTGGATATTTTTGATCCTAATGTTATGCAACAAGGAAAATACGATAATCCTCATGGTATGACTGTTGAGGATCCTCTTCGTGAAATTTCCAAAAAATGTGAAGTTGTAATTGTTGGTTGTAAACCTGCTGAAATACCAACTCCGGATATTGATATGGGTTTAACAGAACCTGTTGAAAAGGCTATTCCAGAAACTATAGATATTATTTTAAAAGAAATCGGGGTAAAATAATGTTTGATAAATTGAAAAAAGCTTTTGGTGGATCTGAAAAAGCAGAAGAACCAAAAGTAGAGGAAAAAGTTGAAGCTGCTGCTCCTGTTGAAACAAAAGCACCAGAAGAACCTAAAGCTGCTTCATCCAAACCACGTATTGGTTACATACACTTAAGTGGTTGTACCGGTGATGCAATGTCTTTAACTGAAAACTATGACATATTATCCACTGTTTTAACTGACATGATTGACATTGTATACGGACAAACTTTAGTAGACAAATGGATTCACGGTACTTATGCTGAAGAAATGCCTGAAATGGACTTATGTTTAATTGAAGGTTCTGTATGTTTACAAGATGAACACAGTGTACACGAACTTTTAGAAGCAAGAAAAAAATCTGGTTTAATTTGTGCATTCGGTTCCTGTGCAATGACTGGTTGTTTCACCACTTTCGCTCGTGGTGGTCAACAAGCACAACCTAAACACGAATCTTTCTTACCTATCAGTTCATTAGTTAAAGTAGATTTAGCACTTCCAGGTTGTCCTGTAGCTCCTGAAATGATTGCAAAAGCTGTAGTTGCATTATGTGAAGGAGACATGGCATACTTACAACCTGCTTTAGATAAAGCTGCATGTGAAAAAGGTTGTGGTTGTGACGTATTAACTAACATTATCCGTAACGGATTATGTTCTGGATGTGGAACTTGCGCTCTAGCTTGTCCAACAAGAGCTATGGGCTTTTCTGAAGGTAGACCTAGTTGTGACAGAGACAGATGTATTAAATGTGGAAATTGTTACACAATGTGTCCAAGAGCATGGTTACCTGTAGAAAGAATTAAAAAGGAAACAGGACTTTAGGAGGATTGAATATGCCATTAGGTACTTATAAAGAAGCACTCTCTGCAAGATCTACTGAGAAAAAAATTCTAGATGTATCACAAGACGGAGGAATTGTTTCAGCATTACTCTGTTACGCACTCGATGAAGGAATTATTGAAGGTGCAGTAGTAGCTGGAACTCCTGACGATGATTGGAGACCTATTCCTACTGTAGTAACTTCCGCAGATGAAGTTATCGCTGCAGCAGGAACCAAATATTCAATGTCCCCAACTTTATCCGCAGTAAAAGAAGCAACACGTCAATATGGATTAGAAAAAGTTGGTGTAGTAGCAACTCCATGTCAAACCCAAGGTTTAAGAAAAGCACAAGCTTACCCATTCACTAGATTTGTCGCTGACAAAATCAAATTAATTGTCGGTATCTACTGTATGGAAAACTTCCCTATGGCTTCTCTTGACACATTTGCAACTGCAAAATTAGGATTTGACAGCTTACAAGATGCAAGCAAAATGGACATTGGTAAAGGAAAATTCTGGTTAACCAAAGATGGAGAAGACTCTGGTTTAGCCATTAAAGAAACACACGGATACGAACAAGCAGGATGTAACATATGTATGGATTATGTTGCTGAATGGTCTGATGTATCAACTGGTTCAGTTGGATCTCCTGACGGTTGGTCTACTGTATTGACCAGAACTGATGACGGTGCAAACATATTCAAAGGTGCTGTCGCTGCTGGTTTAATTGAAACAAAACCAATGGACGAAGTAAAACCTGGTCTTCCTTTACTTGAAAAATTAGCTAAAGGTAAAAAAGACAAAAACGGTAAAGAAAGAGAAAGAAGGGCTAAAATGGGATTACCACTTCCTGTGGAATACTAATCCTTCTTTTCTTTTTTTTCTTTTATTATTTTAAAAATCAACAAAAATTCTTATTTTAAATTATAAAAAAATAGTTTGAAGAGGATATGCTCTCTTCTAAATTGTTGTAACAATACAACCTTCTTTTTCAACAACTACAGTATGTTCTTTTTGACTTACAAAACAACCTTTCTTTTCTCTAAGTGGGGAATATGGATAAATTGCCATGGCATCGGATAATTGTTTTAAAGCAGTATTTCCACGTCTTTCACCAAATTTATCTGTTATCCATCTTCCTGAAAATGGAACATGCTGATTATTGTTTTGGATGTATTTTAACACTTTTTGTGTACTTTTCATTCTGAAGGGCTTATTTGCCATATACGAGAAGATGTAATGGCCAGGTGCATCATTTACAATGCCCTCTCCATTTGTTGCAAATGGTTCAATTGCGATTGCTTGACCTTCTTCTAGAACATATCCGTCATGATTATCATAATTTGGTATTGAAATTCCAGCATGTAAATTATTTTGCTCTAAACTGTGCCCGGCTAAATTAAAAATAGGGTTTAGATTGTATTCTGATATGGCTTCATGCACTGCAGCTCCAATTTTTGCCACTTCAACACCCGCTCTAACGGTGGATATTGCAGCTTCCAGACCTGCAGCGGACGCTTCGACAATTTCTTCATGTAAATTAATCTCGTCTTGGGAGTAATTTTCATCAATGTTTCCTTCAGCGATTATAGTTACTGCAGAATCAGCAATATACCCATTAACCATTGCACCTAAATCCAATTTTACCATATCTCCCGCATTGATTAAAGTTTCATCATTTGCCGGAGAAGTATAATGTGCCGCAAATTCATTTATTGATACATTACATGGAAAAGCAATTTCTGCTCCAGTTTTTAAAATTTCACTTTCTACATATTCCACTAGGTCAATGACTAAAGTTCCATCTTTAATCATTTTTGAAGCTTCACTGCGAATATCTGAAACAATTTTTCCAGCTTTTATATAAGATTCCATCATAGATATTTACCTTCTGTATTAATAATTAATTTTATAATTGATAAAGTTTATATAATATTTTATATTCATTATATTGTATAAATTTAATCGGAGGTAATAATATGGATGTCCCTACAATTCCTGATCAAATGTTCTTATTAATTGTTTTGATTATTGTAGCAATTGTGCTTTTAATTATTGTATTCCAATGGAGAAAAGTTGCACAATCTAAAAATTCAATTTTAATGCTTGAAAAAGAAATTGAACTTAAAAAAATGTCTATGGTTGAGAAAGATATTGAATCCAAAAGATTAATGGATAATCCGATTCCATTGCCACAAGACAAACAAGATAGTCTTTCTGCAATAAGACAGTCCACTACTGATGTCAGAAGTGAAGTTGGTTATTTGCACACTGAAATTAATGAAAGATTGGCAAGATTGGAAGCTCAAACCGAGCAAAAGAAATTAGAAAAAATGCTCAAAGAAATTGAGGCTAAAGAAGCTAAACTTAATAAAATGAATAAATAGGGGATAATATGGAAGCTATTGAAGCTTTTGCAATAATAATATTGATTATTGCTATTATAATTTTAATTTATTATTATTTACTTAACAGCCCTGAAACAGCTCAAAAATTACGTAGTTACGTTCCAAAAACTGCTGATGCTCATATGGATGAGCTATTGGGTAAAAATTCAGATTATGATTTGACTAAAGAAGAACAGGCTGAAGAAGAGTCTGGCTCAATGAGTAAAAGGATTAAAGTTAAATTAAGTGATATAGACATGTCAGGTTTAAATACTGATGCATTTTCTCACAAAATTGATGCGTTTTTAGATGAAAAAAGCGATCAACTAATTAAAGACTGGTCTTTAGCTACAACCAATGATTTAGATGAATTGGAATCTAAATTCAGCGAAACCACAAGTCATGTTGATAGTTTGGAGAAATCTTTTGATGAATTTAAAAAATCTTCTGAAGAATTCCAAAAAGTCACTGAAGAGAAATTGGATGATTTAGATAAAAGAATTGAATCTTTGGAAAATAATTAATTTTATTTTCTTAATTTTTTCAATTTTTTCTATAAATATAGAAAGGTTTATATATTATCTTTATTAAAATTATATTATAGTTTTATACTATTTTTGTTCGTATAGCAGGGTGGGGTAGTCTGGTGATCCCGCGGGGCTCATAACCCCGAGATCCCTAGTTCAAATCTAGGCCCTGCTACTTTTAATTAATATTTTTTGGCAAGTTAAAGACAGCTGCTGGTTTATTTTAAACTAAGGAAACTCCGCCCATCACACAGAACTATGGCGTTGAAAAACGTATACTGAGAAGTATGACTCTGGAGCAGAAACGACACGTCTTTTAATGGTTGACGATGATATTAAATTGAGGACATTAAAAGGAACGGTGAAACGGCCATTCCATAGGATGCAAGAGCAAAGGTGCCGATGACAATCTGTATGAGGCAAGGTAGCACGCTAAGATGAATGCTGTTAAACAGAAGGTGGGTTACTCTTAACGGGCCATGAATATTAATTATTTTCTTATTTTACTAATTTTTACATTAATTAAGTTTACTTCCCTAACATATTAAACAAAAAAATATTTTTAATTCATAAAAATAATATACTACTATGGAATCTAAAGATATTCTAATAGAATTAAAGGAATTATCCTCAAAAAATTCTATTAAAAAAAGCGAATTGATGGGAATACTTAAAAAATATGCACATACAATTAGTGTATATGACTTAATGGAGCTTTCTGAACGCATGAGAAAAGAAGGTGAATATCTCGATGAAGAGTATCGTGAACACTTCCTGGAAATTTATATTAAAAATTTCATATTGCGCATAAATGAACTCATCGCTTTAAAGGATTATGATGATTCAAATATTGATAAGGATTCCTTTGATGAAACATTCCCTATTCTTGAGAGAATGTTTGAAAAAGAGGCATTGCCGGGTTTTGAAGGAGATAAATTCCCATTAGTTTATGCTGTCATTTCATTGTATGTAACGTATATCACAGAAGAGCCAATACATCATGTTGGAAGCGAATTTCCTGGAAACTTGAAAGTTGAAGAAATTAATGGTGAATATTTCTGTCCAGTTAAGGAAAAGCATATGGATAATGTCAATGCAACTTGTCATTATTGCATTGCTAAACAAAATCCTAACATTTAACATGCTTAAATGAGATGGTTAACGAGCAACGGATTTCTTGTAATCTTCAAGCAATTCATATAACTCCTCTTTTGTGTGAATTTTAAATAATTTTGGCTTAATTTCTACACTTCTATATGAATTCTTAAGATAATATGCTGCATGTGTTCTCATTTTATGCACTGCCACTTTTTCGGGCAATTTTTCAGAAAGTAGTTCAACATGCCTTTTTATCATTGCTATTTTTTCATCAAGAGTTACTTTTTGCGGTTCAATTCCACTATCTAAATAATCAATACATTGCTTGATTAACCATGGATTTCCACGAACAGCTCTTCCAAGCATAATTGCATCACAACCCGTTTCATCAATCATCTTTTTTCCATCATAACATGACCAAATATCTCCATTTCCAATGACAGGTATGGATACATGGTCTTTTACATCATGTATTAATGACCAATCTGCTGGAATGTCGTATCGGTCTTCTCTTGTGCGTGGATGAACGGTAATGGCTGATGCTCCGGCATCTTCAATAACTCCTGCAACTTCAAGGGCATTTATACTTTTTTTATCCCATCCGCTTCTTATCTTAACTGTCACTGGTATATTTGCAGCATCTACAACTGTTCTTACTATTTCATCGATTTTATCAATGTTTTTTAAAAGAGCACTTCCTGCATTGCTTTTAACTGCGACTTTGGTTACAGGACATCCCATGTTGATGTCAATGATGTCGGGTTTCATTGTCTTTGAGATATATTCCGCCGCAATTTCAAATGATTCGGGATCTGCTCCAAATATTTGCTGGGAAATCGGTCTTTCCTCTTCGGTCATGTATAACATCTCTTTTGTTTTCCAGTTGCCATACATTAGAGATTTTGATGAAACCATTTCCGTTTCAATAAGACCACAACCCATTGATTTGGCAATTCTTCTAAAAGCAGAATCACATATTCCGGCCATTGGTGCTAAAACAACCTGATTGTCAATTTTTACATGGCCTATTTTCCATTTCATAAAAATCACGATAAAAATAAAAAAAGAGAGATTTTGGAATTACACTCCACATAATCTCTTTAAGACAGGTATCTTGCTTAATATTAAGATTAATGCCCATGAGCAAACTAATGTTAAAACTAATGTAAGTGAAGTATAAACAAACTTCTGAGATTTTAGTGGTGCTAATAAAATGTAAAATCCATATTTAACTATCATATGGGATAAATAGATTCCGTAACTGCACACACTAACTGAAAAAATTGCTTTTCCTAGTTTGCTGGATTCTAATTTGTTAATTATCCCATCACTTTCTGAGAAACATCTGAATGCAAGGAATGTTGAAAGTACAGCGATAATGTTTAATATGTTGAATTGGGATATTGAACCATAGCTTTTGATACTTAATGAATGTGATGTTAGCAATAAAATTTCAGCACTATAAAATGCGATTGCAATTATTAGGAATAGGGCCAACAGTTTGTTATAACTTAAATTAACATATTTATTGTTATTCAAATCACATCCGGATAAATAATATCCCATTACTGCAAAAATGAAATAATACAAGTAATTATATGGTTTTGATTTAGGTATTAAATCAATATTGATTAAAACTATTAATATTAAACTTATTATCAAAGCAATTTTTAAAGTATTTTCGTAACGTTCATTGAGCTTATTGATTATGAATATTATAACATAGGTTACCAGAATCATTGGCACAAACCAAAAGAAGACGGTTTTTCCATCTGGATTGATGTTGAACACACTAAAAATCAAATTGCCGATAGTGCCGTAATCATAATAGTTCTGGCCGATATATTGTAAGAAAATTACAAATAAAATGAATATTATTCCCCAAAATATATATGGAACCAAAACCCGGTTGAGTCTTTTTTTTGCGAATGTAATAAGCGAATCTTTTCTACCAATTAGTAAACATCCACTAAGGACTACAAAAAGAGGAACTCCTAAATTACGCAGCATATTTAAATAAACGGAATAATACCAAAAATTTGAACCAAATAGGCCTTTTGTACTTGCAAATGATGCGAAGGTATGGCAAGCAATAATACAAATGATGGCAAATGCCCTTATAATATCATAATAAAAAATTCTTTTCTTAGCAGATTTAATTTGATTCATATTAATATATTTGTGGATATTATTAATATATAATTTGTAGTATTATCTTAATGTATTTTGGATATCATTAATAATTTGTAGTAATATCTTTAAGAAATTTTAAAAAAAGAGGTTGGGAATATTTTAGTTAAATATTCCTCCTAATATGTCATTTGTTGAATCACCAGTATCCGTACTGTTTAAAATTTCAGATACCTGAGTTTCGTAATTATTGATGTCTCCTTGAGCATTTTGAATTTGTTCAATTGAGCTTGCAAGATTTTCGATATCATTATTTGTAATGTTAATGTTGTTGTTTATTGTGTAATTGTTAATAATGTTTACAATAGTCTGATGATCTGTAATGTTTTCTTCTTGCACGGTTTCTTTGACATCATCCACTAAGTCAGATAACTTATCAGCGCTAACGTTTGAATTTTCAACAATTTCCGCTTGTGTGTAAATCTCTTTATTTGCTGCTTCTTTTACAGTTTCAGGAATTTCAACATTAGTGGCTTCTTCATATGAGTTCATTATTCCTGCAAGTGCGGATTCTCCTGTTGCAGTTACTGGACTAGTTACATAAACATGTCCACTTGTAATTCCGGCTGATTTCAATGCGGATAAGTACATATCTCCAGTTATGGTGGTGATTTTTGATTTGTCCACACTAACTTCGAGATTGTCATTATCATTAAGGTCAACAAGTGCTGAGGAAAAAATCTGACTTGAGTCATAGGTTTTTCCTGTTATTGTACTTGAAATTTTGTTAACTTCACTAGCTGTAATAATTTTTTCAGCGACATTATTTAAGTCTAAGCTGGTTTGACTTTTAAAAAAGGAATCAACGTCAGCTTTATAATTTGTATTCGCATGAGTAGTTTCACCATAGGTTATAACAACTGAATTGGCTTCACCTGAAAAACCTGCTGGTATAACCATACCTATCAGGATTATAGATAAAATAACCATACCAATAGTAATCTTACGCATATTATCACCTCTATATAATAGCACACTTTATATATTTGATTTAGTATTTAAATGTATCTTATTTGTATATTGAAATTAAATAAGTTTTTATTAATTTTAGTATTTTTTAAATATCCTCAACTAAAATTTAAATATGTTAAGTGATTAAAATAATAATTATATAATATAATACGAGGTGAAACTTTGAAATCAGATAAAAAATTGTTGTTCACATTAATTATTGCAATAATACTTTTATTTTCTATAGGCTGTGTATTTTCAGCAGATAATGAAACAATTGAAGATGCTGTATCTAGTTCACCTCAAATTGATGATGTTCAAGATAGTTTATCTGTCCAAAAAATTGAGAATTCCAGTGATGAAATTCTCTCATCGGATAATCTTGGTGGTGATGTATTATCATCAAATAATAATGTAATTAAGATTTATGTAAAAGATTCATTCAATGAAACCGGAAAAACTTGGGATGAAGATGGGTTCATTTTACCGGGTGCAACAGTTAAGGTTTTTGATTCATCAAATAAACTGATTTCTACTCAAAAAACTAATTCTAAAGGAGTTGCAGAATTTAAAAACATCGGATCAAGCAAATATTATTTGGAAGTTAGTTACTTGTCTTATGAACCTATTAAAATAGATGTTGATTTAACAAATAAAAATGACGTTACATACACCCTTAAAGATGTGATGTTTGTTCCGGATATCTTGTTGTTGGTTGACTACAATTCCCACAACGAAAAAGTTGATTTACTAATGAACATGTCCAGACGTGTTGCATACATCAGCACTACCAACTTTGATGAATCAAGAGTTTGGTTAGCCGAATATGCTAATTATATACACATTGACATGTTTGCTGAAAGTTCATCATATAACAAGTTCACAGCATCCTATTTAAAGGTTATTTTAGCTAATTCTCCTGCAAATATTAATTATAAGGTTGCATACACTTTTGGTGTTTATTCACAGGAGATATTGAATGCAACTGGTTTACATATCATTGGTGCTAATCCGAATAATAATAATTATGACACCATAGAAAACACTTACATCGGATCTTATTTCCAGGCTGAAGACATTCAGGATTCTGATGTTTTAAAAACTAATATGGAAAATTACTTTAAATATGTCTGTTATTTAATCAATCCTAATAAATATACAAATCCAACTTTAACAGAAGAAGGAATTCCTTTAATGAGTCCTGAATGCGGATTCTATCATCCTGATTTGGGAATGTATACTCTTGTTCCTGGTGCTGATTTGATACATCAATGGATTACACAAAATCCGGGTTATACAAAAACCAGTGATGGAAGCTTAAATTGGATGAAAGAAGAATATGAATATTGGGTTGAACATGCATTAAATCCTACTGATTTGTTCAACAGATTTGAAAATGATTTAAAATCCAAGCTTAATCCGGATAAAAAAGTAATTGCTATTGCAACATATTACTGTGGTGGGGATGTTGTTGATTCATTAATCAGAAGTTATTCTGCCAATGGTAGGGTTGCATTTAATGTGTTTAAGACAAGTACTAATCCATCAATGTCTTCAATTTTAAACAGAGTTACAAATGCTTCTATTCTAGGTATTTCAACTATTACTTCATTGTATAGTTGGTCTTTAAGTTATGCTAATGGGTCTGCTGAAGGAGATTTATCTGAAATTGATTTGACTGTTCTTAAAGGAGTTAATGAAATTTCTGAATATAGTTATAATAGTGAACTCGGTCCACAAATTGAATGGACTTATGCGGTAACTTTCCCAAGTTTTGAAGGCGTATTCGGTCCGGTAATTTTATCTTATGTTGATGGTGAAGGTAAGACTCATGTAATTCAATCCGGTGTGGACAAAATGGCTAAATTGAGTTGTGGATGGGCTGATTTGAAAGATTTAAATAATTCTGATAAAACAATAGCTATTGTTTTGTATAATTATCCTCCGGGTAAAGCAGAAATTGGTGCATCATATTTGAATGTTACTCAAAGTACTTATGAACTTCTTATCAAGTTATATGAGCAGGGATATGATACTGGTGGGGATATAAGGAATATCATGACTCCTCGTCAATTGGAAGATATTATTTTTGGAATGGGTAATAAGGGGTCTTGGGCTTCTGGTTTACTCAACCAATATGTTTTAAACAATTGGGGTGCATTAGTTCAACATAATCAATTAATATCCACCAAAGATTATCGTAATTTAATAAAAGGCCTTCCTCAGGATTTAATTAAAAATATGACTGACTATTGGGGATCAGGTTTGGGGCCTTCAATGGTGTATAATGGTACTGATGAACAGTACATGGTTGTTCCGGGAATCTGGTTCGGCAATATATTCATCACTTTCCAGCCAAGTAGAGGTTGGGAAGAGATTAAAACTGTTGAAAATTACCATGATTTGACACTGCCACCAACACAGTATTATGTGGCATTTTATGAATGGTTAGACCAAACCGCCAAGGTAAATGCAATTATTAATATGGGTACTCACGGTACTATTGAATGGTTGCCAGGCACAAATTTGGGTTCAGTTGAAGGAGATTGGACATTTGAATTGACTTTAACTCCAACTATCTATCCCTATATTGTTTCAAACCCTGGAGAGGCTATGGTGGCACGTGATAGGATCGCAGCGATGTTAATTACACACATGACTCCTGCAATGGTAACTTCTGGCTTATATGGTAATTATACTGTGTTAAATAATTATATTACATATTATAAAGACCAAGTTAAACTTAATGTAACTGCTAATGCTGCGGCATACAAGAAAAAAATCATAGATTTGGCTCCAACATTAGGATTTAGAAAATTCAACGAAAAAAATGAAACTTTTGATGCTTGGCTCGATGATTTGCATCTTTATCTGGAATCTATGGGTGATGATTTCATTACTTATGGTCTTCATTCTTTAGGTAAAATTTTAACCGGCAATGAACTGGTTGAAGAAGTTGTTACAATTACTATTTCACAAACTAAGATATATAATTATATAATGGAATTCTTATATCCTCAATTTAAAGGAATGAATTTTTATAGTGATATTGACGGTAATCTAAATTATTTAACTGAATCTAATAAAATTAAACAATTTTTAAGAGATTATGTTGCATATCTTGTTAATGGCAGTTCTGTCAGCGAATTAAACGAGAGATTTGGAATTAAAGTAAACAGCTCATTATATAATGCAACATTATATGCTGAACAGGTAATTGTCAATATTCAAAATAACAATGAATGGAATGCTATTCTAACTGCATTGGAAGGAGGTTATGTTCCTGCAGGTTTATTTGCAGATCCTTCTTATGGGGATTCAATACCTACTGGATATGATGGATATGCATCTGACCCTTCAAGAATGCCTTCTGAGGCAGCATATGAATCCGCTGTGAATATTGTTGATTTATTACTCGCTAATTATTATGAAAAACATGGGAAATGGCCAGAATTAACTTCAATTATACTTTGGGGTACTGAAATATCAAGAACTGAAGGTATTGGTGTTGCAGAATTCTTATACTTCCTGGGATGTAAACCGGTATGGGCTGATAATGGTAAGGTTATTGGCGTAAGAATGCTTCCGTTGGAATTTCTGACTGTAAAGCTTAATAATGGTACTGTGGTTCACAGACCTAGAATTGATGTATTTGCGAGTATCGTAACAAACAATAGGGATTGGATTAACTGGATGGTGACTGCTGTAAATTTGGCTGCTTTTGCACCATATGAAAATGAGACTAACAATTATGTTATCAAACATTATGCAGAAAATCCTTCTCTGGATAGATTATTCGGTCTTCCGGGCAATGTATTGGAAGGAACAGGTATGTCTAACCTTATTCCAAATACTGCGGATTGGAATATTGATACAATAAATGAGTTTGCAATGGATGTTTACTTGTCAAGAGTATCCTATTCATGGACTATTGATGAAAATGGCAATCTTGTAATTTCTAATCAGAAAGATAACTTCATATACTTGCTTAATAAAACTGATTTGATAACTCAAAACTTTGACAGTACTTGGAGACTATTCGATTCAGATGATTATTATGACTGGTTTGGCGGGTTATATAATGCAGCTACTGTATTGAGAAATCAGTCAGGGTTATCCAGGCCTGACACTTCATTTGTGGATATAAGGGTCAAGAATAAATATGTTGCAAGAACCTATGAGGAAGAAATCGAATATGAAATAAGAACCACTCTTTTAAACCCTAAATATTATATGCCTCTTATAACCGGTGGTGGTACCGGAATGAACTCATATGCGGCAAGGTACCAGAACATGTTTGGAGGTTTGACTGTAAGTAATAATAAATTGAATGCTGAATTGGGAAATCAATTGGCTAATGAACTGCTAGGAATGAATGGTTATATTGATGGTGCAACTACGTCAGCAGGTTATCAGACTTCACTTGCATGGATGATTTATCTGGCAAATCAGGGAACCTGGTCTGGAGATGCCAAAACTGTTCAAAAACTGGTTGATGAGTATATGAATCAGGTAATTCAATATGGGGTTGCATGTTGTCACCACACCTGTAAAAATCTTGAATGGAATTCTAAAATTATTCAAATGAGTTCTTTAACTCCTTCTAAAAAACAACAGTTTTCAGATATTTTAGCTCAAGCAACAAACACTGATCCTTTATATCAAATGGAAACCCAAGAGTCTACAAATGGCAATGCAGAGGGTTCATCAAACGGTAATTCCAATTCTGGTTCAGATAATGGTAATGCCAATCAATTAGCTAATGGAACTACTCAAAAACAACAGTCAAGTGATGGATTCAGTGGAAAAACTTCTGCAGGTAATGATGGGGGTCAAACCGGAGAAGCCAAAACTGCTTCAGAATCTCAGGATTCAAGTTCATCTGCTTCATCCGCTTCAGCAGGTGATTCAGGTAATTCCAAAGCATATGAACTGTCAGAACAATCCACTTCCAAATCTGCAACTGCAACAGAATCCAGTATGCCGATGTTTGTTATTATTGCTGTAATTATATTGATTGTAATATTTTTAGCAGGTTATCTTAGAAATCCGAATGATGAATATGATGATTATTAATTAATCATTTACTTTTTTTTTAAATTTTAGAAATTTTTAAATATACTTTAATTATAAAATTAATAATATAATAGATTATTATTAAAGTTTTGTTTAATAAAGCTTTAAACTATATTTGAATTTAATGTGAGGTATATCATGGTTAAAAAAATTAATTTTATATTAGTTTTATTGCTGCTATTTATATCAATAAGTGCTGTTAGCGCAGCTGATGATTTAAATGCTACATTGGAGAGTAGTGATGAAACTTTTCATGATTTAAGTATTTCAGATGAAATAATATCTGATGATACAACTAATAACGAGGTTTTAACTTCTTCTTCACACACAGTTAATGCAGATAATTATAATAATTACTTTAACAAAAAAGGAGAGTTAGTTTCAACCGATGTTAAACAGGGAGATATAATTAATGTAGACGGAGATTTCTCTAAAGTGAATTTTACATTTAGGGTGCCGGTAAATATTGTAGGTTCAAGTTCAAATAATCTTCAAAACTGTGTATTTACATTATATGATGGTGCTTCTGGAAGTAACATATCCAATTTGAATATCGCAAATACCAATAACTATAATTATGGTGTATTCTTAAATGGTGCTAGTAATTGTTTAATTAAAGGATGCACTATTGTAAATACTGGAGCATCTTCATATGCAATCTGTATTGCAAATAATGCTAATTACAATAATGTTACAGATAATAAGTTGACTTGTTATGGGTTAACTTATGGTCATGGGACAAGATCCACACCTCCTTTAATCATAAGTGGGGCTCATTATAACAATATTGCAAATAATGATATTGGCTGTGATGATGCAAATGCGATTTATTTATCAAGTTATTCCGGCGGCCCTTTAAATGGAGGGGAATCTAATTATAATGTAATTTACAATAATACGGTTAAATATAATGTATTACCTACTTCTTGGAGTTTTGGTATTCAAATAATGGGTAAAAATAATATTATTGACTCTAATACGGTTATTGGGGCGTATAGAGGTGTTTCAACTTCAGGTGCAGGTAATACTATTATTAACAATAAAATTATTAACATTACTGGTGCTGATTTTAATAATCCGACTGTTGAAGCGGGTGGTGAAACAGCTATTGTTGGTTCATATAGTTCTGTTGTTGTGAATAATACTGTTTTAAATGCCAGACTCACTTCATCAAGTTCTGGAATTTCAGTTCTTGATAATTCAATTGTTGAAAACAATACTGTGCAAGTATTGGGAGGATCCGGAATTCATCCGCAAGGTTCATACATTTCAATTATTAATAATAATATTTCCACAATTTCTGGTGCAGGTGTTCTTATTAACACATTGGCATTTAATTTAACAATAATTGGTAATACTATTGTAAGTCAATCTGGTGTGGGGGTTTTAGTTCAAAAACTCAGTTCCAAAAAGATGCCTGGAAATTTAACTGTTATAAATAATTATATTTCTACTGAAAATTATTATGCGATTGATGCAAAGGATGCTAATTCTAATACTGTTAATGTACTAACTCCTAACAAAGGTAATGGGCATGTTAGAACTCCTGAAGGAGAATATGATGCTTCAAAACCAATATACAACTTTAATGGAACAATCTATACGGTCACTCCAGTTAATTATGATAATTATATAAGTGATAATGGATATTTGTCAGCTAATGTTAGTGATGGAGATATTTTATACTTTGATGGTGAATTTTCAAATAAAACAATATTCATCAATTCTGCAGTTAAAATAACTGGTAAAAATCCTATATTTAATAATGTTAAATTTAAAGTTTACACTGATGGTGTTTGGGTTGAAAACTTAACTATTAAAAACGATAAGATCTCAAACGGTTGGGGAGTTCTTGTTTATAGAACATTTGGAGCAACAATCACCAATTGTAATATTGAGGTATATGATAAAAATGCAGCATATGCAATATATGTTGTAGAATCAAGTAATATTGATGTAATTGGCAATAATTTGACTTCATCCGGTAATTATCTCACTTACACATTACTTGCACATACTGTTGAAGACTGCAGATTCATTAACAATACTATTTGCACTTACGGAACATCAGAGATATATATCAACGGTGGTGAAGTTTGTATTGAGGGTAATGAAACATGCATAGACGGTTCTGAAAACT